>NZ_JBNGGG010000009.1:0-244608 GCF_049974585.1 Streptomyces sp. UG1 | reverse complement strand
CCTGGATGACGGTGGCCAGGGCGAAGGGGCGGGCCTCGCGGCACCAGCGGGACAGCGTGTCCGCGATGTTCAGCATGGGGGGCTCTCCTGGAGGGCGTGGGGAAACCCGCCGCCGCGCCGACATGGGGATAGAGGGGCGCGGCGGCGGGCCGATCGGTGCGGCGGTCTCAGGGCCCCGGCCGGACAGCGCAGGGATCCCTTTGCCGCCCTGGTTCAGAGCAGGGCTTCGGGCTTGATCGGCAGTTCGCGGATCCGGCGGCCGGTGGCGTTGAAGACCGCGTTGGCGATGGCGGGCGCCACTCCGACGAGCACGATCTCTCCGAGCCCCTTCACGCCGATCGGGTCGGCTTCGAAGTCCTCCCCCTCGATGTAGATCGCCTTCAGTTCGGGGATGTCGGCGTGGGTGGGCACGAGGTAGTCGGCGAGGTTGGCGTTGACGATCCTGCCGTCGCGGTGGTCGGTGACCGTCTGCTCAAGGAGCGCCTGGCCGATACCGCCGGTCATGGCGCCGAGGGCCTGGCTGTCGGCGAGTCTCGGGCTGATGATGCGCCCCGCGTCGTACACGCCGACCATGCGCCGCACCCGTACCAGGCCGAGGCGGGCGTCGACGGCGACCTCGGCGAAGGTCGCGGCGTAGGCGTAGAAGGAGAACCTCGCCGATTCCGGCGCCCCGGCGTACGAGCCCATCGCTTCGAGGTGGGTGCGGTTGTTGCGGGCCAGGAGCCGCTGGTACGTCTCCCCGCGCGCGGGGTCGACCTTCACGTGCAGTCGGCCTCCTCGTACGACGATGTCGGCGGGGTCGACGCCGTGCAGCGGTGACTCCTCGTCCCCGACGGCGAGTTCGATCGCCTGCCGCCGCACCTTGTCGCAGCCGTCCTGGACGGAGGATCCGACGCTGGCCATGGTCTGCGAACCGAAGTGGCCGGCGGCCGGAGGCAGACGGGAGTCGCCGAGCCGGAAGGTCACCCGGCGCATGGGCAGGCCGAGGGCGTCGGCGGCGAGCTGCGTCATGGACGTGGCGGTGCCGGCGCCCATGTCGGCGGTCGCGGCCTGGAGCAGGGCGGTGCCGTCGGCGTCGAGCCGGACGGATGTCCGGGACTCGGACCGCAGGGTGTCGTAGACGCCGGCGGCCATGCCCATACCGATGAGCCAGTCGCCCTCGCGCCTTGAGCGGGGCTTGGGCCTGCGCCGCTGCCAGCCGAACTCGCGAGCGCCCACGCGGTAGCACTCGCGCAGGCGGCGCGTGGAGAACGGCAGGTTGGTGGACTCGTCGTCGGCGGGCTCGTTGCGCAGCCGCAGTTCGATGGGGTCGAGTCCCAGTTCGTGGGCGAGCTCGTCCATCGCCGACTCGACGGGGAAGGCACCGCTGGAGTAGCCGGGGCCGCGCATCCACGTCGGTGTGTTCACGTCCAGCGGTACGTGCCGGTACGCCTGGCGGACGTTGGGGGTGCTGTAGAGCATCCGGCCGGGGACCAGCACGTCTTCTATGTGTGTCTCGTATCTGGAGGTCTCGGCGCGCGCGTCGTGCGCCGACGCCGCCAGGCGCCCCCGGCGGTTGCTGCCCAGGCTCAGTTCGTACTCGTAGGCGGGCCGGTATCCCACGCCGAAGTAGAGCTGCCTGCGGGTGAGGGTGAGTTTGACGGGGCGCTTGACCTCGCGCGCGGCGATGGCGGCGATGACGGAGTGCGGCCAGACGCTGAAGGCGTTGCCGAAGGCCCCGCCGATGTACGGGGAGATGACGTGGATGTCGTCCGGTGGCATGCCGAGCGCGCCGGACATGCCGAACGCGGTGTACTGCGTCGCTTGGCTCTTCTCCCAGAGGGTGAGCTTGTCGCCGTCCCAGCGGGCGACGAGGCCGGCCAGTTCCATGGCGTTGTGGTGGTTGCGGGCAGTGCGGTACGTCATGTCCAGCCGGACGGCGGCCGAGTCCAGGGCTTCGTCGGCGTCGCCGCGCGCATAGGTCTCGGGCTCGCCGGCGGGGTCGGCGGCGGCCAGATCGGTGGCGGGATGCTGGGCGTCGTAGGAGACCTTCACCAGGCTCGCGGCGTGCTGGGCGGTCTCCAGTGTGGCCGCCACCACGACGGCGACGGGCTGTCCGAAGAACCGGATGCGGTCGTCCTGGAAGGGTTGCAGCGGCTTGCCCGGCGGGAATTGCCCTTCGACGGGAGGGAGTTCGGGCGCGTTGAGGTGGCTGATCACCTTCAGTACGCCCTTCTGGGCTTCGGCGGCGCGGGTGTCGATGCCGGTGATGCGGCCGCGGCCGACGCTGCTGTCGACGATGACCGCGTGCACGACCCCGTCGGGGTTGTGGTCGGCGGCGTACTTCGCTTGCCCGGTGACCCTCAGCCGGGCGTCGACTCTGGGGACCGCCGCTCCGACGGCTGCTTGTGGCTGCGGGCTCACTTGCCACCTCCTACGACGCGCAGTTGGCGCTCGACGGTCCGTTTGAGCAACTCGACCTTGAAACGGTTGTGTTGGAGGGGCCGGGCCCCGTCGGCCGCCCGCTCGGCGGCCTTGGTCCACAGGGCGTTCGACGGCCGCTGTCCGATGAGCTCCCGCTCGACGGCGGGCAGTTTCCAGGGGACGGTGCCCACGCCTCCGGCGGCCACCTTGGCTTCGCGGATCACGCCGCGTCGCAGGTGCAGGGCGACGGCCGCGGAGGTGAGCGCGAACTCGTAGGACTGCCGGTCGCGTACCTTCAGGTAGCCGGACTTCAGCGGGCGCGGGTAGGGCGGGATCTCCACCGCGGTGATCAACTCGCCGGGGCGCAGGGCCTGTTCGTGGTGGGGCGTGCTGCCCGGCTTGAGGTGGAAGTCGGCGAAGGGCACGGTCCGCTCCCCGGCCGGGCCGAGCAGGTGGACGGTCGCCTCCAGCGCCGCGAAGGCCACGGCGGCGTCGGAGGGGTGGGTGGCCACGCAGTCGTCGGTGGTGCCCAGGATCGCGTGGCTGCGGTTGTAGCCGTGCAGCGCGGCGCATCCGGAGCCGGGCTGGCGTTTGTTGCAAGGGGCGGTCACGTCACGGAAGTACGTGCACCGGGTGCGCTGCATGATGTTGCCGCCGATGGTGGCCATGTTGCGCAGTTGGGGCGACGCGCTCAGTTCCAGCGCCTGCGAGACGACGGGGTACAGGGCATGGACCGTGGGGTGGGCGGCGGCCTCCCTCATGGTCACCAGGGCGCCGATGCGCAGGCCCCTGCTCTTGGTGGCGGTGACCTCGCGCAGGGGCAGGGCGCTGATGTCGACCAGCGAGCCGGGGTGTTCGACGGTCTCCCGCATCAGGTCGACGAGGGTGGTGCCGCCGGCGATGTAACGCCCGCCGCGCCGACCGGCATCGAGGGCTTCGCGCGTGTCCGCGGCCTTGGTGTACGTGAAGGGATGCATGGGAACCGGCCCTCACTTCCCGCCCGCGGTCTGCTCGACCGCGCGCACGATCTTCACGTAGCAGCCGCAGCGGCACAGGTTGCCGCTCATCCACTCCCGGATCTCCTCCGCCGAGCCGGCGTGGCCCTCCTGGACGCAGGCGACACCGGACATGATCTGACCCGGGGTGCAGTAGCCGCACTGGAAGGCGTCCTGGTCGATGAACGCCTGCTGAAGCGGGTGGAGCCGGTCGCCCTTGGCCAGGCCCTCGATCGTGGTGACCTCGGCGCCGTCCAGCCGCACCGCCAGCGTCAGGCAGGAGTTGACCCGGCGGCCGTCGACCAGGACGGTACAGGCGCCGCAGGCACCGGCGTTGCAGCCCTTCTTCGAACCGGTCAGGTCCAGGTGCTCGCGCAGCAGGTCGAGGAGCGAGGTGCGGTTGTCGATCGTGACGGTGTGCCGGACGCCGTTGACCGTCAGGGAGACGCGGCTGCCGTGCGGCGCCTCGGCGGCGGCCGCTTCCTCGGAGCCGAGCAGGGGCGCCGCGACCAGGCCGCCGGCCACGGCGGCCCCTCCGACCACCGTGGTCGTCGCGATGAACGTACGCCGGGTCGGTGCCGAGCCGGATTCGGCGGGGGGAGACACGGCTGAGTCGGGAAGTTCGGTGGACATGCCCACTCCTCGGTGCGGGGTACGGATGGTCCTGCTGATCGGCGCGAACCTGTCGGGGCGGGGCGTACGGGGCGTACGGGGCGTCTCCTGCCGCACCCTCGCCCCGCCCCGAGCCGGGCGCCGAACCGCGGTCTCGCGTGTGCACCCGCCTCCGCCTCGGCTGTCGCGGCAAGGGCGGTGCGGGGCCCGCTGCTCAGGCGACGTGCAGGTGCCCGTAACGGGCGGCCGGGGAAGAATGGTTGCCGGCCAGCAGGGCGGATTCGGCGGTCAGGAGGGCGTCGAGCGCGGCAGCCTGGTCCTCCAGACCAGGGAAGCAGACGGACTCCCCCATGCGGACGCCGGCGAGACTGGCGTGTGCCACACCCTCGGCCGTCATGGCGGAGGGGTAGCCGTGGCCGAAGCCGCCGTGGAACTCCGTCGCCACCACCCCCGGGCACACCACCTGGGCATGGACGCCGGTGCCGGCGAGTTCGTGTGTGAGCGTCCGCGTGAAGGTGACCGTGGCGGCCTTCGCGGCCGCGTACAGGGTGCGCGGCAACATCGGCATCTCCTGACCGGCGGTGAAGGCCAGCAGCGAGGCGAGGGTGATGACGGTGCCGTCACCGGCGGCCAGCATCCCTGGCAGGGCGGCCCGCACCAGACGCATGGGGCCGGCGGCGTTGAGTGTGAGGAGCCGATCGATCTCGACGGCGTCGACGTCGGTGAGCGGTGCGAAGCCGCCGACTCCGGCGCTGCAGATCAGCAGCCGGACGTCTCCGGCAGCCAGGCGGTGGGTCACCGCGTCGAGGCCGTCGTGCGTACCGAGGTCGGCAGGCAGAACGTCGACGGCGGCACCTGCTTCGCGCAGTTCGGCGGCCAGCTCGTTCAGCCGGTCCACCCGCCGGGCCACCAGGACGAAGTCGCAGTCGGACGCCAGGAGCCGGGCATAGGCAGCGCCAATGCCGGACGAGGCCCCAGTGATCAGAGCAAGAGTTCGGGACATGCGCCCAGCATTAACCAAGCGCCTGTCGAGAATCAAGTGTTTGATAGCAAGGTGGTTGGTACACGTGAAGCAAGGGTTTGATATTCGTGAACTCCCGTATCCTGCTCGCGTGACCACGGATGACGAGAAGACGCCTGGTGGCGATGTCGGAGCGATCTGGGCCCTGCGGAGGGCGGAACTCGCCGTGCAGGCACTCAAGGGGCAGCGGCTGCGCACCCTGGACATGGCGCCCGCGCACTACTCCCTGCTGTTCTGCATCCATGACGAACCCGGCCTCACAGGCGCGGAGGCCGCCCGCCGCCTGAACGTCACCCCCCAGGCCGTGGCATCACTGGTGACGCGACTGGAGGGGCGCGGCCAGCTGGAGCGCCGGCAGCACGCGCTGCACCGCCATGTGCAGGAGCTCCACCTCACCGACGCCGGCCGTGAGGCTTTCGACTCCGCCAGCCGCATCGTCGCGGACATCGAGCGCCGCGTCGTCGAGCGGCTGGGCCCGGACGGCACCGCGCAACTCACCGCCTTGCTCGGGCAGGTGGTCGAGGCGGTCCGGGAGCCGTAGGTCACCGCCGCGGCCAGGTCAGCGGTACCCGGCGATGCCGCCGGCGATCGTCGACGCGTGGCGGGCGGCGAGACGGCCGTGTCGACGTCACGCCGAGCCAGGAGGGACCGGACGCGCTGGGGCGCGGGGAACTGCGCGACACGGGCGTTGTTGCACTAACCCGCGCACCATGACCCCCACCACCCATGCCCACAGAGCACTCGTCGCCTTCGTGGCCTCCGCCGCCCTGTTGGGCGCCGTCGGCGTACCCGCCGTCGCCGCGCCGCCCACCGCTCCCGCCGGGCACTCCGGTTATGGCACCCACTCCGGTTATGGTGACTTCGCCCGCCTCAACCACCAGAAGGCCGTCACCGTACGCGCCCTCAAGGGCCTGTTCGAGCGGGGCGACACCAAGGTCGTCGATCGCTACGTCCGCCCGGACCACATCCAGCACAACCCGCTCACGCCCGACGGCGCCGAGGCGCTGAAGAAGCTCGGTACGGACCTCCACCAGCGGTTCCCGGACGCCGAGTACGACATCAAGCGGGTGATATCCGAGGGTGACCTGGTGCTCGTACTCGTACACTCCAACGTCGCCCTGACCCCGGGCACGCGCGGCACGGCCGTCTTCGTCCGCCAACGGCAACGACATGTTCTCGACGGAGAGTTGGCCGCAGACGGAGACGCCGGGGCCGAGGTGGCGGACCGCGTACAACAAGCGGCTCGTCGCGGCGTACGTCAACCAGCTCATGGTGAAGAAGGATCTGGCCGCCGTCGACAAGTACGTCGGCCCCGAGTATCACCAGCACAACCCGAACACCGCCGACGGGGTGGAGGGTCTCAAGGCCGGACTGGGGGCGTACTTCGGAGCGTTCCCGAAGCTGACGGTCACGCCCAAGCGGATCACCGCGGAGGGTGACCTGGTTGCCGTTCACAGTCACGTCGAGCACTGGGACGTGTTCCAAGACGCGCCGGAGACTTCGGCGGCGAACGACAACACCATGTTCTGAACGGGGTCGATGGCGTCCACCTCTCCGACCATCGGACCAGTGCAGCTAAATGCATGACGCATCAAATACATTCATGATATGTCATGGACGATCGTTGGTCCGCTGGTCGGGCCCTGTACTCGAGGGAGCAATCGTGAAGGACGTTCCGGAGCCGACCACGGGGCCCTGGCAGGTACTGGTCCGCGTCCAGGCGTCTTCAGTGAACCGGCTGGACGAGTTGCCGATCACACTGGGCCGGGACTTCGCCTGGATCGTCGAGGCCGTCGGTGAAGGCATCAGCGAGGTGGAGGTCGGCGACGAGGTCTTCGGGGCCGTACCCATGGCGGAGACCGTTCGCGACGGGGCCTGGGCCGAACACGTCGTGACCGGCGGGCACACACTGCCCCGCAAGCCCGCCCACATCGACACCGCGACCACCGGTGCGGCCGCGCCGACGGCCAGTACGGCGCTCATGACGGTCGACGCGCTGGACCTGGCACCCGGCGACACCGTCCTTGCCGTGGGTGCGACCCGCGGGATCGGCGGCATCGCCGTACCACTCGCCCGGGCGGCCGGTGCAACCGTCCTGGCGCCAGAACGGCCCGAGGACGAGGAGTACCTGCGCGCCCCGGGCGCGAGCGACGTGCTCGCGCCCGGGGGTGGCCTCGTCGCCGCCGTAGGCAGGAAACACCCCGGCGGCGTGGACGCGCTCGTCGACGCCGTGACCGCGTACGGGATCACGCCGTTCGCGGGAGTCGTCAAGGACGGCGGCCGCGTCGCCTCGCCGACCTACGCCGCAGGTCATGGCCCAGACCGCACCAACGTCGTGCGCGGGGCCGTGCCCCAAGATCCTCGGGCGCGTGGCGCGGCATCTCGCCGACGGCACGATCAGGATTCCCGTCGGACGAACGACCTACGCACCGGCGGACGCGGCCACGGCGCTCCAAGCCCTCGCGACCCGCCACACGCGCGGCAAGATCGCCCTGCGCGTCGCCTGAACCCTGTCCATCCCCCCCTCATCACCCGTCTCCCTTCGAGAGCCGGGCATCGGCATCACGGAGCAACCATGACCGCACAATTGCCGGGTGAGCGCACGCTGACCCGCATCACCACCAGGCAGCAGCTGGGCCCCGACGCGCAGGTCGACGACAAGGCACTCGTCTTCGTGCCGACCGACCCGGCCCTGACCGACCCCTTCCTCGCCCTGGTCGAGGACTGGTTCTCCGCCCCCGGCTTCGAGTGGCACCCCCACCGCGGCCTGGAGACCGTCACCACCGTCGTGGACGGCGTCCTGGAACACGGCGACAACCTCGGCCACGCCGGGGCGCTGCAGGCCGGTGAGGTGCAGTGGATGACCGCCGGGCGCGGCATCATCCACCGTGAGCTCGCCTACCGCGACGAGCACGCGCACGTGCTGCAGATGTGGCTCAATCTGCCCGCCGAGCAGAAGCTGACGCCGGCGCGCTATCAGGACCTGACCAAGGCCGCCATGCCGCGCGTTCACGCGCCGGGTGTGACGATCGACGTCCACGCCGGCACCGTCGGCGGCGTCACCGGCGCGGCCGACACCCGTCACCCGGTGCAGGGCGTCGTCGCCACGCTCGACCCCGATGCCTCCTACGACCTGCAAGTCCCCGCCGAACACCGGCTGTTCGCCCACGTCATGAGCGGGCGCCTGCTGATCGGCGGCCGGGAACTGCACGCGGGGCAGACCGGCTGGTCCGACCCCGTCACGAGGAGGAGCGGGGAGGACGGCGGTGCTCCGGCGGCCACCTCGCTGCACCTGGCGACCGTCGACCCCGAACAGCCCGCCCGCGTCATGGTCTACAGCGGCACTCCCCTGCGCGAACCCGTCGCCGTCGGCGGCCCGTTCGTGATGAACACCAAGGTGGAGATCACCAAGGCGTTCACCGACTTCCACGCCGGCGCCTTCGGCCCGGTGCCCCGCCAGGCCCGCCTCGCCTACGACCGATGACCGGACGTCTGCGACACGGGCCGAGAACAACCCAGACCACCAGAAGGACAGAAGAACCAGAAACAAGATCGGGTACTTCCCGCCGCTGCCGGCGCGCTCGGCGCCACGGCCGTGGGAGTGGGCGCCGGCCTAGGGGGGGCCGCCTCCGCCTCCGCGAACGCGACGGCATCCCCGGCACCGGCGGCCGCGCCGGTGACGTTCGCACCCGGCCGGCCCCTCGTCCTCTTCCGCCGGGCAACCGTGATCACCATGGACCCCCGCCACGAGGTGCTGCCCGACACCGACGTCCTGGTCCGCGGCACGGGCCTGCTGGCCGCCGTCGGGCGTGGTGGTCTGTCATGAGCCGAAGGCGGTGGCATAAGGCGGCGGCACACGCCGTCCGGAGACACCCGAGCAGTCCTGCACGACTTGAGGGGCAGGGCTTTGCCGCCGAGGCCGACCGTGCGGGCCTTGCGCTCCCCTCACCGCACACCGATGACCTTGCTTCAGCCGGTCGACGCGGCGATTGCGCCCCCGTCACGCCCACGCACGCCCACGCACGCCCTGGCCCCCGCCCCGGCGTGGAGCAGACGGGTGGTGCGCGCCCTGCTCGCATCGCGCCCGTCCGGAGGCGTCGACCGACCTTCACCGACCGGTACGCACATACCTGATCGAGCGAACTCACCGCACGACACTCTCTCTTGGAGCTGACAGTGATACACAGCGCACTTCAGGCGCTACGGGCAGGGCACGTCTTCGACGGCGCCCGCATCAAGGGACGCCCCGGCATGGTGCTGGTCGAGGACGGCGTGATCCGTGACGTGGACGTCACCGGAGCCCCGCCGCCGCAGCACGCGACGGTCACGGACTTCGGGCCGGACGGGTGGCTGCTTCCCGGGCTGATCGACGCTCACGTACATCTGTGCTGGGACGCCGGCCCGGACGCCGTGGCGCACGTGGCGTCCGGCGACCGCGACACCGTGTTGAAGACCGCGCGCGCCTCCGCGGCGACCGCGCTGCAGACCGGCATCACGACCGTCCGGGATCTGGGCGACCGCGACTACCTCACCCTGGAGCTGCGGGACCTGGTGCCGCCCACCGAGCGGCCGGAGATCGTCGCGGCAGGCCCGCCGATCACCACGCGCGGCGGCCACTGCCACTTCCTCGGCGGTGAGACCGAGGGGGCCGACGCGCTGCGGGCAGCCGTACGGGAACGCGCCGAGCGCGGCTGCGACGTGGTGAAGGTGATGGCCAGCGGCGGCAACCTGACTCCCGGCTCCAGTCCGCTGCAGCAGCAGTACGGCCGGTCCGACCTGCGGCTGGTCGTCGCAGAAGCGCACCGGCTCGGGCTCACCGCGGCCGCACACGTCCACGCCGCCGAGGCGATCGGAGACGTGATAGCCGCAGGCTTCGACACCATCGAGCACTTCACCTTCTTCACCGCCGAGGGCGTCGGCCTGCGCCCGGAGCTGCTGGACGAGGTCGTGCGGCGAGGAATCGTCGTCAGCCTCACGCTGGGCTTCGTTCCGGGGTCGGCGCCGCCTCCTCCGGCCGTGGCCGCCCGTGTCGAGGCCATGGGGGACCTGGGGGCCAAGGTCGTCGCCTCGGGTGCCCGGATTGTCGCCGGCACCGACGCCGGTATCGAGCCCTCCAAGCCCCACGACGTCCTGCCCTATGCGCTGTCTCAGCTCTCCCGACTGGGGATGCCGACCCTTGATGTACTGCGGTCCGCGACCGCCGTGGCCGCCGAAGCGGTGGGCCTCGGCGGACGCAAGGGCGTGCTGCGCCCCGGCGCGGACGCCGACCTCCTCGTGCTCGGCAGCTCTCCGGTCGACGACATCTCCGCGGTCACCGATGTCCGCGCGGTCTACCGGGCAGGCCACCGCGTCCGCTGACGCGGCCGGACCGCGGTCGAGGAGCCGTCTCAGTGAGCCACAGATACAGCGCGACAGTATCCGCCTGAAGCGCGACCGAAGACACTTTCATCACCGTCAGTGGCACCTCTGCCGCTGGACCGTCAAGGTCCAGGGGCAGGCTGTGCACGCATAGAGGGGATGGTGATGCGCCCGGAGGCGCTGCGCGAGGAGACCAGAAGGGCTGCCGCCGAGAAGGCTGCGGCCGGGGCCGGGCCGTTCTTCTCGCCTCCTGGCCGGCGGGGAGAAGAACGGGCGGAAGCGAAGGGCGACCGCCGACCCGGCCTACGACCTCGCGCCCGACGCCGCGTGAGCCCGGCGATGTGATCGGGCGTGGCGATGGCGACCGGCCCGCACCCGCCAAGCGGCCCACGGCGCAGGCGAATCGGCTGACCGCCTCGGTCGAACGCGACGCCGATCAGGTGATCGCGGCGGTGTCCGACGAGGCCGTGCGGCGCGATCCCGGCCGTGAGCGGGAGTGGGTGATGCTGGTCGACGGGGCCCGCCACCAGCTGGATGTGATCCATGATCAGTGCGATGCGCGCGGGCTGGGAATGCGCCTGTTGATCGACTTCGTTCACGTGCTGGAGCACGCGTGGAGCGCGGCCTGGTCCTTCTTCGCCAAGACCGACCCCGCCGCCGAGAGGTGGTTGGCGAGATCGCCCTGGAGATCCTCCAGGGCCGGGCCGAGCAGGTGGCCAACGCGCTCGAAGCGCGGGACGGACGGAGGAGAGCTGGACGGCCAGCGGCGCTTCGGGGTGGACAGGACGGTCGGCTACCTGCGGGCCAAACTCCCCTACCTCGGCTACGACATCGCGCTCGCCGAGGGCCGGCCGATCGCCACAGGCGTGATCGAGGGCGTGCCGGCGCCTGGTGAAGGACCGGATGGACACATCACCGGCGCTAGCTGGGCCTGGCCGGGGCCGAGTCCGTCCTCCATCGTCCTGAGGCGGCGGTCAGGTGGCGGCGGAGTTGTCCCAAGTTCCAGCCGTGGCGTGCCCACAGCATGTGGGCGATTCTCCAGAACGTGGAGTTGTCCAGTTTGCTGAAAGTCCGTTTCACCACGGCGTGTTCGAAGTAGCCGGCCCGTCCTCGCATGATCTGGCCCAGCCGGTCAGGGTTGCTGCGAGGTCCCACTGCGATGTCTTGTGCGTCAGAGCACGGATCTTCGCCTTCGAGGTCCGGACGGAAGTCTCTCCCACCTCATCCGGGGCGGCGGTCATCTCCGCGATCGCTCTGCGAGAGAAAGGAAGGACATCGTGAACGAGGTCATGGCCTCGGCCGCCGATACGGTGCCGGCCCGGGCCTGCGTCGGCTTTGACGTCGGCTATCTGCGGGGGGCGGGGGGGATGGCGCCGAACCCGGACATCACGTCGTGGTCCCATGCCTGCCGGGCCACCTTCCGCCTCCAGGATGTGGGAATGGAGGTCGATGACCGGTGCGACGTGTCGCCTCCTCAGGACTGTGCCGACTGCTGGTACCGGGTTGCGGGTGACGGGCGGGCGCCGCCGTTCATCAAGGTGCTCTCCGCGTCCAGCAGGGCCTTCAGCCCGGCGTCCTGATCCTCCAGGCCGGGGATGCAGACGGTCTCGCCCAGCCGCAGGCTCGCCAGGCTCGCCGAGGCCACGGCCTCCGGGGACATCGCCGAGGGGACGCCATGACCGGAGCCGCCGTTCCATTCCGTGGCCACGATGCCGGGGCAGACCACCTGCGCGCGCACCGCGGTGTCCGCGAGTTCGCCCGCCAGAGTGCGGGTGAAGGCGACGGTGCTTGCCTTGGCGGCCACGTACAGGGTGCGGCGCGGCATGTGCGGGCCGTCCCAGCCGCCGCTGAACGCCAGCAGAGAGGCCACAGTGACGACGGCGCCCTCGTCGGCGGCGAGCATGCCGGGCAGGGCGGCGCGTGCCAGTTGGATCGGGGCGACGGAGTTGAGGGTGAGCAGCCGGTCGACCTCGTCCGGGGCGACATCGGTGAGCGGGGCGTAGCCGCCCACTCCGGCGTTGTTGATCAGCAGCCGGACGTCTCCGGCGGCCAGCCGGCCGGTCACCGCGGCGATTCCGTCGTGCGAGGAGAGATCAGCGACCAGAACCTCCACCCCGGCACCGGCTGCGCGAAGCCGACTGGCCAGGTCGTTGAGCCGGTCCGCACGCCGGGCCACCAGGATGAGGTCATGGTCCGGCGCGAGGAGGCGGGCGTAGGCGGCGCCGATCCCGGAGGAGGCACCGGTGACGAGAGCGAGAGTGCGAGACATACGACCAGCGTAGTTCAAGTTCTTCACAGACAACAACCGTTTGACAGTCATGAAGCGGCGTATCCTTCATATCCTCCTTGAGTGGCAGGCAATAGCGAGGAAGCCCTGACCGCCGACACGCTCGACCGGACTGCTGCGCCGCCGGGGCTGGCGGGATCCTGACGGCCGGCGGACTGAGCCCATTACCTTCGCCGTGGAGCCCGGTTCGGATTCGTGGCCATCGGGGCCGGTATGACTCTTTGACCCTGTCCTTGATGATCCGGGAGGCTGTCGCTGGTCCCGGCGGCATCGGTTGATCGCCGATGGAAGCGTGTCCGCCCACGGGCAGGGCTGCGTAATGTGGCTGCCGATCTCCGGTGCCTCGACAGGCCACCCGTTCGTTGTGCCGGGAGGGGAGAGAAAGCCCAGAGAGAAAGCCCAGTGACCAGCAACGACTTCACGTCGATCGATGTCTTCTGCGCCCTGGACGTCGGACAGATCGCCTTGCCGACTGCCGGCTCCAGGCACTGACCAGGCGCGCCGGCGCAGGGCCCGCTCCGGTTGAGGTCCGGCAAGGCGATCTGTCCGACGTGTTCATGCAGGAGGAGAAGGTCCACTCCCTGGAACGTCGGCGTACTGGACTCCGCCTGCACTGCGCTCGACGGGATCACGGGCTCCGCGCTCATCGGGCTCGGCATCCGACGGGGCGTCGTTCCGCTCTGAGACGCCCAGCGGCCGAGGGGGCTCCCGCGAGTCACATCCTCGCAGGAGCCCTTCGCCCTACCGCCTGCAAGTGAAGGTCGAGGAGACGATCACGAGCACAGAGACGGGCAGGACTCGGCGATCACACAGGAGAGCCTGATCACGCTCAGCCAGAGCAAGCCAGCAAGAGGACACCTCGTCCATGCGCCTCCAATGCATCAGAATCCGAGATGTCTGCTACAGAACGCCACTGAACCACTTTTGACACCCGGAATGCCCGGATATGAGCAAACATGGCCTCTGGCCTGCGGAAACAAAGAGCGGCAGACGAGTCGGGCTATACGCCGGGGACAGATGGACCAGATACTCGACGGCGGTATCTGCCTGGTCCGGATCGCCAAGGACGCCCTCGGCACGGAGACTTCCCATCTCATCGGCTCCGTGGTCGTCGCCCGAATCTGGCAGGCGGCCACCCGCCGCGCGCACATCCCCCAAGGTCAACGGCGCGACGTCGGACTCTATCTCGACGAGGCGCACAGCTTCCTCAACCTGCCGTACGCCCTCGAAGACATCGCCGAGGCCCGCGGCTACCGGCTGTCGGTGCTGATGCCCGCACGCCTTCCATGCCTCCGTCCGCCCGGTGCTGTACGGCGCGGAGGCACCGGCGTTCACCGCGGTCACACAAAGGCTCCCGCCGCCGATTCCCGGACGTGCGCGAAAGATCCGCGCCAGCGGCTTGAACTGCTGAATACCGGTCCCGGCGGCCGAGCACTGATTACGGGGAGTTCGGCCGCGCGTCGCCGGGCCCTTCTTCGGTTTGGGCCTCAGCCTCTGGCTCAGGTGTCGTCCGGGCCGCTCGCCACGTCATCGTCACCGTCATGTGCGCCTCTGCCTGTGACTTGGCGATCACGGCGCCGAGTTCGGCGTTGAAGCGCATGCCGAACTCCAAGGTGACCTCGTCGGGGCGTTGAGGCATGTCCCGCAGGCGCCGCAGGGCAGAGGCGGCGGCGTTCCGGATCCGGTCGACGCCTTCCTCAAAGGAGGCAGCGGCATCGGCCACGACGTTCCCCAGGCGAGAGACCTCGACGACGCCCGGTTCGTCCTCCGCCACTTCCACGACCAGGGAACCGTCGCCGCCCTCCGACGGGAACCGCAGCAACCGCGTCATGTTTCTCCCCCTCCTGATGCCTGTTCCGGTGGACGTACCGGCCTGCGCAGTTGACCTGCGGCCGTCTTCCACTGGCGAGCCAATGCAGCCACCATGGAAGCGCACCCCGAGCCGCCAAACCACCACGTCAGGGGGAACCACGGTATGGCAGAGTCTGCGAAGGACTTCTGTTCCGACCTTGTCGATCTATCCGGGATCTCTTTGGCGGAGCTGCACTCCAGTGACGACCCCGCGTTGCGACGCGCGTTGAGCCGGGCGGGCCGCAGGGCGAATCTGGCTTTCGGGACGCTCGACGAGGCCAACAGCGAGGAGATGAGTTTCCTGCGCGGGCGGCGGCCGGGGCAGCGGCAGCGGTGACCACCCGGACGCTGGATGTTCATCGGGTATCCCGGGAGTCGCTCAGGGCCATAGCGGCGGGCAATCCGAGCGAGGTCGATCTGCGCCTGCTGAGCTCTGCTCAACGCAGTCAGCTACTCCTCGTGCTGCGGGCGTTGCTCGACCACGCCGGGACGGCAAGTCACCGAACCCGGCAGCACGACGGTGTCCCGCCGGCCGAGAGAGCCTGGCGACTGCTGTGCACGGCCCAGCGGCATGCCCCCGAGGCGGTCGAGACGGTGCTCGCCGACCCGTCCGTCATGGCCTGGGCCCTGCGACTGCTCAGACGACTCAGCGGTTCCGGCGCTCCGGCCTCTGCGCCGCTGTGGGCCGACCTCGGCCAGTTCCACGCGCTCGCCGCGGCCGCGGCCCTGCGCGCCGGAGTCCCGGCCGTGCTTCGCGTACCGGCGCACCGGGGCATGGTCTGGATACCCGGCGCCGGAGTGGCGGGCCCGGTTGCGCGGCGCCGCTGGAGCGAGGCGGAGGTACGGGTGGGAGACGCCGACGCCGTCGTACGGGGAGAACTTACGGAAGTACGACTGCCCCGTCCCCTCGCCGGGTCCGCGCCCGGATGGCGTCCGCTGCGGGAGCTGCTGCGCGCTGCACCGGGTCCGGGGAAGGAGGCAGCAGCGGGGCCGTGGCTGGACACGGTGACGCCCTATCGGGACTTCACACAGTCCCCGAAGTCTCCCGGCCGGCTGGCTGAGAGACGATTACGGATGTGGCAGGACCGTCTCGCTGGTGCCTACGTCCTGCTGGAGCGTGAGTGCCCGGCGGACGCCGCCGCGTTGACGGCGACCGTGCGCGCCCTCGTTCCCCGGTCATTCCAGACGCTCAGAGGGGGGCAGGTGGCCAGCGCCTCGTCGTTGGACGCCTACGGGGCGATCACCCTGTCCCTGCCGTACGACGAGGTCCAGACAGCCGCGGTCCTCGTCCACGAGATGCGGCACCAGCAGTTGAATGCGCTGCTCAGCCTCGTAGCCCTGGTGCGGGTCGCCGACGACGGGCCGGCCGGGGCGGGGGAACGGCGGCTGTATTACGCACCCTGGCGCAGCGATCCCCGTCCGGTGCACGGCCTGCTGCACGGGGTGTTCGCGTTCGCCGGTGTCGCCCGGTTCTGGCGCGTCCACCGCAGGCAGGTGACGGGGACGGAGGCGCAGCGTGCCTCCTTCGAGTTCGCCGTCCTCAGGGAACAACTGCGCGAGGCCGTCGACGCGCTCGCGACCGCCGAAGACCTCACCGAGGCTGGCCGGCTGTTCGTCGATGAGAACGCGGCGCTCGTCAGGCAGTGGCAGGACGACGATGTACCCGATGGGCCGGACGCACTGGCACGGCACTACTGCGCGCTGCGGCGTGCCCTGTGGCGGGCACGGCACCTGGAGATCCCGGAGTCCGCGGCGGAACGTATCGCCACTGCCTGGACGGCGGGGCGCGCGGCCCCTCCGCGGCCCCCGTCGGTATTGCGTTCGCGTCTGGAGTCGATCCGGCTCGACACGTTCGGGCCGCTCGCCCGGCTCCGGCTGTCGGCCCCGGAGCACTTCGTCCGCCGCCGGAAGGCGTATGGCCGGGACCCCACGCGCCGGGCCGAGTACGCGGCCGTCGCCGGGGACACGGAACTGGCCGCCGCCGGGTACGCCGAGTGGGCGGCCCAGGACCCGCTGGAGCCCGAGGCGTGGATCGGTGCCGTACTGATCCTGCCCGAGCGGACCACAGGGCCGGGCGCCGCCTTGCTGCTGGACCGCCCCGAGGTGGTGGCCGGCGTCCGCCAGGCGGTCGCGGCCGCAGGGGGCGGCTACCCCGACCCCCTGCAACTGGCCGCATGGCTCGGCACGAGCGGTGACCAGCCTGTCCGGACCGCCCCGCACGCGCTGAGCGCCCGGGGCATGGAGAGCGTCCCGGGTCAGGTCTAGAGCGAGATCAGATCGATGTCCGCGTTGGCCCGAAGCCCTTGCTCGGCGTTCACCGTGGCGGGGTGGGCTGCGCCCAGGATGGTCCGGTACCGCTCCAGGGACTCGGTGTACAACCGCTCGCTGTCCTCGCTCCTGCGCAATGCCTTCAGGTCGTAGCTCAGATTGAGCTGGACGGCCAGGTTCGCCGGGTGGTTCTCGCGCAGCCGCGCCGACTCCTCCGCCACGGCCGCGTCGATTTCGTAGGCCTCGTCGGGGTGGCCGAGGGCGAAGTGGTCGCTGGCCAGGTTCATACGGGCGAGCAGGGTGCGAGGGTGGCCCTGGCCCAGCGAGCGAGTCAGCCCCTCCACCGACTCCTGATCCAGTTCCAGTGCCGCCTCTGGCTGCCCGAGCAGCCGGAGTGTCACCGCGAGGTTCATCGCGGTGGCGTAGCTGTGCGGGTGCTCCCGGCCATACCTGTTGCGGTGCCGCTCCAGAGCCTCCTCGTTCAGCTTGCGCGACTCCTGGATGTTGCCGATCTGCCGTAGGTCGTTCGCGTGGCTGACCGCGATCTGCAAGTATTGCCGCCCGCCGGTGCCGAAGAGTTCGCGGACCAGGCCGATGTACCGCAGTGACAGCGCGTACGCGCCCTCGTGATCGCCCAACTTGCGGCGGGTCACGCAGAGGTTGCGGTTCACCTGAGCCGTGAGCGGGTTGTTCTCGCCCAGTTTGTCGCGCACCTCTTCGGCCAGCCGCTCGTAGCCTTCGAGGGACTCCTCGTAGCGGCCGGTCTCCTGGAGATCGAGCAGGTAGGAGTTTTGGGTGGACAGCGTGTAGAGGTGATCCTCGCCCAGGACCTCGATCCTCTTCTGCCAGGTGTCGTAGTCAAGTTCCCGTGCCGCTTCCGAGTTGCCGGCCAGTCGTAGGTCGACGGCGTAGTTGTGGGCGGCGAGCAGGGTGGCCGGGTCCTCGTCGCCGAACACCCGCTGGCTCGTCTCGTAGACCCGCTTGTCCATCTCCCGCGCCTCATAGAAGTTTCCGCGGTTGCGATGGTGCGTGGCCATGAAGCTCTGAGCCTGGAGCGTGTTCTCGTCCTCCTCGCCGAGGACGCGGCGATAGCGCTCCACGAGCCCGGCCTGCAGGTTGTACGCACGCCCCAGGTCGATGCCCTGCTCGCGTAGCGCCTCGGCGATCTGCTGGTCGAGGGCGAGGACTTCCTCGTGATCATCGCCCAGACGCTCCCGCCAGATCTTCGCGGCCCGCTCCCCCAGGGCCAGGGCGCCCGCATGGTCACCCCGGGCCCGGAGGAACCACACCTCGTTCAGTACGAGCCGACGTGTCCAGGGCTCCTCGCACTCGACCGCGTTGGAGGCCCTCAGGTGACTGAGGAGGGAGGAGTAGCGAGGCCAGGACGTGGCACGCTGGGGGGTGCTCGGGTCGGCATGGGACAACAGCTGGTGGGCGGCGTGGCGCATCACCGCCCGTTCCTGAGCGTTCATCTGCTCGATCAGTACCCGCTGCACCAACCGGTGCATCTGCACTGTGTTCTGCCGATGATCGATCCGAGCCAGCGCATACCGCCCGATCTCCCGCACGGCCCGACCGAGTTTGACCGGGTCGTCGAGCGCGGACTGCAGATCCTGCGGAACCGAGATGCCGCGTACGGCTGAGAAGAGGTCCCATTCGATCGGTTCCGGAGCGAAGAACGCGCAGACCTGGAGCAATTGGAGTGCATCCGGGCGTGTTTCGCGCAGGCGGCCCAGGGAGACGTTCCAGGCGGCCGCCACGGACAGGGGGTAGTCGCCGGGAGGCTCGGACTGCATCAGCTCCGTGAAGTTGCGCTCGTATACCTCGAGGTACTGCTGCACTGGCATGCCCGTCTCGGCCAGCCAGACCGCGGCTTGCTCGACCGCTAGGGGCAGGTCACCGAGGGCGGCGGCAAGGTGGTCGACTGCTTCGTCGGGGAGCTGGGGGCTGCGGCGACGCAGCAGTCCGACGCTCTCCTCACGGGCGAACACGTCGACCTCCAGCGAGCTGGCATCGGTGGACCACTGGAAGTTCCGGGACGTCACGACGATGCGTCCTGGGCCGTCACTCGGGAAGTACTTGCGCACTTCCTTCGGGTTCTCGGCGTTGTCGAACACCAGCAGCCAGTTGCTGTACGGTTCACCCCGGCGCAGGGCGTCGAGCACGGCGGGCACCGCGCTCATCTCCGAACCCGCCTGCAGGCCCATCTGCTCGCCCAACTCGATCAGCGACTGGACGATCTGGTTCTCCTGCTCGGACGGGATCCACCAGATGAGTCGGTAGTCCCGGCTGCGCCGGTAGACGTACTCGATGGCGATCTGCGACTTGCCCACACCGCCCATGCCGTGCAAGGCCTCCGGAAGCACCGCGGTGACACCGCTACTCAGGCGCTCCTGCAGTCTCTCGAGCAGCATCTCCCGGCCCGTGAAGTTCCGGTTCCGCTGCGGTACGTTCCCCCAGATGCGGGGTGGGTCGTGCGGGCTTCGTTGACCCGGGGCAACGGACAAACCGGCAGACACGGGGATGCCTCCTTGTCGTGGACGCGCCGAAGGGGGCGCGGGGGAGGTGGTGGGCTGACTGGGCGGAACGACGGCGGATGATGGCGCCAGGGGTGAAGTCCCTGCCGAGCGAGGGGTGTTCGCCCCATTCGGCGATTGATCTTTTCGAGGCCCGTAATGTAGCGCGTCTGAGGGTGTATTCTCCAACTTTGACCGCATTTCGGTCGATGAGTACCCTGATGGCCGCTTGTACCCTGGCGTGGGCGCCCCGTAAGAGGCGGTGGCCTTCCGGCCCGGCCCAGGGCCGGTGCGCTGGAGCAGCCGACCGAGGTGGTTGGCCCGGGCGAGATAGGGGCCCGACACCGCACACAGCGCGGTGTAGAGATGAGCCACGAACGGGCGGGTCTGGTCCGTCATGGGAGGGTCGGCGGGTTCGCCCTCGGGGGCCACCAGGGCGCGTCCGCCTTCGCCCCACAGCTCCTCCAGGCGCGGACCGAGATGCTGCTGAATCTGGCGCAACGCGCGGATCGTCTCCGTACGGCTGCCCTGAGCGAGGAGTTCTTCCCGCACGCCCTCCTCGAAATCGAACGACACCCGGTGGGCATCCTCGACGTCGGCTGTCTCGTCGGTACGGCGCACCAGCCCCAGCAGCACGATCTCGGCGAGGTTCCAGAACTGCGTGCCCGGCAAGGCCTGTTGGAGCAACCGCATCACCGGGAGATTGAGCGGGGCCGCCGCGAGCCGCTGGGCGAGGGCGTATGCGCCGGGAGAGGCGGTGGCCCGGAAGCGGCGCACCATGGCGGCGGCACGCTTGGCCCGCCGTACCGCCGACGACTCGGCGGACCCGGTTCCGTCACCGGTGGCCCGCGGCTGGGCCACGATGTCGGCAAGTGCCTCGGGTACCGGGCCGACCGCCGCCGCGCGCAGGTCCCGGCCCGGCGCGGTCCACAGTGCCGCCAGGCCGTGCCATTCGCCGCCGTCCTCTGCGGCCACCAGCTTCGCCCAGCGCCCCAGCGAGGCCGGCCGCAGCTCCACGACGGGCACGGGGATCGCGTTCTCACGGCCCGGCTCGGCGGCCTCCTGCGGATCCGGCCCCAGGACGTCCGCATGCGGGTGCTTCCAGTCGGCGTCGTACGAACGGTTGGGCGCAGCGGATGACGGCGCCCGGAGCCGGGTCCGGGTGAGCGTGGGCAGGGTCAGGTCCCAAAGGTGCTGAGGGAGCAGGCTCAATACGGCGATGGAGGAGAATCGGGCGAGCCGGTGCAGCAGCGTTACCGCCCGGCCGGTGCGCCAGGCGCCGTGACCGCCGTCCGTGACGGCCAGCAGCAGATGACGGTCGCCTGGCCGGAGATCGACCGCCGGAACGTTCGGCGTCGAACCGTCGTCCAGGTTCCAGCGGACCAGACGTACGGTGCGAAAGGCCGCCGTCTGCTCCATCAGCTCGGCGATCTGACGTGTGGTGTGTGACCACAGGGTCATCGACGGACTGTCGTCCACCAGCAGCACAATGTCGAAACTCCGCTCCGGAACCGCCCGGCACACCGGCGTCCACACTCCGGCCAGCGCGGCCCGCTCGGCGGTCGCCTCCTCGTCCAGTTCCAGGTCGTGGGGCGAGTCACGGAAGCGCCGTAGCGGGCGCAGCGACCGGGCGAGCGCCAGGGAGCCGGCCAGTCGGGGTGAGGCGGGCCAGCCGGCCTGTTCGGGGGACGGCCCGTCGCCGGAGCGGCGGGCGAGCAGCGGACTTACCCGGGTCGAGGCGACGGGCGGGAGGACGCTGAACGGGGGGAAGTTCTCCTGCCGGCCGCCGGTCTCGTGCCCTGCTCCGGAGGCTGGCAGTTCGTCCGGACGGTGGCCGCCCTGCTCCCCGGGCGTGGGGACTTCAGCGGAGCTGGAACGGCCACCGGCCTGGCCGCCGGGTGCTCCGGCGTCGTCGAGACGGTCGCCGTCCTGCGGTGTGGGCGCGTCGGAAGTTCCGCCCTCCCGCTGTCCGGGCGCCTGGAGTTCGCCGGGTGCGCTCCCCGGCCGCTCCCCGGAGCCCGTGGGATCGCCTGAGGCGCCGTCTTCGGCCCGGGCGGAAGGCCAGAGCCGTTCGGCGCGCTCCCAGGCCGCCCGGCCCGGTGCGTCGAACAGCGGTACAGCAGCGTCCTGGCAGGCCGCCAGGTATAGCGCGTCCGCCAGCTCCGACCAGGTCGGCAGCTCCCGGTCCGGGGCAGACCTGTGCCCCCCCTCCGGCCGTGCGGACGGGGGAGGGAGTTCCGGGGAAGACGCCGTCATCCGGTCCTCGATTCCGCCCCCGCTCCGTCGAGCCGGTGCCACAGGGCGTCCACGAGGTCCTCCAGGGCCTCCTCGTCGTCGCCCGGGAAACGGCCCGAAGTCGCCAGGAACACCGCATTGAGCAGCTGGTCCACGGCGAGGCCGCCTCGATCCCGGCTGTTGTGCAGGAACCGGTCGATCAGCCCGGCGGCCCGGGTGGAAACCGCCGACTCCACCCCCCCGGCCGTTTCCCGGAGGTGGGCCATGACCATGTCGACCAGTTGCGGACGGTCCGGGTCCGGCATCCGCAGCCGCAGGCACCGGCGCAGGAAGGCCGGGGGGAACTCGCGTTCGCCGTTGGAGGTGATCACCACGATGGGGAAGGCGCGGCACTTGACGATGCCGTCGACGATCTCCGCGGTGTGACCCCGGTCGTCGGTCATGACCGTCACCCGGGGGTGCAGCCGCCGGGCCCGTACGAGCTCGGCAATCGGGAACTGGCCCTCCTCGAACACGCTCAGCAGGTCGTTCGCCAGATCCTGGTCGCTCTTGTCCAGTTCGTCGACCAGGAGTACCCGGGGCAACTTGTAAGGCAGCAACGCCGTTCCCAGCGGGCCCAGTTGGAGGTAATCGCCGATCCCGGGCAGCTCCTCCGCCCCTGCCTTACTGTCACCGGGCGTGTCCCCCGTCCGGTGCAGAGTCCGTAACGCCGCCGAGTCCTGGACCCGGCCGATCGCATCGTACTCGTACAGACCGGACCGCAGGGTGGTGCGGCTCGTGATGTGCCAGCGCAGCACTCTGCCGAGTTTGAGTTCCCGGCTGATCCGGTACGCGAGGGACGATTTCCCAGTACCTGGTCGCCCCGTCACCAGCAAGGGCCGACGCAGCAGCAGAGCGGCGTTCACCATGTCGGCCTCGCGCCGGAGTTGGTCGGAGTCGGCGGATAACGCGGTGACCCGCCCCAACCGGCGCTCGATCTCCTCGTCGTCCGTCGGGGGTGGGGCGACCACGGGCCCGCCGGTGAAACGGCGCCAGGGCGGCGGGGGCGGAAGGAGCTCGGCGAGGCTGGTGTCGTACAGGGGCTGTCCGGTGCCGCGATAGATCCACCACCGGTGGTCGGAGGAGCGGCGACTGGCGCCATCGTCCGCGGTGGCGCCGTTCGTCTCCGGACCCGTCGTGGGCCCCCCCGTGCGTGCATCGTCGGCCGAACGCGTTCCCCCGGATGCGCCGTCCTCTGGAAGCATCTCGTCCTACCCTCCCCCTGCGCGGATCAATCCGCGGCGTCTCCCCGCCCGCCCGGAAGGCGGTACGGGTCGTCCCAGAGCAAAGCTGCGTGGCGACCGAGCGTAGAGGAGCCACCCCCAGCAGGATCCTCGCCCCCTGCCTCTATGCGCAACGATCGAACTGCGTCAGGTAACCGCAGGATTCCCTTGCGTGATGTCAGTTCCCGTAATTCGTTGCGAAAGGCGGGATCCACACCCCCGCGGCGGTCCCACACCACGATCGGCACGCCCGCCCGGAGGGACTCGGCCAGTTCGTCGACGGAAGTCCCCGCAGGGCGGCTGCCGGGCGGATCACTGAGGACGACCATGACCGGCTGCGGATCGGCCAGCAGACGGCCCCGGCCGCCATCGTCCGGGAACCAGTGGACCGGGCCCCCGCTGTCGGTCACCAGGGCGTCCCAGCGCTTGGCCCAGCGCCCATGCGTGTCCGTGCGTTCCATCCTTTCGAGGCTGCGCAGGACGACCGGGTGATCTTCCCCGAGGGTGCCCTCCGCGCCATGGAACCCCTCTTTCGCCCATTGTTCTATGGGTAAGTCCAGAAGATCCCTGGGCAGGAGGAACTCCAGCGTCAGGTCCTCCTTCCAGAAGTACGCCCAGCCCGTCTCTGCCTCCTGCACCAGCGCCTTGACATGCTCGGGCAGGTCGGCCACGTCGACGCGAACGTCCCCGCCGCGCCTCGGATACGGATCCGGGTCGCCGATCCGCCACCAGTACGACAGCAGCCGTTCCCCTTCGTGATCGGGGTCTGGCAGCGGGCGCAGTCGGATCAGCAGACAGGCGGTGGGCGCCCAGACCGGGCCGGTGGCCGGATCATGCGGGCGCTGTTCGGCCTGCGGCAACGGGACCGGGGGCGCGGGTGTCACAGAGGCGCACACACTCTGGGAGGAGCGAATCGCCAGGGGGGCACGCTCCGCACCGGCGGCGACGGGCAGTGCGGCGAACGCCGTGCCGTCCGCCGGAGGAGCCCCCGTATACGTCTCCGGGCGGACCCTGTGCTCTGCCACCCAGTCCAGCAGTTCCTGCTGTTGCTGTCCCTTGGCATAGCGGGCGAGGTATTCCACCAGCAGGACACAAGGAGGCGGTTCGCCGGGGCGGGCGTTGAGGTTCGCCGCGTGCAGGACCGCCGACCAGGGCTCCGCGCAGTGGGCCGGCAGGGGGTCGGGCCGGTCGCCCAGCGCCTCGTGGAAGACTCCGGCGACGTCGAGCACCTCCAGCCCGCCCAGCAGGGCCATCAGCCGTTCCCAGCTGTGCGCGGCGAACAGCGGTGCCTCGACCAGCGCGATCGCGGTCCGCACCCGCGCCATGTGCCGGGTCTCGCCCTCCAGCATCGAGACCACGCCGCCAAGCACCTGCAGACCGTCCGGGTACGGCATCACCTCCCGGAGCAGAAACATCAACGACACCCGCCGACGGCTGCTCTCGGGCAGCGTGACTGCGCACCCCAGCATCCGGCTCACCTGGCGTGCGCACTCGTGCAGCAGCGCAGACTCCTCGAAGCACGGGACGGCGTCGAGCGCGTCGAGGAGGACTTTGGGCGGCCCCCAGGCCCCCTGGGCGCCCTGGGAGCGCGTCACCGCTCGCCCCCCGGACGGGCAGCAGGCCACAGCCTCTCGACGAGGCGGAGGGCGGCCCGCGCGGACTCCGACTCGTCGTCGAGCAGCCGTAAGGCATCGAGCAGAGCCTGTCGGCCATACCGGTGGTCGGCGCAAGCCTGGACGACGTAGAAGAGCTGAAGCCGCGGGCGGGGGTGGGTACGGATCGCGTGGCGGAGGGGCGGCGGCAGCAGGCGGCGAAGTGCGGCTCCGGCGTCGTCCTCTATTTGGGGTACGTTCAGGAGCGCGTCGGCAAGGGTGAACTGGTCGCGGGCGGAGGGGGGTTCGGCTGAGTCTGACGGCTGCCCGGGCTGCTGGGGGGCGGCCGGGGTGTGCCGCCCGGTCTCTCCGGATGGAGCCGGGGCGAGTGGTCCCGCCTGCTCGGGTGCCGTCGGCGTGAGCGGCGTCGTCCGCCCGGGAGCCACCGATGCTTCGGCCCGCTCCAGCAGCAGGGCCAGCTCCGGCCACATCCGTGCCGCCGCCTCCAGCGGAAGCATCCAGGCCACCTTGGCCTGCCGGTCGGTCCACGCGGCGGTGACCATGCCGACGACCCGCCGGGCCGCCGGGTCCCACACGCCGGCTCCGCTGAATCCGTGGCCGACCGGGGCGCCGACGCTGCCGAGTCCGTCCAGCTGGATCCAGTCCCGGTGCGGGCCGCCGGGCCCCGTCAGCCGGGCGGCGGAGAGCAGTCCGTCGGGCGCTCCGGTGGGGTGGCCGTACACACTCACCTCGCGCCGGTCCGGCTCGCCACACGGGCCGAGCCGTGCCGGAACCACTTCGTCGGGAGGCGACCAGGCCGTGCGCAGGACGGCGAGGTCCCCGCCCGAACCACCGGCCAGGGGGCCGGGAAACCAGCCGCCCGGAACGACCACCGCCTCGCCGGCCGCGATGTCCGGACGGCCGGGCACGTCGACATGAACGGAGTCCTCCGGTATCGCCAGCGCCCGCTCCCCGGTGGATCCCACGGCCGACGCCACCACATGCGCGCAGGTCAGCACGGTGTCGGGCGTCACCATGATGCCGGCGCCGTGCACGCCTCCGTGCGGCGACAGCACGCGTACCCTCCCCAAGGCTCTCCCTAAGGACGACGCGCCTGCCGTCTCCCCCTTGGCCACTGCCATGTCCCTTCCCCCGCGAGAGGCCCTCGGCGAACGCCTCCCGTATGTCCCCGTATCGACCAGCGTACGAAGCGCATGCGCCCGGTACGGGCTGCGTGTACCCCGGAGCTTTACCGCATGCGTCTCCGGTGAATCATCGGTGCACGCACGGGCGTTCCGCGATACGCATACCGCATGGCTGGAACACGACACGGAAACCTGGCTGCATTCCGCGCCACGATGCGCCGCTGTTGCCCTGGTGTGCCGGGGACCAAACACCTACTCAAAGGTCGGTCGGCTGCGTCCCGTCCCGAGTCAGGGTACGCAGCAGGATCCGCCCGGGTGCCTTATCGCGAGGGTGCAGAGGAACGGTGAACACTTCAGGCTCATCGAAGATCGGCTCGCCGTTCGAGCGGGTGTAGGGGACGAGGCCGTAGTCCACTCCGTCGGCGGTGTCGAAGCTCATCCAGGCAATGGCCTCGCGTTCGCCTTCGCGGAGCGGGAGGTTGGAAACGGCCCAGGCGTTCACTCCTTGGTCAGTGATGACCCAGACCTGGGGGGGCGGCGAAGACGATGCGGCAAGCGTGGATCTTCCGCGCCCTCTTCGCTGCGCGTTCCTCGAAGGCCGTCGCGGTTGCTTCGTCGCGAAGGTAGTCGCAGTCGGACATCACGAGCGTGCGATCGCCCTGCAGCGCGACGACTGCCGGGCGGTCACGCTCGTGGATCGCTCGCTCCAGCCGACCCGCCACATCGAGCACGTCCAGATCGATCTGCACGGCTCCCACCTCCCGGCTCACCGGCAGTCTCCCCATGCGGGGGCCCGCGACGCCTCGTGCGGCGCGGCAGGTGAGGTGGCAGGGCCGGTTCACGCAGGATCTGGGCCACGCCACTCAGGCAGCGAGGGCCACGTCCGTGAGCCGCTCGCGCTCGATCCTGGTGCCGCGGCGAGCTGCCGCGCATCACCCTGGTCCATCTGCAACGGACAACCGTCGTTTGCTCGTTCGTCCGGGAATCGACGGCAGTGACCGTGGCACCCCACGACGAGGGCGACGACGTCGAACCGGTGGCCGCGCCTTCGCTCGACGCCACTACGACCGAGACCCGGTTTCCGGGCTGCAGACCCGGTGGGAACCGCCCCGCCTTCAGGCCGACCGCTGCCACCGCCTGCCCCGGCACGTCCCTGGTCAGCAAGGCCCCCTCAGGCAGGCCGTAGGCGACAGGGTGCCCCTCCACCGTCGACCGCGAGCGGGCTGGAATCGCCTCGAGGATGCTGTCGGCCGACATGCTGATCTCGCGAAGATCCCGGGCACACAGCTGCTGCCCGACGGTGACCGGATGCGCCAAGGCCAACACCGCCTGCCGGTGAATCAGTTGAGTTCCCACCACGACGCCGGCGGTCGCGCACCCTGAGACGAGCAACAGGCCCAGCAGCAGATAGGGAAGACTCCGCGGTCGGGGCGTTCCGCTCAACCGGACAGGTGCCCGTCCCTTCCGCCGGTCCAGCCCACTGGTTCCTGACGGCGCACCGTCCCTCGTCGCCGCGGCCGGATCCGAGTGCGTAGGCACACGGGTATTCACCACCTGCCACCTCCCGGTACAGCGCTACTCCCCACCGCGCCGCCGACGCGGTGAGCAACGATCAGTTCTGGGGTTTGTCGCCCCTCCCCCATCAAGCCCGGCAAGGGACGTTGCGCTCAGTACTCAGCCGCCGGTGTTCAGCGCTTGGCTTTCCGCTACGCGGAAGGCGGTGGTCGACGTGGTGGTCAGGTCGGGGAACGTGCCGGACTCTCCGGCCCCGGCCCAGGTCACGGCCCAGTCCGATGTCTCCCCTGCCTCGGCCATGCTCCGCCACATGCCCACGTACGCCGCGGTCGCCGGCTGGCGTGCACTTGCAACCGGGGAGGATGGCGCCGACGATCCGGAGGCCGAGGCACTGGGCGTGCTCGTCGACACATCGCGATCGCTGGACGGGTTCGCATCACCCGGATCGGATGACATGCATCCGGTCGCGATCAGTACGGCTGTGGCACCGTAAGCCGCCCAGCCGATCTGCCACTTGAGCTGTCTCGTGTGCCAGCGATCGACACTGCAACATCACTCCGCGTGCCTGTGAACGCATGCGGGTTCCACCGTTACCGCACTGACCTGTTCCAACTGCAAGGTGCGAACGCGCGGTTCGACGTACCGACTTCAGAGTGCGCACCGCACGACTCTCGATCACGGAGGCTGCCGATTCGGCACGTCAGCACTCGAATCACCCACGACTCCGCCACCGGGGACTGGGCCGCCTCCAATGCATCCCCTGCCTGTCGGCTGTCAACTCGGCTACCGTCTCCCACGCGATCAGCACCCGAGGCAGCAGTCCTCCTCCGTGCGCTTCTCGCTTACTCGAGGACCCGGTCGACGATCGTCCAGCCGGGTGCTGCTCGGAGGCACCACGGCGTGGTTCCCTGAGCGCGACGCGTTCACGGGTTGCGCCCTGGCGGCGGATGTTCCTGCTCTTCGCCAGGTCGTTCTGCAGACCGCGTACCCGGAGCGGTGGGAGGGGTAGGAGACCAGAGCGATGCCGCTCCTCGTCGACCACGACGACGACTCGCTCGGCGTCGACCGCTTCCTCGGTGCCAACGGCAACCAGGCCTCGCAGAGCACCGTGGCCTCGCCCTCTCCACGGGGCTACCCGACGTCAGCCGTCGCTCGCTGCGCCTCATTCGGCCGAAGGCGCGCCATTCACGATTCGTACCATTCGACGAGCCGGTCGACAGTTGCCTGAAGGATTTCCGTTCTCCGCCGGTCCTCTCTGACGGCGCGGAGCTCCTCGACGAGCCCGCGAAGACGGCGCCAGGCCTCAGGGTCACCGTCCTCGATCGCTTCCACTTCCGGGGACATCGTCGTCATGAGGGTCCGGGCCAACAGTGATCGAGTGGCTTCAGCCGGAGCTTCGGAGACGGGCATTTCCCAATCTGCGGTGAGATAGCGCGCCGGATCGCCCAGCAGCCAGCCGACCAGATGTCCCTGCGCGAACAGCAGGTCGAGGTCGGGTGCGGCGGAGAGGCGGAAGCTGCTCGCGTCGGGACGGCGTGCCGAGCTGCGGAGACAGATCAGGTGAGTGGCATCCGGAGCGATCCAACACGAGTTGGTCTGTGGGCTGGAGAAATTCGCGTCTGTCATGGTGCGCAACCTGCCTGTGACGCGCCTGGCTCGCTCTCAGCCAGTCAGAGCGAAGTCCGAAGCGGCAGTAGCTTGTGGAAGGTACAGGCAGAGGCTTTCCAGCTCGCGATCAGCCGACCGAAAGCGAAGGTCGTCGTCTTCCGACCAAAGCCACTGCGCGCTGCCGAAGGTGGAAGCCAGCTCCCCTTCCTTTTCCTGAAGATCCGTATAGGCGCCGACCGCGACGAACGGGCCGGAGAGGACAAAGCGCGGCGTATACGCAAGGCCGCCATCCACGATTTGCGCGCTGATCGAGTCAGCGATCCTTACTTCCACAGGGGGACCTCAACGAATTTGCTTGGCGGGCGGCATGAATGTGCCTCCCGTTCCGGGGATTTTTCCGTTGACGATGTCGTCATGTTTGATGGGTGGCCCGGGGTCGGTCGGGGAGCCTCCCAGTGCGTCCGCCCCACTGTCGCCCTTGACACCGGATGGCCCGTATCCGGTGATGACGTCGCCTGCGCCCGCACCGGGGCCCTTGGTCACAACGATATCCTCGCCTGCCGGAAGATGAGGTTCCCCCTGCCTCCTTCTGACAGCTATACGGCATCGGGGTCCTTGAGGATTTTCAGGACACGATCATCTCCGAAGTGAGGGTGGTAGTTGCTGGCCTTCCGCATCTTCCCCTGTTCGGCGTTCTCGATGATCTTGTCGGCCGCCTTCTGCGCTCGCTCCTCCGGGCACTTCGCCAAGCCCAGAGGGTCCGACCACACGAGCGGGGACCAGGGGTAGGTGAATTCGTTGTCGCCCGCCTCGAGTCCGAGCGGGTCAGGTGAGACGTATCGGCCACATCGCGGGTCGCAATAGCGCTGATTGTTGTAGAAAAGCCCTGTTTCTTCGTCTTCGTACTGCCCTGGAAACCTGAGCGGGCAGTCAACTCCATCACTCCGCTCTTGCAGAGTGGATCCCCATAGAGACTGCGTTCGCCTCCATGTGATCTCCCCTGCCGGAGTGACGAGCTGTGTCGGGGTACCAATCAGATCGGTGATGATCGCGTGAAATTCCGCGTCGTACTCCGCTTGCTCTTCACGGAGCTGAGCAGAGGGCATGGCGAAGCCAAGGCGTGGGTCATCAACCGAGGAGCGGCAAACGCGCGTGGTCTGTATGAGCGGCCGATGACTGCCGATCTCGTAATCCCAGCTGGTGATGCGTCCCATTGCTTCGATGCGCTCGGCGACGCGAGTGCCGTCCCACGCGAAATCGGTCGCTGCCCTAGTGCCGTCGCTCGCCAGGTGATACTTGGCCACTCGCCGTCCGAGCGGGTCGTAGGCGTACCGCCATCGGGTGCCGTCTGGCAGGTCCACCTCCGTAAGGCGGTCCTCCGCGTTCCAGCAGTATGTCCAGCGCTTCGTTTGCCCATTGAGAAGCTTCCGGGTCCGCTCGACGAGGCGGCCTTGGCTGTCGTACGCGTAGCGGGTGCGGCCGGAACGGCGCAGGAGAGTGCCTGTTGTCTCCCACGTGCCGTTGTGCTCAGGAGCGTGATCTGTATCGGCTGTGGTGATGTTGCCGGTGGCGTCGTAGGCGTACCTTTCGGTCCAGTTGACGCCGTCCACAGCGGTGACCGGCCCGCTGGAGTGAGGGTGAAGCGCTGCCGCCTCGAGTGTGTCTCGCTGATTCCAGCGAGGATTCCGTCGGTGCGGTAGTGGTATTCGCGTTCCTGAACCGGTGTTGAACCGGGCTCTATGGTGCGCAGGGACTGGCTCGCCAGGCGGCCGGCCGCATCGTAGGTCTGCAAGAAGAGCGACGTGGCGTCGATGGCGCGGTAGATCTCCCGGCCTCCCGCGTTGTACCCGAAATCGAGCGCATGGCCTATGGAGTTGGTGAGCGATGTGGCGTGGTCTTCGGGACTGTACCGCCGGTGGAAACCAAGCCGGTTGGCGTCGTACGGGCCGTTCGACGGCCGAGAGCATCGTATGCGTAGTGCATCGTGCGGCCGTTGACGGTCTCGGTGAGGGTGCGGCCGAGGGCGTCATATGTGTACGCGACCGTCGTATCCGCGTTGCTCATGACGGCTGTGCGGCCGTCTGCGTTGTAGGTGAAAGTGGCGCGTTCTCCAGTGCTCGACTGGCGTGCGGTGACTCGACCCCGGGCGTCGCGCATGTACGTCAGCGCCTCGCCCGCGCCGTTGGTCCGGGTGCGCGGACGTCGCGCAGCGTCGTACGTGTACGTCAGCGTGCGACCGTTGAAGTCCGTCTCCGCGGTGAGCCTGCCCGCCTCGTCGTACAGGTAGGTCCAGGTGAGGCCACTCGGGTTGGTGACCTTGGTCAGGCGGAGCTCCGTGTCGTAGTCGAAGCGGAAGGTGTTGCCGTCCGTATCCGTCCGGGAGGCGACGAGGTCGAAGTGCGTGTAGGTGTACGTGGTCGTATGGCCCGCCCGGTCGGTGTGGGTCAGGAGGTTGCCCTCGCCGTCCCAGCTCCACGACTCCGTCATGCCGTCCAGGCCGGGATGAGATCGGTCTTCGTGGCGTCAGGGGATATGCCGTGCGCGCTCATCCGAACATCCAGTCCTCGACGTCGGTCTGCCAGTCGCTCATGGTCTTCTCGAAGCCGCCCTCCTGGCTGTCCGGCAGCGTGTAGCCGCCGTGGTCGAACATCCAGCGGCTGGCTCCGCCAGTGGGCAAGGAGGCGAGGTTGCTCTCGGTGGGCGTGAAGCCCTCGATATTGAGCTCTTCGCAGGTCTGGTATGCCTGGATCGTCTCGTCGAGCTTGGAGGAGACGTCGTCGCGTACTTGGCCAACTGCTTGCAGCCGTACCCCCAGGCCTCCAAGAAGCCCTCCACCGCCGAGCGCACGTCGTCGTTGCCGGCGTTCTTGGCGTCGGCGGCCAACTGATCCTTCTTCTCCGCGACGCGTTTTGCGGCATCCATGGACTCCTCCATGGGAGCCTGAACCCGCCTGAGTGCGGCGATCTCGACCTTGTAGCTGCTACTCACCAGCGGTCTCCTGATCAGCCGTGGCGGTCAGTTCAGCACGCATCACGTCGACCTGTTCGGCTCGTATGAGCTGAGGCTGCGCGCTCGCCAGATCGACGGCCAGACCCAACCCGGTCGGCAGCAGCGTGAGCAGGTCGTCCCCGAAAGTGGAGAACCACTCCACGGCCCCGGCATACCGGGCAAGTTGCACCAGCGAAGAGAAGATCGGGATCGCGGCGCCGTCCTCCCCCGGGCTACCGAGAACCATCACACCCGGCCGTTCCGGCTTCTGCAGATACCAGCGACCCCGCAGAAATGCTTCACGCACCTCAGGGAGCAGCTCAGCGCTGCCCCCTTCCCCCGTGTCACTCATACCTTGCATCTGATCACGCAGGGCGGGAGCGTCGTCAAACCCGTTCTCCGAAAGGCCAGTCACGCGGATCGACCTCAGGTCGGCTCACCCGGGGGAATCGACCTGACCTTCTCTAGTCTTCCGGGATGCGTGGAGTTGGAATAGCCACCGCGGGGTGATCGACGGGATCCCCTGGCGGGATCTGCCTGCATGTTTCGGTAGGTGGATGATCGTCCGCATCTGCGAACGACACAGACGCTGGTCGGCGAACGGCACGTGGGACAAGATCCTGGGGGCCGTCCAAGCCGACGCCCACGCGGCAGACCGCATCGACTGATCCATGGCGAGCGTGGATTCCACCTCATTCTCGCCTACCAACACGCCGCCGGAGCATTGTGGACGTCGCTGTCGTCACATGATCAGCGGCCCCGCTGAGAAGGCTGATTGGCTCTGGCGTGCAACCCTAGCCAGTGCACACTTGCGCGGGAACGCCCGGGAACTCCCAGTAAGAAGCGGGCAGTGCCCAGACACGAACAAGGGCTCCGACCAGGCCAAAAGCCCAGAGCAAAGCCTCGCTGGCAGACGAGTCGGGCTATACGCCGGGGAGAGTCGTCGCGGCGCTATGACCTGTCCAAACGTGCAGGGAGGGCGCTTCCGTGGCTACGTTGGTGGCTACGCAAGGCGCGCTCCGCCCAGAAGCGCTCCGAGCCGGTGGCTACGTCGCCCTCCCCGTTCAGAGGGTCTCGATGGGCTCGAAATTGTCCGAGTCCGCCCCCTTGGGCATTCAGGCAAATGTGCTTCTCGTCAGGCGGTGCGCTAGAGCGCCGTGATTCGGTGGTCCAGATCCGAGACTCGGTCTTGGGACACGAACCCGACAAGACGCCCTCGGAGTCCGTGGCCTCCTCCACCGTCTAATCGGTCATGTCGCGCCGCACCGCCACGTAGACGACCGTCACTGGACGCCCCTGCGCGGCAAGGGCGCTTTCCGCAGCCGTCACCTTGCGCCTCTGCTCGTGCATGCGAACCGGAATCCGGATGAGCGCACACCTCGTCCGCTGGCGGACCCACCAGGTCACGTACGTCCTGCTCGGGCGGGGGCGGATGAGCAAGTACACAAGGCGATGGGTGCAGGACCAAGCAGATCCGGGACGGGCTCCTGCCCCACGCGATCCGTGCCGCATCACAGAGGTACGCGAGACCGACCTCAACTTCGGCCTCAGGAGGCGGTCCCCAGGACAACAGAGGCGATCCTCCGCCCGTACGGCCAGCGCCGCGACCAGGGCGGCCCAGGCCTTCAGCGCAGCCATCTGCCATGTGCCGAGTCCCACCAGCCGGGCGGCACCGTCCACCCCGCTCTGGAGGTCACATACCCGTCGGTGTCCGCGTAGCGCGACAGCAGCGCTTGCACCCACCCCGTCTGCGCTGGGGAACACATTTTCCTCACCAACATGCAACCTTTTCCACATCCGGAGAGTCCGCGTCTACATGCACACGCACGTCCTGGACATGCAGACCCAATCGGGCCGACTTGTATCGCAGCCGGTCTCGCTCGGCCTGGCCGAGCCTCACGGGCTGCACGCTCTGCGACTCAGGCACGACACCGTTCACGGCGGCACACCTCAGGCCGGACACAGTCGCTTCACCGGCAGTTCGATCCTGCACACCCGCCCCACTCACTTCACGAGGAGCCCAAAGGTGGCGTGTTAACCATGTCAACAGACTGATACCTATGAATTCTGAGTCACATCGTGTACGGTAACGGTTGCCTCACTGTCCGTTCTGACACCATGGGCCGTGCGGCAGCAGATCAGGGGGCGCGTTCCGGTTCGAAACCGCGAGAACGCGAGCAGTAGGCAAAGGAGCGGCAGTGAGCCACGAGCTCGTCGACGGCAGATTCCGCATCGGGCGCGTCATCGGCAGGGGCAACATGGGGGAGGTCCACCAGGCCGAGGACCTGCGCGCTCCCGAGAGCTCGCCGGAGCGCACCGTCGCCGTCAAGACGATCCTGCGCCGCCGCACCGGGGGCCGGATCGACACCGGCGGCGACTCCAAGGCCGTGGAGCGCTTCGCCCGCGAAGTGGGCATCATGCGGCACCTGGACCACCACCCCAACCTCGCCCGGCTCATCGAGGGCGGCATCGCCGCGGACCGCGACGATCTGCCTTACCTCGCGATGGAATTGCTGGACGGCGAGTCGCTGCGCGACCTCATAGAGGAGGAGCCGCAGCTCCCGATCCCGTGGGTCGCCGCCATCGGCGCCCAGATCGCCGCCGGCCTCGCCGCCGCGCACGCGAAGGGCGTGGTCCACCGGGACCTGAAGCCCGCCAACGTCATGCTCACGCGGGGCGGCACCGTCAAGGTGCTCGACTTCGGCATGGGCAGCATCGTCGACGACCCGGACCAGACCCGCCTGACCAGCACGGGCGTCAGCGTGGGCACGGCCCGCTACATGGCGCCGGAGCAGTGCCAGGCCAAGCAGGTGACCCAGGCCGCCGACCTCTACGCCCTGGGCTGCGTGCTGTACGAGATGCTGGTCGGCGTCCCCCCGTTTACGAGCGAGTCGGCGTACGAACTCGCCGAGCGGCACGTCCACCAGGAGCCCAGCCCGGTCCGCGCGATCCGCAGCGAGACCCCCGCCCAGCTCGCCCGTCTCGTCGACCGCCTGCTGGCCAAGGACCCGGCGAACCGCCCGGCCGACGCCGTGACCGTACGGGACGCCCTGCTCCCCCTCGCCGTACCGTCGGACGACACCAGCCTCGTCCCCACCTGGAGCGGGCAGGACCCGACGCTCCCCCTGCGCGAGGCCACCCCGGCCCCGGCGCCCGCCGCCCCGCGGCAGCCCGCCCTGGTGACCGGCTCCGGCGCCGGCATGGACGTCTTCGGCGTCCACCAGGCGCTGATCCGGGACTACCGCTCCTTCACGGAGGGCGGCACCGTCATCCGCGACGAGCGCATCAAGGCGTACGTCGAGAAGGACCTCGACGACAAGTCCCAGTGGCCGAACCCCTGGCTGTCGCTCAACCCGTTCTTCCAGGGCGGCGGCACCGTGGTCGAGCTCGCCCAGCAGAAGGTGCTGCACCCCGAGTGCGCCCGTATCTTCCAGGCGAAGAAGACCGAGGGCGGCACCGTCTGCGACGGCCGGCCGCTGCTCCTGCACCGGCACCAGCGCGACGCCATCGACGCCGCCGCGTCCGGGGCGTCGTACGTCCTGACGACCGGCACCGGCTCCGGCAAGTCGCTCTCCTACATCGTCCCGATCGTCGACAAGGTGCTGCGCCAGCGCGACGAGGAGGGCCCGAACGCTCCGAAGCGCGTGCGGGCGATCATCGTGTATCCGATGAACGCGCTCGCCAACAGCCAGCTGCGTGAACTGGAGAAGTACCTGCGCGACGGCTACGGCGCGGGCCGTGAGCCGGTCACCTTCGCCCGCTACACGGGCCAGGAGGACGACGCGAAGCGCAAGGAGATCCGCGACAACCCGCCGGACATCCTGCTCACCAACTACGTGATGCTGGAGCTGATGCTGACCCGCCCGGCCGACCGGGCGAGCCTCATCAAGATGGCGCGGGGCCTGGAGTTTCTCGTCTTCGACGAACTGCACACCTACCGCGGCCGTCAGGGCGCCGATGTCGCCCTGCTGATCCGCCGGGTCCGCGAGGCCTGCCAGGCCGAGGACCTCCAGTGCATCGGCACGTCGGCCACCATGTCCACGGAGGGCACGCTGGAGGACCAGCGGCAGGTGGTCGCCGGTGTGGCGAGCACGCTGTTCGGTACGACGGTCCGGCCCGAGCACGTCATCGGCGAGACCTTGGTCCGGGCGACCGGCGAGGCGCCCGCCACCATACCGGCTGAGCGCCTCACCTCACCCGCCCCGCGCGCCTACGACGACCTGGCGCAGGACCCGCTGGCCCGCTGGATCGAGGACCGCTTCGGCCTCGTCGAGGACGAAGCCACGGGCCGCCTCGTACGCCGGCCGCCGACGCAGATCGAGGTCGCGGCGCGCGAGTTGCACGAGACGTCGGGCGTCGCGGAGGAGCTGTGCGCGGAGGCGATCCGCGCCACCCTGGAAGCCGGTTCCCAGGCACTCAATCCGCGCAACGAACGCCCGCTGTTCGCGTTCCGCCTGCACCAGTTCCTCTCCAAGGGCGACACCGTATACGTCACCCTGGAGAACAAGCCCGCCCGCCACCTCACCCGTTCCTACCAGCTCGAACAGCCGGGCAGCGGCGGCAAGTTGCTGATGCCGCTCGCCTTCTGCCGGGAGTGCGGCCAGGAGTACCTGACGGTGTGGCGCACCGAGAAGGACGGCGAGGTGCGCTACGAGGCCCGCCGCGACACCTCGGCGACCGGCGGCAGGCAGGGCGACGGCTATCTGTACGTGGACCACGAGCGCGAGTGGCCGTCCAACGTCCAGTACGCCGTCGACGACCGCCGACTGCCCGAATCCTGGCTCGAGTTGGACGACAAGGGCCAGGAGGTCGTCAAGCGCGCGTACCGCGACCGCGTCCCGAAGTCCGTCACCGTCGACCCGTTCGGCCGAGAAGGCCGGGGCGGCCAAGGCGGCGAGGGCGGTGAGCTGAAGGCCGCGTTCATCCCCTCTCCCTTCCTCTTCTGTCTGCACTGCGGTGTGGCGTACGAGCAGACGCGCGGCCGGGACTTCGCCAAGCTGGCCACGCTGGACCAGGAGGGCCGTTCGTCGGCGACCTCCCTGGTCTCGGCGTCGATCGTGCGCTCACTGAAGTCGGTGCCGGAGGAGGCCCTGGACAAGGAGGCGCGCAAACTCCTCACGTTCGTCGACAACCGGCAGGACGCCTCCCTCCAGGCAGGCCACTTCAACGACTTCGTGCAGATCACCCAATTGCGCGGCGCCCTGTACCGGGCGGCCCTGGACGTCGGCGAGGACGGCCTGCACCACGAGGAGCTGGCCTCCGCGGTGACCAACGCGCTCGCCGTCTCCCCCGTCGACTACACCGGCGAGTCCGACCTGCCCCCGTCCCTGGCCCGCAACGCCGCCCGCACCCTGCGGGATGTGGTCGCCTTCCGGCTCTACCTCGACCTGGAGCGCGGCTGGCGCATCACCATGCCCAACCTGGAGCAGACCGGCCTGCTGGAGATCGACTACGAGGACCTGGACTGGATCGCCACCAAGCAGGACCGCTGGGAGGGCACCCACCAGGCGCTGCGGGACGCCGACCCGGCACTGCGGGCCGAGGTGATGAGGGCACTGCTGGACGAGATGCGCCGCTCGCTGGCCATCGACGTGTCGTACTTCCGCGACGACACCTTCGAATCCCTCCAGCGGGCGAGCGAGGAACGGCTCGTGGACCCGTGGATCCTGTCCGCCGCCGACAAGCCCCGCGTCGGCACCGCCTACCCGCACCCCTCCCGGCCGGGCATGGACCGCGCCAGCCTGTTCCTGTCGGCACGCGGCAAGTACGGCAAGTACCTCAGGCGCGCCGACCGCACCTTCCGGGACCTCGACCAGGACGACCTCCAGCTGATCATCACGGAACTGCTGAAGGTGCTGACCAAGGCGGGCCTGGTGAAGGAGGTGGAGGCGGCGCCGCAGCGGGCCGGCCGCTTCCGCCGGACGTCGTCCGCCACCACGACCGGGTACCGGGTGACCGCCCAGTCGCTGGTGTGGCGTGCCGGCAAGGGCGAGTCGGGCGCGCACGACCCGCTGACCCGCACCTACCAGAGCGGCGACGGCCCGCGCATCAACACGTTCTTCCTCAAGCTGTACCGGGAGACCGCCGACGCCCTGTCCGGCCTGTACGCGCGCGAGCACACCGCGCAGGTGTCCCCGGAGGACCGCGAGGCACGCGAAGAGGCCTTCCGCAAAGCCGAGTTGAAGCTGCTGTACTGCTCCCCCACCATGGAGCTGGGCGTCGACATCTCCTCGCTCAACGCGGTGATGATGCGCAACGTGCCGCCCACGCCCGCCAATTACGCCCAGCGTTCGGGCCGCGCGGGCCGCAGCGGCCAGCCCGCCCTGGTGACGACGTACTGCGCGACCGGCAACAGCCACGACCAGTACTACTTCCGCCGCTCCGAGCGCATGGTGGCGGGCGCGGTCGCCCCGCCTCGCCTGGACCTCGCCAACGAGGACCTGGTCCTCTCCCACCTCCAGGGCATCTGGATCGCCGAGGCGGGCCTGCGCCTGGGCCGCTCCCTGCCCGAGGTGCTCGACGTGTCGTACCCGGACACGGGCGACCGCCCGAACCCCGCCCTGCACCTGCTGCCCGACGTCCGGGACGCGGCCCACGACGACGGCGCCCAGCGGCGCACGGTCGCCGCCGCCCTGCGGGTCCTCGGCCCGCTGTTCAGGGACTTCACCGAGACCACGTGGTGGCACGACGACTGGATCGACGACAAGGTCCGCACCGTCGCCGAGCGCTTCGACCGCGCCTTCGACCGCTGGCGCAGCCTGTTCCGCGCCGCGCTCGACGACCAGTACGTCCAGAACAAGCGGCGCCTGGACTACAGCCTCACCGAGACCGACCGCAACCGAGCCAACGCCCGCCGCCGCGAGGCCGAGACGCAGCTGAACCTGCTGATGAACGAGAGCGTCGACAGCAAGTCGGTCCTCTCCGACTTCAACCCCTACCGCTACCTGGCCTCCGAGGGTTTCCTGCCCGGCTACAGCTTCCCGCGCCTGCCGCTGGCCGCGTACATCCCGACGATCGGCCGCCGCCGCGGCGACGGCGACTACCTCCAGCGCCCCCGCTTCCTCGCCATCCGCGAGTTCGGCCCCGGTTCGCTGATCTACCACGAGGGCGCCCGCTACCAGGTGACCCGCATCCAGCTGCCCCCGGACTCCTCCGGCGAGCTGACCACGGGCGAGGCGCGCCGCTGCGCGCACTGCGGCTACCACCATGAGCCCAAGGAGCGCGAGGACCGCTGCGGTTTCTGCAACGAGACGCTGGGCGCGGCGACGTACGGCCTCCTCCACCTGCACACCGTGTACACCACGCGCCGCGAGCGGATCTCCTCGGACGAGGAGGAGCGGCGCCGGGCCGGCTTCCGGCTGGAGACGTCGTACCGCTTCCACGACCACGGCGTCCGCAAGGGCCGCCTGAACGCCACGGTCGCCGACGCGACGGGACAGCTCGCGCAGATCGCGTACGGCGACTCCGCGACTGTCCGCATCACCAACACCGGCCGGGTACGCGCCCGTACGGACGAGCCGCCGGGCTACTGGCTGGACCTGGCCGACGGCCGCTGGATGAACGACAAGGACGCGGCCGAGGCGTCCGGCGACTCCAGCGAGCTGCCGATCGTGGACGCGGACGGTAACGAGCGGCGGCGCAAGAAGCGGGTCATCCCGTTCGTGGAGGACCGCCGCAACATCCTCGTCGTCACCCTCGACGAGGCGCTGCCCGAGCCGGTCGCGCTCACGCTCATGTACGCCCTGGAGCGGGGCATCGAGGCGGAGTTCGAGCTGGAGGACGCCGAGCTCTCCAGCGAGCTGCTGCCGCCGGACGACGGCCCGAGGCGCCGCATCCTGTTCATGGAGGCCGCGGAGGGCGGCGCCGGCGTACTGCGCCGCCTCCAGGCGGAGGACGATGCCCTCGCCAAGGCGGCCCGCCGCGCGCTGGAGATCTGCCACTTCTCCGAGGACGGCAAGGACGAGGGTGGCGAGGAACACCGCCCGGGACGCGCCTGCGCGCTCGGCTGCTACGACTGCCTCCTCACGTACGGCAACCAGCTCGACCACGCCCAGCTCAACCGGCACACAGTGGCCGCCCTGCTGGTGCGGTTCGCGTCGGCGGCGGCGAGCCGTGAGGCGCGGGGCGAGTCCCGGTCGGAGCAGTTCCGGCGACTGGTGGCCGAAACTCCCGCCGATCCCACGCCGGTTGAGGCGAAGGCGTCCGAACTCGCGGCGCAGGGTGACTTCCTGAGCTGGGTGAAGGCGTGCGGGCTGCGCCTCCCTGACGAGAAGGACGTCTTCCTGACGGAGGCGAACGCGGCACCGGACTTCGTGTACCGGCTGCCGGGCGCCAATGTCGCCGTGTTCGTCGACGGCCCCTCCGGCGCGGAGGAGAGCGCGCTCCGTGACGCCGACGCGGAGGAGCGCCTCTTCGACGCCACCTGGGACGTCGTCCGCTTCCCGCACGGCGCCGACTGGGCTGCCATCGCCGCCGCCCACTCCCGCTACTTCGGCTCACCCGCCAAGACCAACTGACGCACCGGCCGGACGAAGAGGATTTGACGATCGATATGGCATTCACGTTCTCCGCCGGATCCCTGGTGAAGGCCCGCGGCCGCGAGTGGGTGGTGCTCCCCGAGAGCGAGCCCGACCTGCTCGTCCTGCGCCCACTGGGCGGCTCGGACGACGACATCGCGGCGGTCTTCCCGTTCGAGCCGGTGGAGGAGGCCCGTTTCGCGCCGCCGGAGCCGACGGACCTCGGCGATCAGCGGGCGGCAGGGCTGTTGCGTACTGCGCTGCGGGTCGGCTTCCGCTCCGGGGCGGGCCCGTTCCGCTCTCTTGCCGGGATCGCGGTGGAGCCGCGCGCGTACCAGCTCGTACCGCTGCTGATGGCCCTGCGCCAGAGGACGGTCCGCATGCTGATCTCGGACGACGTCGGTATCGGCAAGACGATCGAGGCGGGCCTGATCGCGAGCGAGATGCTGGCACAGGGCGAGGCGACGGGGTTGGCAGTGCTCTGCTCCCCGGCCCTGGCCGAACAGTGGCAGCAGGAGCTGCGCAGCAAGTTCGGCATCGACGCGGAGCTGGTGCTGGCGTCGACGGTGTCGCGGCTGGAGCGCGGCCTGGACCTCGGCCAGTCCCTCTTCGACAAGTACCCGAACGTCATCGTCTCGACGGACTTCATCAAGTCCCCGCGCCACCGCGACGACTTCGTACGCCACTGCCCCGACCTGGTGATCGTCGACGAGGCGCACACCTGCGTGGCGGCCGACGACACGTCGACGAGCGCGCAGAGCCAGCTGCGGTACGAGCTGCTGCGCCGGGTGGCGGAGGACGCGGAACGGCACCTGCTGCTGGTCACGGCGACCCCGCACAGCGGCAAGGAGTCGGCGTTCCGGAACCTGCTCGGGCTGGTCAAGCCGGAGTTGGCGCACGTGAACCTGGAGTCGGAGGCGGGCAGGAAGCTGCTCGCCCAGCACTTCGTGGCCCGCAAGCGGGCGGACGTACGGCAGTACCTGACGAAGGAGGACGGCCTGGCGGACGACTCCCTCGCCGAGCGCACCGCGTTCCCCTCGGACCGCTTCTTCAAGGACGAGACGTACAAGCTGTCCCCCGAGTACCGGGCCCTGCTGGACGACGCGATCGCGTACGCGAGTGAGCGTGTGGAGGAGGCGGGCGGCCAGGGCAAGCGGGAGGCCCGTATCGCCTGGTGGTCGGCGATCGCGCTGCTGCGTTCGCTGGTGTCGTCGCCGAGGGCGGCGGCCCAGACCCTGACGACGCGCTCGGCGGCGGCGATCGCGGCTTCGGCGGAGGAGGCCGACAAGCTGGGCGCCCCACTGAACAGCGACGCGGCGGACAGCGACGCCATGGAGGGCATGGACGTGGCGCCGGGCGCGGAGACGACGGCCGGCTCCCCGCTGGCAGAACTCGCGGAGCTGGCCTCGCAGTTGGAGGGCCCGGAGAAAGACCTCAAGCTGAAGTCGCTGATCAAGCACCTCAAGGCGCTGCTGGCGGACGGCTACAACCCGATCGTCTTCTGCCGCTACATCCCGACGGCGAAGTACCTGGCCGAGCATCTGGCCAACGACCCGGAGACGAAGAAGCGCGGCCCGCTGGGCGCGAAGACGGTGGTGAAGGCGGTCACGGGCGAACTGTCCCCGCAGCAACGCATCGAGCGGATCGAGGAGTTGGCCACGGAGGCCGGCGAGGACGCGGCGGCCCGCCGGGTCCTGATCGCGACGGACTGCCTGTCGGAGGGCGTCAACCTCCAGCACTACTTCGACGCGGTCGTCCACTACGACCTCGCCTGGAACCCCACCCGCCACGACCAGCGCGAGGGCCGCGTCGACCGCTACGGCCAGCGCCGCGACGAGGTCCGTGTCATCACCCTCTACGGCGACGACAACGGCATCGACGGCAAGGTCCTGGAGGTGCTCATCAAGAAGCACCGCCAGATCAAGAAGGACCTCGGCATCTCGGTCTCCGTCCCGGACGAACTGTCGACGGGCGTGACCGACGCCATCGTGGAGTGGCTGCTGATGCGCGGCCGGGAGAACGAGGACGCCCTCTTCAGCGCGGACGCGTTCAAGGTGAGCACCGAGAAGCTGGACAGCGACTGGAACTCGGCGGCGGAGCGCGAGCGGGCGTCCCGTTCCCGTTTCGCGCAGCGCTCGATCCACCCGGAGGAGGTGGCCCGGGAGGTCGCCTCGATCCGTGAGGCGCTGGGTGGTGCGGGCGAGATCAGGACCTTCGTACGGGAGTCACTGGGCGCCCTGAACGCGGTGCTGCGCGGCGCCGACGGCGAGTCCGGGGACTTCACGGCCCAGGTGGGCGGCACACCGGCGGGCCTGCGGGACGCGCTCGCGCCGGTGGTGGGCGCGGAGGTCGTCGAGAAGGACCGGGAGATCCCGTTCCGCAGCGATCCGGCGGTGGCGCGGGGGGAGGCGGCGCTGGTTCGTACGGATCCGGTGGTGGGCGCGCTGGCGTCCCATGTGCTCAACGCCGCGCTGGACACGCAGGCGGAGGGTGCGCGGCCGGCGCGCCGCTGCGGTGTCATTACGACGGACGCGGTGGCTACGAGGACGACGTTGCTGCTGGTGCGGTACCGCTTCCATCTGACGCTGCCGTCGCGGAGTGGCGAGCGGCAGTTGGTTGCGGAGGACGCGAGGTTGGTGGCGTTCGAGGGGGCTCCGAGGAGCGCGGTGTGGCTGCCGCCGGAGCGGGCGGTGAGCCTGCTGGACGCGACGGCGTCCGGGAACACGGACCCGCACTTCGGGGAGCGCACGATGACCCGAATCCTGGACCAGCTTCCTGATGTGAACGACCACTTGGAGACGTACGGCGACGAGCTGGCGGCTGATCTGGACGCCGCCCACCGCCGGGTGCGAGCCGCGTCCGGCGAGATCGTCCGGGGTCTGTCGGTGACGGCCCAGAAGCCGGCCGACATCCTGGGCGCCTACGTCTACCTGCCCGCCACGGCTTCCGCTACCGATTCCGTCCCCGCTGGAGTGTCCGCCTGATGTCCGCCACCACTCGCAACCAGGTGTTCACGGCCGTCCACACGGTGGGGGGGCTGCTGCCGGCCGACATGCTGGTACGCATCTCGGAGGGCAAGGATGTCCCCGGCTCCAAGCCCGCCGACTACGGCCTGCCGTCGTCGCGTTCGGTACGGGACGAGGCCGAGCGCAGCTGGGAGTACCTGAAGCCCCTCTGGCGCGACCTGCGCAAGCACCTCCCCGAGGACCGCGAAACCGGCGTACCCGCCGCCGACCCGACGGGCCGCGCCGACGCGGACTGGCTCGCACCGCTCTGGCGCGAACTGGGCTTCGGCCGACTCACGGCGGTCGGCGCGGCGGGCATCACCGCCGACTCGGACACGGAGAAGAAGTTCCCGGTCTCCCACCGCTGGCACCACGCCCTGATCCACCAGACGGCGTGGAACGCGGAACTGGACAAGCGCCCCGGCGGCGCGGGCACGGTCCCGCCCCAGTCGATGCTCCAGGAGTGCCTGAACCGCACGGAGGCCTACCTGTGGGGCGTCCTGACGAACGGCCGTCAGGTGCGCCTGCTCCGCGACTCCAGCGCGCTGGCGACGGCGTCGTATGTCGAGTTCGACCTCGAAGCCATCTTCGACGGCGAGCTGTTCAGCGAGTTCGTCCTGCTGTACCGGCTGCTGCACGCCTCGCGGTTCGAGGTGGTGGAGGGGGCGGCGCCGTCGTCGTGCTGGCTGGAGAAATGGCGCACGGAGGCCATCGCTTCAGGTACGCGGGCGCTGGACCAGCTCCGGAAGGGGGTGCAGGAGGCGATCACCGCGCTGGGCACGGGCTTCCTGCGGCACCCGGAGAACACGGCGCTGCGGGAGGACGTCCGCCCGAAAGCCCTCCAGGCGGCTCTCCTGCGCCTTGTCTACCGGCTGCTGTTCATCTTCGTGGCGGAGGACCGCGACGCGTTGCTGTCGCCGGGGGCGGATGGAATCGCACGCGAGCGGTACGAGACGTACTTCTCGTCAGCGCGGCTGCGCGCCCACGCGAGGAAGCGTCGGGGTACGGCGCACGGTGACCTGTACGAGGCACTGCGCATTGTCCTGGCGGCACTCGGTGATGAGAAGGGCCGCCCGGAGCTCGGCCTGACAGGCCTCGGCGGCCTCTTCAACGAGGTGGAGGCGGACGCCCCGCTGCGCGACCTGAAGCTCTCGAACGAGGCCCTGCTGACGGCCGTACGGCACCTGTCCCAGGTCCGCGACGGCAGCTCGCGGCGCTGGCGGGCGGTGGACTACCGACACCTCGACGCGGAGGAGCTGGGGTCGGTCTACGAGTCGCTGCTGGAGCTGGAACCGAAGTACAGCGCGGTCGACCGGACGTTCCAGTTGGTGGAGGTGGCGGGCAACACGCGTAAGACGACGGGGAGTTACTACACGCCGTCCTCGCTCATCGAGTGCTTGCTGAACTCCAGCCTGGACCCGGTGATAGAGGATGCGGTGAAGCGCGGCGAGCAGGCAGCCGCGCAGTCGGGCGATTCCGACCCGGCGGACGCGATCGTGAACGAGCTGCTGTCGCTGACGGTCTGCGACCCCGCGTGCGGCTCCGGACACTTCCTCGTGGCGGCAGCTCGCCGTATCGCCAAGCAGGTCGCGTCGGTACGGGAGCGCAACCCTGAGCCGACGCTGGAGGCGGTGCGGCATGCGCTGCATGAGGTGGTCGCCCGCTGCATCTACGGAGTCGACCTCAACCCGATGGCCGTGGACCTGGCCAAGGTCTCGCTGTGGCTGGAAGCCCTGGAGCCGGGCAAGCCACTGAGCTTCCTGGACGCGCACGTCAAGCACGGCAACGGCCTGATCGGCGCCACGCCCAAACTGCTCCAGGACGGCATCCCCGACGAAGCGTTCATCGCGACCGAGGGCGACGACAAGAAGCACGCCAAGGCCCTGGAGAAGATCAACCAGCAGGAGCGCGTGGGTCAGGGCAGCCTGTTCGACCTGGGCGGGGAGCCGGTGAGCGTCGCCAACACCGTGTTCGCCAGCGGGTTGCGCGCGATCACACTGGCCCAGGCTGAGGAACTGCCTGACGTACGCCGGCAGGAGGAGGCCTACGATAAGTGGACCGACTCCGCCGACTACCGGCGTGCGCTGCTCGTGGCCGACGCGTGGTGCGCGGCATTCGTGTGGCTGAAGACGCCGGAGGCGCCAAGGCCGGTGACGTACGCCGTGTTCAAGGCTCTGGAGGACCCCAGCGGGCAGGGAGTGGCTGAGGAGACCAAGGCCGAGATCAAGCGCCTGCGTAAGCAGTTCTCCTTCTTCCACTGGCACTTGGAGTTCCCCGAGGTGTTCTCCGTGCCGGAGCATGGGCGGGGGGTGTCGCCGGACACCGGTTGGGCGGGCGGCTTCGATTGTGTAGTGGGGAACCCACCGTGGGACAGCGTCGACTTTCGGGAACAGGAGTTCTTCGCGCAGCGTGCGCCTGAGATCGCGGAGGCGTCGAGGACTTCCGTGCGGAAGAAGATGATTGAGGCGCTCAAGGAGTCACCGGACACGCTTCCGCTATATGAGGAGTTCGAGGCAGGCAAGCGGAAGGTGTACGCCGAGAGTCACTTCCTGCGACGGTCGGGCCGGGTGCCGCTGACGGGACAGGGGAATCTCAACACGTACGCAGTCTTCACCGAGACGGACTGCATCCTGCTCGACCCGAAGGGACGGGCAGGCGTAATCGTCCCGACCGGTATCGCCACAGACGCGCGGACGCAACACTTCTCCGGGGACCTCGTGCATCGTGGGGCAATTGCGGCGCTGTACGACTTCGAGAACGCCGCACCTCTCTTCCCGGGCGTGCACCGCTCGTTCAAGTTCAGCATTCTGTCCATGGTTGGTCGTTCCCTGCGCGAACCGGCGGCCCGATTTGCGTTCTTCCTGCATGATCCGAGTGAGCTGAATGAGGCAGGGAAAGCGTTCACGTTGACACCGGAGGAGATCGAGCTCCTAAACCCGAATACGGGCACGCTTCCAGTATTCAGGTCCACACGGGACGCTGAAATCACCCTGGGGATTTATCAACGCACACCCGTCTTGCTCAAGGAAGGAGCACAAAGAAGGAATACGTGGGAGGTGTCCTTGACAACCATGTTCCATATGGCTCACGAATCTCACCTCTTGCATCCGCGCGAGGAGCTGCTCGAAGGCGGTTGGAGCACCCAAGGAAACATTTTCACAAAAGATCAAGAGACCATGGTTCCGCTGTACGAAGGCAAGATGGTGGATTTTTACGACCACCGCGCCTCGGACGTGGTTAAGAGTGCAACGGCCGCCAAGCGCCAGAATCAGCCACAGTACCTCAGCCCTGCCGAGCATGACAATGCCGAACGCGTCGTGCAACCGATGAGTTGGGTATGCCACAATGAAGTCAAAAGAAAGCTATCCGGTGTTCAATGGGACCGGGAGTGGCTATCTGGTTGCTGCGATGTGACCAGTGCGACAAATGAACGCACCGTTATCCCATTCCTGATCCCCCTCACGGCAGCAGCGCATACACTCCCTCTCATCCTCTCAGCCCGGGAGACCAGCCAGGCCGCCTCCTTGCACGCCATGCAGAGCTCCTTTGTTTTCGACTTCGTATGTCGTCAAAAGCTGAACGGCCTGCACCTTACTTTTACTGTGCTCAAGCAGCTCCCTGCTGTGGATCCGAGTGTCATCGCAGACCACGCCTCATTCATCTCCGCTCGGGTCCTCGAATTGGTCTTCACAGCCGTTGACATGAAGCCACTCGCCACCGATCTAGAGGACGACGGGGCTCCGTTCCGGTGGGAAGAGATTCGCCGCCAGGTCATCCGCGCCGAACTCGATGCCCTCTTCTTCCACCTCTACGGCGTATCCCGCGAAGATGTCGACTACATCCTCGACACCTTTCCCATCGTCCGCCGCAAGGACGAAGCAAAATACGGCACGTACCGCACGAAGAAACTGATCCTCGCCGAGTACGACCGCATGGCCGCCGCCGGCCTGACCCTGGACACTCCCCTCGTGGACGGCGAGAACTACACCTCCGCTCTCACCCCGCCCCCGGGCCACGGCCCCAGACACTCCGCCTGACAGCCCGATCCCGGTCCGTGCGAGGGCCGGTGCGAGCCCACCGTGCCTGGGCTCGCACTTGAGGAGTTGAGAACCACGTGAATCCGTACAACGCCCCAGCCCAGTCCCGTCCCTGGTGGAAGAGCACACAGGCCGTGCTCGGCATCCTCGCCCTGGTCGCCCTGCTCGGCGCTTTCAGCTTCGCCCTGGGCTTCCTCGTGATGATCGCCGCCATGGTGGCCGTGTGGGTGCTGCCACCGTGGCGCTGGTTCGCAAGGCTCGGAGCGACGGTCGGAGCCCTGGTCCTCCTGACGGTCGGCGCGGGTCTGGGTGGGCAGCTCGATGACAACGGCACCAAGTCAGCGCACGCGGGCGGGGCAAGCGGCGAATCCGCCCAGGCATCCCCGACCGCGTCCAAGAAGTCCCAGCCCGCCATCGCCGTTGACTACGTCGGACAGCAACTGGACGAGGCCGAGAAGCAGGCACGCTCCGCCGGCTACACCGCTGCCCATCACGACGCGGCCGACAACAATCGCGTGATCGTCCTGAGGTCCGGATGGACCGTGTGCTTCCAGAAGGCCGACACGGCCGCGAAGACCATCGACTTCGCGGCCGTCAAGAGCGCCGAGCCATGCCCCCGAAAAGACGGCGGTCCGCTCCCGTGGCCGAAGATGCCGGACGTCGTCGGCGCCACCTACAACAAGGCCGTCGAGGATCTGAAGCAGGCCGGTATCGACCTCGACCGCGTCACGCTCGACGACGTCTACCTCGACATCGACACTCCGACCGCCGAGGAGGCCGCGGAGGACGGCGACGAGTGGCGGGTGTGCTTCCAGTCCCCGGACGAGGGGACCAAGGTCGACTCCGTCACCACGGTCCGCCTGGACCTGGGCCAGTGGACCGACGCAGACGTCGTCCAGGATTGCCCGTCGGCGAAGGACACGACCTACAAGATCCCCGCCAACGACCCCGACTACGACAACGACGACAACGGCACGACCGGCGGCGGTTCGAACGAGGGAGGCTCCTCATCCTCCTCCGGCGGCTCCACCGGCGGTGGCACCAGCGTCGGCACGGTCCACCCCGGCTCGTTCTGCTCCCCGCGCGGCGCGACCGGCGTCACCAAGGCCGGAACCCCCATGGTCTGCGGCCCCGGCTCCGATGGCCGTAACCGCTGGCGTAGCGCCTGACCCGCCACCGCCCGTCACCAGGAGCCCCGTTGCCGTACACAAAGGAAGAAGACACGCGCAAGGTCCAGACGGCAGTCATCGGCCGGGCCGAGTCGGACTGGCCGGTGTTCCTGCCCTACGACCATGACGACTTCGACCGGTTCATGGGGGGTCGGACGCGTGACGACTTCTACTGCGGCGTTCTGCTCGGCGGCTGCGGCAAGAGACTGTCCCCGAAGCGGTACACGGACAAGAAATGCCACTTCGCGCACCGGCCGCCCGTGCACTGTCGGCGCACGGAGACCGGTGAGGACAGCGCCGACCACCTGTACATCGGGCGGGCCATCGCCGACTGGCTCAAGCAGCAGGGGCAGCGGGCTGTCCAGCCCGTCTACAAGCCGAAGGGGCACCAGGTCCGCGATGCCGTCGACGTGTCGTACGGGACTGGACGCCGGCTCATACGCGTACAGCTCGCTCGGCGGTCGAAGCGGGAGTGGGAGGAGGCCGACACGGAACTGCGGGTCCGGCACTCGGAACTCGACTGGCTCTTCGGGCCCGACAGTCTCCTGGCCAACTGGCAGATCGAACGGCAGGGGTACGCCCTCCGCGTGCAGTGCTGGTCTCTCGGGGTGACACGAGCGGTGGAGATCGGGACTCAGTTCCCCGACAGGCCCGTGGAGTGGACCTCACTCTCGGAGTGCACGCTCACCCCCGAAGGCATCGTCACCCCGAGCCTCCTCCACACAGCGGACGGCATCGTTCCACGCCATGCCGCCGGCCCTGTGGAACCTGCCCATCCGCTGTCCGGCCTGCCGCTCACCCCGGCCTCCGTCCTCATCACCGACGCCACGTCGGCTCACACGACCGACGCCCATCACTGGTTCAACGTCTCCCTGCGCGTCAATGCCCGCCTGTCGCTCCCCGCCCACGCGGATTCACCCGACCGTCAGCACGCGTACCTGCCCGTAGACGCAGTTCTCTCCCTCGACAGCGACGGCACATGGCTGATCAAGGCCAGTGCCCTGCAACTCGTCGGGACCTACCCCGCTGACGGACCCATGGGCAGGGCCACACCGCCCACCAACACTCATGACCCATCGCCAGAGAAACACCCGCTTCCCTCTGACGCCGAACTCGTCGCCTCTTTCCGCAAGACGCTGGAGAACACCGCGCGGAGCAAGAACGTCGTCACGACGGCAACCCTGTGCAAGGGAGCGTCCCTCCACGGCCAAACACTCTCCGTGGACCGGTGGCGGGAACTGCTCCTCCAGGTCGAACAACCCCGGACACCGGGCAAGCCCGTTCTGTCCTCCCTCATCAAGGGGCGAGACGGCGGCCCGGCCCCGTTCTTCAAGCAGATACTGCACGGACTCGGCTGGACGAAGGGTTTCTCCGACGCCGAGTTGCTCGACATCTGGAACCGCGAGCGTGGCCGCGTTCACGCGGCCTACAGCAGAAGCAGCCGGGTGAACTCGCCGTCTCGACTCGGTCATGAAGCCTCTCGTCGGCCGCCGATCCGAATCGAACGCAAGGAGGCCGAATCCCGCGCCGTGTTCGACGCGCTGCTCGACCTGACGCACGAGGCAAAGCAGGCCGGTGACCTCGACGCCTACGAGCAGAACCTGTTCCTGGCGGAACAGGCCGCGCCTTCGACGGATGCCCACGAGACCCTGCGGGACCTCACCGACTGGCTCGTGAACCAGCGCGCCGACGAGTTGTACGAGTCGTGGGAGCGCCTGTCAACGCTCGTCGACGAGATCAACCGCGATGGAGACGATCTCCATCCGGACCAGCTGCGCCTCGCTCTACGGAGCGCCAATGACCTAGCCGAGGAACTCGGGGGCGACCTGGCAGCAGAGGAACGCCACGACATCGCTCGCTGGCAACGACACCTGGAGCGGATGACCGAGCGTCTGACTCTGTCACAGATACGTGGCCTCGCCGTCGCCGTGCGTGTCGCGCTGCGGCAGAGCGCGCGTGAAGGCCGTACTACGACATGGGGCGAACTGGCCCTGCGGATCGGGGCTCCCCTCGCGGCTCTCCACCCCGACGACAAGATCGCCATACTTGTCGAGGCCGACCGCGAAACACCGGACGACAGGCCTCCACTGTCCGCCCTGGTCACCACGCACGGAGGCGACCGGCCGCATCCGCTGTACCAGCAGATCCTTTTCAACCTGGACCGGATCGCTCCCCCGCCAGAGGCCCTGTTCATGCACTGGCGTATGGCACTGCGTCGCCACTCCGAACTGCGGTGACGCCACCCCGATGGAACCGAACTCAGGAGACACCGCCATGCCCAAAGCTCCGATTGACGCCGCCGACGACGATGCCGACCGGGCGGCAGTCGAGCAAGAGCGCTCCGAGATACGCGAGTTCGTCAAGGGCCTGAGCGCGGACGACATCAAGTCGGGCAACTGGTTCACCAAACTCTGCGCTCAGGCCATGAGTTCCTACACCGCGAAGGTCGACTGGCAGTACTTCCAGGAGCGCTACGAGGGCGTACCCCCGGATGGCATCGTCGATCAGCGGATCAAGATGGCGGCCCGGTATGCCGCGATCGAAGGCGGGCTCTCCGCCGGGGCCTACACGGCGGCCGTGGCCTCCACCATCGGAACCCTTGGCGGGGCCTCTCCTGCCACCGTCCCGGCCGCCGTCGCGACGATGATGGTCGATGTCGCGTTCACCAGCCGGCTCCAGCTCCGCCTGGCCTACGACATCGCGGTCCTCTACCAGGTCCCGCTCGACCTGTCCGACCCCGAGGACCTGTGGAAACTCATACGGGTGGCCTTCACGATCAAGAGCGGGGAAGTGGTCCAGGAAAGCGCGCTCAAGGCGGTCCCGCTCGTGGTACGGCAGGTGATCAAGCGCTTCTACTCCAAGGGGGTGCTGACCGCCGCAAGAGGGCTCCCCGTCGTCGGGAAGTATCTCCTGCAGCGCAACGTCATCAAGATCGGCATCCCGGTGGTCGGCGTACCCCTCGCGGTGGTGCTGAACCGTTATACGACACTGGTCGCGGGACGGCACGCGCAAGCCGTCTTCCGAAACGAGGCACGTGTGATCGAAGTCGCCGAAAGGCTGAGCAAGCGGAGTCGGCACCCACAGGCGATGTTGTGGGTCGCTTGGCTCGTCATCGGGGCGAACCGCAAGATCGCCGACGATGAGACGCTGTTGATGCGCCACCTGGTGAGGCTGGTCCGGGAGCAGCACCAGGTGGTCGACGAACAGCTCGCTCGCCTTGTCGACATCGACCCCACCGAGGTGTGGCAACGCCTGGACGCCGAGTCAGGGGATCTGAGCGACCTTCTCGACGTGGCCAGCCAAGTGGCCGCTGTGGACGGCGACATCAACGCCCGCGAGAGAGCCGTCATCTCCGAGCTTCAGGATCGCTGCCGTCGAGGCTGACATCGTCGTACTCCTCTTCCCATAGGCGCGGCCACGGCCAGGTGACCGGTACGCCGGTCGTCGTCTCGAAGGTGCATCAGGGCTCCGTTCCCGGCTTCACGGTTTATGCGTGCCGGACCTGCTGTCGCTGCCGCCGACGTCCCGTCGAAACACCCGACCCCATCCAACCCTCACAACAAGGCAGACCCAGTTGAACGACAAGGCGCCCCAGCAGCCGGAACCCCAGCCCACCATCTCCGAGCCCGAGCTCGTGGGGACCTCGCTCCCTCCAATGCCCCCGGCGCCGCCCCCGGCTCCCCTGCCCTGGGCCGCCCCACAGGGCCGTCGGCGCAAGCGTGCCCTCATAGTCGGCGCCGCCATCGCCGTACTCCTCGCTGGTGGCGGCATCACCTGGTGGGCGCTGGCCGGTGACGGCGACCCGATGGACCACGTCGAGGTCTCGGGCGGCAAGCTCGTCACCGGGGACAGTGACTCGTACAGCGACGACGAGGACTGCGACGACACCGACGACTACGTGTACAACGACTGTGACTCGTACAGCGATTCAGACGACGCGACCTACAAGTTCGTCTACAAGATCACCAACAAGGGCGACGAACCCGCCAACTACTCCGTCATCGTCAACGGCTTCGACGAGGACGGCGACTTCATCGGCCAGACCTACATCGGTACGACGCACCTGGAGGCCGGCAAAACGGATGCCGACAAGGGTGAGTTCGACGAGTACGTCACCCTCGAAGACGGCCATGAACTGTCCGACATCAAGTCCGTGAAGGTCGCCTGGGTCGAGCGCATGGCCCTGGCCAACTGACCCCTGGCACACCGGTGCGCCGCCTCAGCCTCCGGCGGCGTACCGGACGAACCGCGCCCAACTGTCCCGCCCCACCGCGAAGTCGGGGCGGGTGACGTCCTTGGAGTCCCGTACGCAGACGGCCTGTTCGGTGACGGCGACCTCGACGCAGTCGTCGCCCGAGCTGCCGCTGTAGCTGGACTTGAACCAGGCGAGTTCCATCGTGCTCATAGCTCTCCTCGCAGTCGCTCCAGCAGGCCCCGCGAATCTTTGGCGTTCAGGGCCTGCGAGCGCAGTGTGTCATAGCGCTGGTAGAGGAGGCTCACCTCTTTCGGGTCAGAGATCAGGCGGCCGTTTTCCTGCCCTTCCGAGTACGCGAGTCGCCGCCCTTGCGGGGTCTCCAGGAGCCGCACAGGGCCGTCCATGCACGAATGGAACTCGGCATCCGTCGGCATGATCTGCAGCGTCACGTTACGGAGCGCAGTGCGTTCCAGCACGAGGTCCAGCTGGCCGCGCAACACCTCAACACCACCAAGCCTGCGCCGGAAGACGGACTCCTCGACGATGAAGTGGAACGGCACCGTCGGCCGCTCATACAACATCTTCTGCCGCTCCAACCGCGCCGCGACCTGCGCCTCCAACTGCTCGTCGGTCAACAGTGGAATGCGGTTCTCGAACAGCGCCCGCGCATACCCCTCCGACTGCAACAACCCCGGCACCAGCCTGCACTCATAGGTACACAGACTCACCGCCACCCGCTCCAGCCGAGCCCACTGCCGAAACCACGCCGCCAGCCCCACATCCCCCCGCCCCCGCGTTACGTACTTCGACGACTTCCGCAACGCCCCGGTGTTCCCCAGAAATTCCTCCGACCGCACCACGTACGACTCGTCGGGCATCCGCCGCCCCAGCTCCACCGACTCCACGGTGTGCTTGGAGAAGCGCACCAGGTCCGCGAACTCAGCCCTGCTGTACCCCGCGTGCTCGCGCAGCGCCTGCTGGACGGCTCCCCAGGTCCGCAGACTGTCCGAGGGGTCGGGCTCACGATCAGGCTCACCGCCGGCCGCCTCCCCGTCGCCGCAGCCCTCGGCCATGATGTCGATGCCGCCCGTCATACGCGGCCACCTCCCGTTCCGTACACGTGACACGCACTGTCCGTCGCTCCACACCCGACAGCACCCAGCGTGACGGAGGATCCCGCGTACCGTCCACAGAATGTGTCCGTACGCTGACGCACCGTACGGGCGTCACTCCTGGAACGCGCCCCCGTGCGCCCGCCACATTGGCCCATGAGCGCAACCCTCCCCCAACCCCCCAGCACCGTGGCCACGTTCGCCCAGCTTCTGTCCTCCACCCGCCGAGGAGCCCGCCTCGCACGCCTCCTCGCCACCACCCAGCTCCGTGCCTGGGACCTGTCACCCGAAGTGACCGAGCGAGCCGAGCAGATCGTCGCCGAACTCGCCGCCAACGCGGCCCTGCACGGCCGCGTCCAGGGCCGCAACTTCCGGCTCGCCCTCGCTCTCGACACCACGACCGGTCTCCTCCGCATCGCGGTCACCGACGCCAAGGGCGGCCAACTCCCCGTCGTACCCACCGATTCGACGACGTACGGCGAGTCCGGCCGCGGTCTACTCCTGGTCGGCGCCCTGGCCGACCGCTGGGGCATCGAACCGCATCCGCCGGGCGCCAAGACCGTTTGGGCCGAGGTGAGCCCCGTTGCCAGACCTACCAGTGGCTTGCACGAGTGGCCCCCAGCCCGCCCGTGACGGGCGCGCTCCCGGGGCTGGGCGATCGACGAGGAGCTGTGGGCCATCGACGGCGCGGACTGCTCACCGTGCGGCGACAAGGTCCCCGACAGCCATTGAGCCCCGCTACAGTCGCCCCCCGTCCTCACGGCTCCCCGAGGGCGGGGGCTCCCGCTGCCGACGACACGAGGAACCGCTGTGCCCGTACCACACGACATCGCCGCCGAGACCGAACTGTGGGACGCCTACGCCGAATCCGCGTTCAAGGACGACGCCGAGCCGTCATTCTGCTGGACCCAGTACGCCGGCCACGGCCCCGGACCCGAACTCCTCGGCAGCCCGGAGAACGTGCTGGAGATCGGATGCGGCACCGGCCGCGCCCTCGCCCACCTCGCGCAACAAGGCGTCAAGGTCACCGGGGTCGATTTGTCGCCGCGCATGGTGGCGCTCGCGAGCGCGAAGTGGGCACCACTCGGGGTGCGGATCGAGCGGGCAGAGATCCTCGACTGGCTGGCCGCCGACGGGGACCGGTACGACGCCGTGTACTCCATCTTCGGAGCGGCCTGGTTCACCGACCCGTCCCGCCTCTTCCCCCTCGTCCGCAAGCGCCTCGTCCAGGGCGGCGTCTTCGTGTTCTCCCAGCCTCCTGCCATTCCGGGTGCCTACGGGCCGCAGGCCATGCACAAGGGCGGGTTCGCGGGGAAGGCCATGTTCACGTACCGGTACAGCTACAAGCCCGCAGTGTGGGAGCGGCACCTGCTCCGAGCTGGTTTCACGTCCGCTGAGGCGACGGTGGTGGATGCCCCGAAAGCCGGGCATAGCGGCACGCTCATCGTCCAGGCCCGCGCCTGACAGACACGGCACAGCCCCGGGCCGGCATCCTTCCTAGCCGACCGGGGCCACTCCTGGAGCAGCACTCGCACTGGCGCCGGGCCGAGGTGGGTCACCGGCCCAGTTGACGGGGAGCCTCCCGACCAACTGATCCGCGTGAGTTGCCCGTTCGCTGCCCGTCGTCGCCTTCGACGCGCTACGTTCCCAGCAGGGCGAACGCGAGGGGGCGGGCCGGTACGCCTACCCCTCGGACGCGGCGTACGGCAACGAAGGGGGCACAGTGGCAGAGGACACGACGGCCGGGGCGGACAACCGAGGCCTCTTCGACGACTTCGGCGCCTTCCGGACGCCGACCACCGACGACTTCACCTCTGTGCTTACCCACGGCCTGGTCGCCCCCGACGCCAACGTCCTGCTGAACCTCTACCGCTACACCGAGCAGGCGCGCGGCGACCTGCTGCGCGCGCTCGGCGCCGTTGAGGACCGATTGTGGGTGCCCCACCAGGCCCTCGTGGAGTTCTGGCGGAACCGTGAGAGCACCCTCAGCGACGCCCGGTCGTCCGGTGCGCAGGCCGCCGAGGACATGGCCGGTCACGCGGCCCAGGCGGAACGCACCCTGCGCACCTGGGCCAATCGCGTGGCCCTGCCGGAGGAGGAGACCGACCGTCTGCGCAGTCAGCTGAACGAGGTCTTCGACGACGTGCAGGAGGCGATCGTCAAGGTCGGCGAGGGCGAGTGGCAGAACATCACCCATGACACGAGCACCGATCCAGTCATCGCGGAACTGGAGCCCGCGCTCGACGGCCGGGTCGGCGCTCCACTGAGTCCGCAGGACCACGACAAGGCGATCGCGGAGGGCATGCGCCGCGTCGAGAAGCGGCTGCCTCCGGGATACATGGACAAGACGAAGGACGGTGTGGGAGCCGCCGCCGACTATCTCGTGTGGGAGCAGATCCTCCGGGAGGCCGGCCGCCGCCGGTGCGACGTGCTGTTCGTGACGGCGGACGTCAAGGAGGACTGGTGGCGCAAGGAGCAGGGCTTCAACCGCGGCCCGCGGCCGGAACTGACCGAGGAGCTCAGGACCCGGGGTGGCGGGCGGCTCTTCATGCTTACGCCGAAACGGTTCCTGGAGGTCGCCGCGCCGATCCTGGAGTTCGGTCTCCGGGAGGGATCCGTCGAGGACATCGAACGCGTCGAACGGATCGGGACCGACGACGGAACCTACGGCGGCTGGACGACCGACGCGCTCCAGGAACTCTTCGACCGGTTGACGTACGAGAACTACGAAGACAGGGTCGCCGTCATCAAGTACGCCGCCGAGAAGGACGGCGTCGCGGACGCCAAGAGCGTCTACGACATCTGCCACTACCCCGAGGGCCGCTCCCTCAGAGGCTTCACGAAGCCGGTCACCCGCATCACCGGCCTGCTGCGAAGCCTGGGCAAGATCCCGGAGTCGGCCGTCCAGGTCCTGAAGGCCGAATACAACGCGGGCCCCGGCCCCGCGTCCGGCTTCTCCGTCCATCCGCTCCTCGTACCACTCGTCAACGAGCTGGGAGACGAGGACGAATCGTGACCGACGACCTAGCATCGAACGGAGCGTAATCGGCCGGCGAAGCCGCGTGTTTACGCTCCGCGCCATGGCTCATGCAGCAGCGCGGGCGATACGCTCTCCGATCTTGCCGCTCCACCCGTCTTCCGTCTAGCTCTCACCCTGATCCCATCGACCAGCGCAGCCCCGCTTCACCACTCCCCTCAGCCACTCTGTGAGCAGGCTTCACACATCCCCCCTTCGCCCCAGTTGTCCGGCGTTTGCTGGTTGCCATGTCTTGGGCATTCTGTATGGGTCTGATCACCTGCGTGGGTGCGGCCTTGGGGGGCGGATGTCACGAGGGGACGTCTCGACGGGAAAAGGCACCACCAGATCGGTCGCAGACCTCGTCGCGCAGTTCGGGCAGGAGGTCAGAGCGAAGAGACAAGGTCCCGCCGGGGCGGACAGCGGCAAAGAGGAGAGCCTCACCGCGCCGGTGGAGCACCTGCTGCGCAGCATGGCCTTGCGGCAACGACTCAAACTCATCGCCCACGGTCAGACCCGCGTCAAGAAGCTCAGGATTCGCCCTGACTTCGCCATCAGCTGCGGCGGCAGGACTATCGGGCACGTCGAGTTGAAGCAACCGGGCAGAGGGGTCGACCCGGAGAAGTGGTCCGCGAAGAGCCACGATCGGAAGCAGTGGGAGAAGATCAAGGCCCTCCACAACGTCCTGTACACCGACGGATATCAGTGGGCGGTCTACCGCTTCGGCGAGCGAGTCGGCCCTGTCGGACGCCTCATCGGAGATCTGGAGTCCGGGAGTCGGAGTCGAAGTCGGCAACTCGTCGTCGCGGACTCCGGGTTCGAGCGCGCCCTCACGCACTTCTTCTTACCGGCCCCCATCGTCCACAGCAGCATCGACGAACTGGTCAAGCGCATCGCGGGAATCTGTGCCCTGCTGCGCGACGAGGTCACCGAACGTCTCACCCGCGAGGAAAGTGGAGAGGCCGATGCGGCGTTCTCGATCCTGGCCGGGAACTGGAAGGATCTGCTCTTTCCCGACGCCCGCCCAGAGGAGTTCGCGGACCATTACAGCCAGACACTCACCTTCGCTGCCTTGCTGGCCCGCCTCCATCACATCGATCTGGACAAGCTCTCCCTCCCCGATGTCGCGACCCGATTGGGCAAACGCCACTCCCTGATGGGCAAGGCGCTGGCGGTACTGACGGACGACGCCCTCGACGACCTGCGAGGGATCATCGATCCGCTGATCGACGTGATGTCCGCCGTCGACCCCGAGATGTTCAAGGACGAGACGGGAGACGCCTACCTCCACCTGTACGAGGGCTTTCTCAGCGCCTACGACCCGGAACTGCGGCGGCGGACCGGGACGTACTACACACCCGGCGAAGCCGTCCGTTTCATGGTGCGGTTCACCGACGAGGTGCTGCGCGACCGGCTCGGCCAGGAAGACGGGTACGGAAGCCAGGACGTCACCGTGGTGGACCCGGCCATGGGTACCGGGACCTTCCTCATCAACATCATTGACCACGTGGCCAAGAACTTCGCGCTGAAGCACGGCAGGCACCTCAAGCCCGGACTTCTGCGGGAACTCTCGAAGCGGATCGTCGGGCTGGAGAAGCAAACCGGGCCGTATGCGGTGGCCGAACTCCGTGTGCACCATGCCTTCCAGGCCCATGAGACCGATGTGACACGTTACCCACCAAGGCTTCTCGTTGCCGACACTCTCGACGATCCAGCCGTCGAGCATCACTTGGGGCTGATGTACGAGGCGATCGCCCGACACCGCCGTATGGCCAACAAGGTCAAAGCGGACGAGAAAGTCATGGTGGTCATCGGCAACCCGCCCTATCTGCGGGGTGCGAAGCAGTCAGGTGTCGGACGGTGGGTCACCGAAGGCAATCCGAACAACCAAGGCCCGATCCTTGCGCGCTTCCACCCGGAGGACAATGGCCGCATCGGCTACGCCCTGGACAACCTCTACGTGTATTTCTGGGCGTGGTCCACCTGGAAGGTCTTCGACCAGGTGACAGCTTCGGGCGCGCCGAAAGCGCCGAGCGGAATCGTCGCCCTCATCACCAACTCCGGTTTTCTGGACAGTAAGGGCGCGGCCGGCATGCGCCACTACTTACGCGAGGCGGCCGACGAGGGCTGGGTCATCGGCCTGTCCCCCGAGGGTCCCTACTCCGACGTACGGACCCGTGTCTTCCAGGATGTGAAGCGCGAGGTCTGCATCGCCGTATTCGTCCGCCGGGGTTCACCTGACCCGAAGAACCCGGCACAGGTATGGCGACTCGACGTCCCCGCGGGTACGCGCGAAGAGAAGTTCGGCTGGCTGGACGGGCTCGGCATCGAGGGTCATCAGAACGGGGCTTCCTGGCAACTCTGCCCCACACAGTGGACCGCTCCCTTTCACATCACGTCCGGTTCCGACTGGGCTGCCATGCCACCGGTGGACGCCCTGCTTCCCTGGACGAGCACTGGCAATACGAACAACCGCAGTTGGCCGGTGTCGCCTAGTCGGAAGGTTCTGGAACGGCGCTGGCGCAGGCTCGTACAGGCCCCGGCCGAGACCAAAGCGGCGCTGATGAAGAGCACCGGAGACCGCCGCCCGGACAAGCTGGAACCGCCTCTACCCGGCCAGCAGCAGAAGGACAGTCTCGCAGCGGAGAAAGAGACAGTTCCGGTCATTGTCCCGTACGGGCGGATGACTCTCGATCGGCAATACATCATCGCGGACCGGCGAGTGATCGACAGGCCGCGACCGGCTTTGTGGTTCGCCCACAACGACGAGCGTCAGATCTACCTGTCCGAACTCCACACAGAGTCGGTTCGCCCTGGCCCGGCCGTGAGCTTCACCGCCCTTCTGCCCGACGTCCATCACTTCAAGGGCACCGAAGGTGGCCGCGTAGCACCCCTCTACCGCCACCCCCACCTCCCCGAACCGAACGTGACACCCGGGCTGCTGCAACTGCTCACCAAAACGCACGGCGTGACGGTCACCGCCGAAGACCTCTTCGCCTACATCGCGGGGATAGCCGGCCACAGCGGCTACACCCGCCGTTTCGCCACGTACCTGGCCGAGCGGGGCGCCCGCATCCCCCTGACGCGTGACTCGACGTTATGGGCGGATGTGGTGGAAGTCGGTCGTCGCACGATATGGATCCACACCTACGGCCGGCGTTTCGCTTCTCACCACCGCGACAGCTCGTCCGATGCGACTCCGAGACTGCCCCTGGCAGAGCGACCCGAATGTGACGGCGAGATCGGAGAGGACGCCGGGTCGCCGGACAGCATCTCCTACGACGCGACGACGCGGAGCCTCACCGTGGGCACCGGCTCCATACGCAATGTGGCGCCGGAAGTCTGGGAGTACCGGATCGGCGGAGTACAGGTGATCCGCAAGTGGTTCAGCTTCCGCAAGCTCAAACCGGACGTGGAACGGCAGACACCGTTGAACGACATCCTGCCCCCGACCTGGACTTCCCAATGGACCGTCGACCTGCTGGACCTCATCAACGCGCTCGGGCTCCTCGTAGCTCTTGAGCCCCGACAGGCCCGGCTCCTGGACGCGGTGAGCAACGGCCCGCTCATCACCACCGACGACCTCCGTCACGAGGGCATCCTGCCCGTGCCCACCTACGCGACCAAGGAGCCCAGGCCACCGCGGCAGTCTCGGCGCACCCCTGGCCCCGGTCAGGAGGCCCTCGACTTCCCGAACTGACCGGTGAGGAGGACGCCGAACCGTGGGCCCACGCCCTCTACTACTCCGAAGGCGCGACCTCCGATGGCGCCGTGGCCTCCTACACCGACAAGAACGAACCGGGCCTCACCGGCGATCTGACCTGCTGACCGTCGCTGTCCCAGCTCGTCGTCACCCGTGCCACACGACGTTGCAGATGTAGACGCACTCATTCCGGGGTACGGCGAGGAACTGGATGAAGCCGCGCCCACCGAAGATCGGGAAGTTCCTCAGCCCTCCGGGTTTGTCCTCGGGTCTGCTCCCTGCCGTCTCGGCGTCACGGCCCAGCGCGGCAAGTTCTGTGGCGATGCGTTCCACTTCTGCGACCACTCCGACGGGAAGACCGGCAGTCAGGTACTCCTCGCTCGGGTTGAAGTCCCACTTCCAGTCGGTCACAGGCCGGCCTCGGCCTCCGCCTCTGCGTGGATCTTCCTTATCTCGGCGATGGCATCCGCCGGATCCTCCACCCCATCGCTCACTACGTCTTCCAGGTGACGCAGCCGTACGGCTCGTGAGGGGTAGCGCTGGATCGCGACAAACACGCCCCACGTGTGGACGAAAGTGCGCAGCGGCGCAAGGGACTGGGCCTGCTGAGCACTGGTAGTCGCATCGACGAGATCGCTGACGAACGCCGGCATCCGGCTTGGCGTGAGTGCCTCAACGGCTGCACGCAAAGCGTCGGGCGTCAGGGCGGGCATAGGGATGAGCGGCTCACCGGCCTGCGGATGCGCATGCAGTGCGCTCACGGTCGTGCTCCCGGTTCGAGGGGTGGACGTTGGCTGCGTTCTAGACGGTACCCCCACCGCCCCTTCTCGACGGCCGGATCGGCTAAGGGCTTGGACAGCCGCCCGTTCTCTCAGTGGGACCATCTCACACTCCCGCGCGTACACAAATTCGAATATCGAGGATCCTGTAAACGCGTTGACAGTGCTAACGCGGTGCCGCCATTCTCAGAGTGCCAACACTGTGCATCACCAGTCCGCGTGGCCCCTCCTGCCGCGCCCGACAACGGGAACCGACCATGACCGATCAGCCCCCTGCCTCCCTCCGCGCCCTCCTCCTCGACCGCCTGCGCCACTCGGACCTCGCGCCTCAGGTGCAGGAGCTGCTGCGCGAGCTGGTCCCCGACGAACCGGCCACGAGCAGTGGAGGGCGCGCCGGCCCCGTGCAGCTCCGGTCCATCACCGCGGCCGGCTGGCGCGGTGTCGGTCCGCGGACCACTCTCGAACTGCCGCCCGGGCCCGGGCTGGTCGTCGTCGCGGGTCCCAACGGCTCCGGGAAGTCGAGCTTCGCCGAGGCCGCCGAGACCGCGCTGACGGGACGCAACTCCCGGTGGGACGGACGACGGGCCACCGACTGGCAGAAGGGCTGGCGCAACCTGCACAGCCCCGACGTCACCCCCGAGGTCCGCGTCGAGCTGGCCGTCGGCGAGCGGGGCGAGGCGGTGACCGTGCGGCGGACCTGGCACGGGCTCAAGGTCGATGATGCGCGTACCAAGGTCGAGGGACCGGACGGCTCGGAGCGGAAGCTGGAGGAGGTCGTCGACGCCGAGGCGCTGGACCTCGCCCGGCCCTTCCTGCCGTACAGCGAACTCGGTTCGATGATCAACGGCACGCTCGGCGGTCTGCACGACGCCTTCTTCAAGCTCCTCGGGCTCGAACTGCTCGCCGAGTTCGACGGCCGGGTCAAGGACACGGCGAGCGAGTGCGAGCAGGCGATCAAACACGCGGACGCCCTCACCGCACAGCTCCTCGACGCGCTGGGCACGCTCGACGACCCCAGGTCCCACGAGGCCACCCAGGCGCTGTCGGGAGCCAAGCGCGACCTCGGCCGGGTGCGTGCGCTGCTGGGGAGCCGTACGCCGGCAGCCGAGGCCGAGCTGGCCCGGCTGCGACAGCACGCGAGCCTCGCCGGGCCGGATCTGGCGGAGGTCGGCGGGGCTGTCGGAAGGCTGCGGGAGGCCGCCGCCGCTGCCGAGGAGGCCCGGTACGGCAGTGCCGAGGAGGCGCGCCGCCTGGCCCGGCTGCTGGAGGCGGCGATCGAGCATCAGCGGCGCTCGGGGAGCGCGGACTGCCCGGTCTGCCGCGCCGAGAATCGGCTGGACCGGGCGTGGGCCGAGCAGGCGCGGACGGAGGTGGAGCGGCTCCAGACGGAGGCAGCCGACGCCGAGGCCGCCCGGCAGGAGGTGGCGGTGGCTGTGCGGGCCGTGCACGACCTCGTACAGCCGGTTCCGGTGTGGCTGCGCGGCGAGAACTCCCCGCTCACGGTGGTGTGGCAGGAGTGGGTCCAGTGCCGGGATGTCATCCACCCCCGCGAGCTGGCGGACCGCGTCGAGCGTGCCGCGGCGACCCTGGACGACGCCTGCCGGCAGGTGCGGGCGGAAGCCGTTCAGCGGCTCTCCGCGCATGACGTCGCCTGGCAGCCGTTCGCCGTACGGCTGGCCGAGTGGCTCGGTGCCGAGGAAGCTGCGGAGGTCGCGCGCGAGCGCCGCAAGCACGCGCGCAAGGCACGGTCCTGGCTGCGGCCGATCATCGACGAGCTGCGCGACGAGCGCCTGCGGCCGTTCGCCCAGCGGTCGCAGGAGGTGTGGCAGAAGCTGTGCGAGCACAGCAGCGTCACGCTCGGATCCGTCACCCTCGCGGGCACTCCCGGTCGCGGGAAGGTCGAGCTCGACGTCTCCGTGGACGACATGTCCGCCCCCGCCTACAGCGTGATGAGCCAGGGCGAGCTGCACTCGCTCGCGCTCTCGCTCTTCCTGCCCCGTGCCACACACGCGGACAGCCCGTTCGGGTTCCTCGTCATCGACGACCCCGTGCAGTCCATGGACCCCGAGAAGGTCGAGGGTCTGGCCCGGGTGCTCGACGCGTACGCCCAGGACCGGCAGGTGATCGTCTTCACCCATGACACCCGGCTCCAGCAGGCCGTCGCACACCTCGGCATCAAGGCGACCGTCCTGCGCGTGAGCCGCCAGACGGACTCCGTGGTGGGCGTGGAGACGCTCACCGACCCGGTGGAGCAGGCTCTCGCGGAGGCGCGGGCCGTCTCTCTGGACCGCGGCCTGCCGCAGGACGTGGCCGATCATGTGCTCCCTGCCATGTGCCGGGTGGCGGTGGAAGCCGCCTGTCTGGAGACGGCACGGCGCAGGCTCCGCGATGAGGAGGGGCTCGGGCTTCGAGCCGTAGAGGAGCGCGTGGAGTCCCTCGATCGCACCAAGACGTACGTGTCGCTCGCCCTGCTCGGCGACGAGCAGCAGCCTGCCCGTGCAGCCGTCGAGCAGATCTGTTCCGGCGGCTGGGCGCTGATCGAGATCTTCAACTCGGGTGCCCACACGCCCCTGCCGACCGTGGACGACCGTAAGGATCTCGTTCGCCGCACCAAGGCGCTCGCGGCGGCGATCCGGAGCAGTGCTGGGGCCGAGAGCGCCGGGGGCGCCCGATGAGCGCGTCCCCGGAGGCCCTGGTGACCGCCGCCGCCCGCCTTCTCCTGCCCGCCCCCGGCACCGTGACCACCCTGCCTCCCGGCCTCCGCGCCCGTGCCGCCGCAGTCCTGCTCCGCATGGCGCTCGACCAGGCCCTGGACGCCTACTGGCGGCGGGTCACTCCCTCGATGACGCGGGTCGGCAAGCACCGGATGCTGTGCCTGGAGTGGTACGCGGGCCACGACACCGCCCGCCGATGCCGCACCACCTGGTCGGCGCTCAGCGCGGCATGCCACTACCGCACGTACGAGCTGCCGCCACGTCCGGAGGAGATCCACGGACGACTGCGGGAGGTCACCAGCCTCCTGGCGGTCCTCCATGCCACGGGCAGCTGAGCCGGCCGCCTTCAGGATTTCTTGCAGGCCTGTCAGTGCCGGCCCGTACGCTGCAATCAAGATCGCACCAGCTGTGCAAGGGGGAGACCCATGGCCGACGACGGCCCGCAGTACCCGGAGTTCCGGCTCCGGTTGCCCAACGGCGGCCCCGAAGCCCGGGGACGGCTACTGACCGAGAAAGGGACGAACGGGAGCCAGAAGTTCGTCGTCCTGGCGGGTTCTCCGGGCCGGTCCGATGTGGTGCCGTCGTTCCCCGTGCGCATGCCGTCGTCCTACCGGCTGAGGCAGCGGCTGATCGACGAAGGGGTCCTCACCGAATCGGCCAAGTGGCCCGGCTGGCTGGAGACGACGCGGGACGTCGAGTGCAACTCCCCGTCCGCCGCCGCCGAGATCCTGGTCGGTCGCAGTGCCAATGGCTGGCTGGAGTGGAAGACGGACGACGGCCATCCGCTCTCCGACTATCTCGACCAGGTGTGGTGGGGGCCCAACCGGGCCTGGCTGGTACGCGGCTCCAATGTCTCGGGCCTCGACCTCGTCCGGCGTCTGTGGCTGTCCGAGGGGCTGGTGACCCTGCGCGCACGCCACCTGCGGCAAGGTGTCGAGCAGGGCGTCAGCAAGGACCGGCTGCGCACCGCCGTCGAGGAGGACTACGCCTCCACCGCGACGTACAACCAGAAGGTGCAGCTGGTCGAGGAACTGCACATGTTCCTCTCCCGGATGAGGCCCGGCGACACCATGTGCACCATCTCAGGCGGTCGTCTGTACGTCGGCAAGATCACGGGCGACGCAGAGCAGCTCGCTTCCGAGGACGGCCGGTCGGATCTGCGCCGGCCCGTGGACTGGGCGGACGACGGGCACGCGTACGAGGGCCTGCCCGAGGCACTCCAGCAGAAGCTTTCCGCGCAGCATGACGTCGTCGACCTGACCACGGTGAAGGACCTTATCGACGGCCTGGGGATAAGCGACGAGGACCTGATCGAGGAGGCCGAGGCCGCCGATCGGGACCCGAGCGTGGAGATCCCCGCGCTCACCGCCCGGCGTGAGCTGGAGCTGCCCGAGCCTACGGACGAGTTGGCAGGGGAGCTCCTCGTACACGACACGGACTGGCTGCGTGAGGTCCGTGATCTGCTCTGGGACGAACGGCAGTTGGTGCTGTACGGCCCGCCCGGGACCGGTAAGACGTATCTCGCCCTGAAGCTCGCCGAATTCCTCGGCGGCGGGCCCGAGCAGGTCAAGCTCGTCCAGTTCCATCCGTCGTACGCGTACGAGGACTTCTTCGAGGGCTTCCGGCCCCAGGAGGATCCGCAGACCCGCGAGGTCGCCTTCCGGCTCACCGCCGGTCCGCTGCGCGAACTCGCCGATCTGGCCTCCCGCGAGGGCAACCGGCACATCCCGCACTTCCTGATCATCGACGAGATCAACCGCGCCAACCTGGCCAAGGTCTTCGGCGAGTTGTACTTCCTGCTGGAGTACCGCAACAAGTCGGTCCGGCTGACGTACTCCGGCGACGACTTCGCGCTGCCGCCCAACCTCTTCGTGATCGGCACGATGAACACCGCCGACCGGTCGATCGCCCTCGTCGACGCGGCGATGCGCCGCCGCTTCGCCTTCGTCGAACTGTCCCCGCGTACCGAGCCGACCAGCGGACTGCTGCGCCGCTGGCTCACCCGCGAGGGCCACGACGCCGAGCCGGCCGACCTGCTCGACGCGCTCAACTCCCGTATCGACGACGCCGACTTCCGCATCGGGCCCTCGTATCTGATGAAGCGGGGCGTCTATCGGGAGGGCGGCCTCGAACGGACGTGGCGGACCAAGATCCTGCCCCTGCTGGAGGAGTACCACTACGGGGAAGGCGTGGACGTCGAGAAGCGGTACGGGCTCGCCGCCCTGCGGGAGTCGTCGAGGTGACCCGTGTCGTCGAACTCGTCGAGCACGCGGCGGCCGCAGGCGTCGCCCTGTCGGACGCGGTCGGGCGGGCACTGGCGGCCGGAGACATCGTGGACGCGGCTCCTGATCCGTATGTCCCAGGGCACTGGTCCCTGCGAGCCGACAGCAAGGTCGGCGCGGTGGCGGTCGCGGTGCCGGGGGACGACGAGCCGGTCACCGTACGCGTCACCCCGAAGGTTCCCATCGCCCGTCTCTTCTTCCTCCTCGGGTACGGCCTCGACCCGAAGGGCGGTTGGCGGGACGGGGACGTCGATGTCACCGGGCACCGCGATCTGCTGCCCGCCCTCGCCCATGCCGTGGAGCGGCAGATCGACCGCGCCCTGCGGGAGGGGCTCCTCCAGGGATATCGGGTGACCGAGGAGACGTCCCTGGTCGTCCGGGGCCGCATCCGGGAAGCCGAGCAGATACGGCGGCGGTTCGGCGCGACGCTGCCGGTGGAGGTGGAGTACGACGAGTTCACCACCGACATCGCGGAGAACCGCCTGCTGCGCGCCGCCGTCGAGCGTCTCCTGCGGCTGCCCGGCGTGCCCCACGACGTGCGTCGCGGGTTGCTCCACCAACGTGCCCGCCTGGCCGAGGTCACGGTGATCGTGCGGGGGCAGCCGCTGCCTGCCTGGCAGCCGAGCCGGCTCAACTCGCGCTACCAGCACGCCCTGCACCTGGCCCGGGTCGTCCTGGACAACGCCTCCGTCGAGCACGCGCCCGGTGAACTGCGCGTCGACGGCTTCCTGTTCGACATGAACAAGCTCTTCGAGGACTTCGTGACGGTGGCACTGCGCGAGGCGTGCCGTGGCCTCGGGCACTCGGCGCGGCTCCAGGATCCGCATCACCTCGACGAGGCGTCCGCGATCCGCATGAAGCCCGACTTCGTGCTCTACGGGCCGCACGGCGCCCCATGCGCCGTCGTGGACGCCAAGTACAAGGCCGAGAAGCGGGACGGTTTTCCGGACGCCGACCTCTACCAGATGCTGGCGTACTGCACCGCCCTCGGCCTGCGCGAAGGTCACCTGGTGTACGCCAAGGGCAACGCCCCACACGCGGCCCACGTGGTCCGGCACGCGGGCATCGTCATCCACCAGCACGCCCTCGACCTCGACCAGGAACCCTCCGGGCTGCTCTCGGACGTGGCGAAAGTGGCCGACCGGCTGGTGAGCACCCCGCGCGTATGATCGACTGCGGAGTGTCCGTTCAGGGTGGGGAGTGCGCCTCGTGCCGCAGCTCGCGTTCGCCAACAGCTTCTGGGAGAGCTACGACGTCCTGGAACGGCCCGTCAAAGCCGGTGTGCGCAAGGCGATGCAGAAGTTCCAGCAGCTCACCGTGCCCGAACTGCACGCGGACAAGGGCCTGCACCTGGAGTCCGTGGAGAACGCGCGCGACCCCCGCATGCGGACCATCCGCATCAACGACTTCTGGCGCGGCGTAGTCCTCGCCCCCGACGACGGCAGTGACGTCTTCCTGCTCGTCAACGTCGTCCCGCACGACGACGCCTACACCTGGGCCGCGAAGCGGCTGTACACCACGAACTCCGCGACCCGGGCGCTGGAGGTCCGCAACGTCGCGGCGATCGAGCAGCTGACGCCGGCCCTGGAGAAGGCCGCCGCAGCCGCCGACGCGCTGCTCTTCGCGACGTACTCGGACACCGTCCTGCGCGAACTCGGCATCGACGACCAGGTGCTCAGGGCCGTGCGGACCATCGTCGACAAGGCGCAGCTGCAGGCCTTCGAGACACTGTTGCCGGAGGACCAGTGCGAGGTGCTGCAGTACCTGGCCGAGGGCTTCAGCCCCGAAGAGGTATACCGGGACGTGGTCGCCGTCCGGCGGCCTGTCAACGCGGGGCCCGACCCGGACGAGAGCCTGGCCGTCGTCATGGCCAACACCAAGAGCCGCATCACCCTGGTCACCGGCCCGGAGGAACTCGCCGACATCCTGGACAAGCCGTTCACGGCCTGGCGGGTGTTCCTGCACCCCTCCCAGCGCCGCATCGCATACCGGACGTCGTACGGCGGCCCGGTGCAGGTCTCCGGCGGACCGGGGACCGGCAAGACGGTCGCGGCACTGCACCGGGTCAAGCACCTGCTCACCCGCTCCCCGGACACCCGCGTGCTGCTCACCACGTTCACCAACGCGCTGGCCGGGTCGTTGCGGGAGAACCTGGCCGTCCTCCTGGACGACGACGAGTCGCTGCTCACCCGCGTCGAGGTGACCACGGTCAACGCCTACGCGCACGGCATCGTGACTCGTCTCGACGGCCGGGCGCCCTCCCCGATCGGCGACCGGGAGGAGCGGCAGGTGTGGCAGCGGATCGTCAAGAAGCTCGGCCTGCCCTGGACGGAGCAGTTCCTGGCCCAGGAGTACCGCCACGTCGTCCTCGCCCAGGATCTGCGCACTCTGGACGACTACCGCGCGGCCTCCCGGCGCGGTCGCGGCAGCGCGCTCTCGCCGACCAGGCGGGAGCAACTGTGGCCCGCTGTCGAGCTGTTCGAGTCCATGCTGCGCGACCAGAAGACCACGACCCACCTCAAGGTGTGCGTCCGAGCGGCCGAGCTCCTGGCCGCTTCCTCACCCACGCACGACCATGTCGTCGTCGACGAGGCGCAGGACCTGCACCCGGCCCAGTGGCGCGTCCTGCGCGGTGCGGTGCGGGCCGGCAGCGACGACCTGTTCATCACCGGTGACCCGCACCAGCGGATCTACGACTCGAAGGTCTCCCTCGGTTCGCTCGGCATCTCGGTGACCGGGCGCACACACCGCCTGCGCGTCAACTACCGCAGTACGGAGGAGATCCTCGCCTGGTCGACGGGCATCCTCAGCCCGGTGTCGGTCGACGACCTGGGCGGTGAGGGCAGCGACACCCTGGCGGGATACCGGTCGCTCCTGCACGGCCGTAGACCGCATGTGGACGGGTACGGCTCGGAGCAGGCGGAGATCGCGGCGCTGCTCGAGCGCGTCGAGGGCTGGATCACGCAGGGCATCCGCCCGTCGGAGATCGGCGTCTGCGCCCGCTTCAACGTGCTGCTCGACAAGGCGTACGACAAGCTGGCCGCGGCCCGGGTGCCGGTGGTGCGGGTCAGAGACAATCCGGGGCCGGGCACGGACGGCGTACGGCTGGCCACCATGCACGCCATGAAGGGACTGGAGTTCCGGTGTGTCGCCGTCCTCGGAGCGACGGCGAGCGCGCTGCCCTTCGCCCGCGAAGTGACTCCGGCGTCCGTGGACGCACTACAGCACGACTCCGACCTGCTCCGGGAGCGGTGTCTGCTGTTCGTGGCGTGCACCCGGGCGCGGGAGGCGTTGGCGGTGTCGTGGAGCGGATCGCCCAGTGCGTTCGTTCCGCAGGCGGGGTGACGTACAGCTCTTCCTTTGTGATGTGGCTGCCCGTCAATCTCCCGGCGCGAGAGCCCCGTTGCCGAGCCCGTCCCGGGCCAGCGCCGACGCCTGCTTACCGAGTTCCGCCACCCTCCGCGCCCGCTCCTCGAACTCCTGCAGTGCACGGAACGCTGCCCCGTATCGACGCTGCTCGGCGATGTCCATCTGCGGGATGCGAGCACCCTTGCCGTCGAGCCGGTAGGTGCCGCTGGCGCTGGTGGAGCGACGGGTGTTCGCCGCGCTGCGCAGGAAGCCCTGGAGGTAGTCGGTGTCGAGTTGATCGCTCACCGACACCGGCTCCGGATCGCCGTACTCGACCAGCCCGGCCCGCGCGAGGTCGGCGACGCTGACGGACGGCCCTTCCACAGCACTGGCGCCGCCGCCTCCCATCAAGGTCGGCAGCAGGTCGGCCAGCAGACTCACCTGTTCGGCCAACTCCTGCCGCAGCGCCCGGTATTCGGCCGCGTAGTCGCGGTGGGACTCCTCGACGTGACGGCCGGGAGTCAGGTCCACGGCGTCGTCGAGGAGTTCGATCAGGGGTACGTCCGCCGTCTGGTCGGGCCCTGGCTCCAACGGGCCGTCGGGATCGTTCGCTGTCAGGTCGACCATGCGCACCCTGGTGACGGCGTCATCCGGGGATTGCGGGCGCCGCAGATGCCAGAGGTGCACGGGGAGCGCGTGCGACACAGCGCTTCCCGGTGGGAGGGCGATGATGTCCGTGAGGATGCCGCGCCGCACGAGCTCGGCCCTGATACGGCGACCGGCCTTGCGGTAGGCGACCGAAGCGGGCATGACCATGAGGACGCGCCCGCCTGGGACCGTGTGCGCGTAGGCATGTTGCAGCCAGGCGAGTTCGCCTTCGGCACGCGAGGGTGTGCCGAGCTCCCACCGGGGGTCGAGAAGCAGGTCCTCGCGCCCCCAGCCCATGGCACCGACGGGCGGATCGCAGACGACCAGATCGGCTTTGAGGTCCGGCCATTGGTCGTTGCGCAGAGAATCTCCGGTGAGGATGTCTACGCTGGTGCGTCCCGTGAGATCAGCTCGCAGCTGCGCGAATCGAGCACTGCGGGCGTCGGCCTCCTGACCACAGCGCGTCGGCCCTGCCTCGGGTCCGACCGCCAACAGGAGCGTTCCGATGCCGCACGCCGGATCGAAGAGGGTCGCGTCAGCGGGCACCTCGCCGGCGAAGTGCCGCACCGCCTGGACAATACGTGGCGAGGTGACCTGGTCGGAGCCGGCCCGGCGTACAGAGTCGGTGAAGCGTTCAGTAAGCCCGCTCACCACGTCACCGGGTGATCCACTGTCGACGAGCTGCCGCGCCAGTCGGATGGCGTCCGTCGGCAGAGCTTCCGGGGCCTCACCCTCGGCGCCGGCGAGCAGCTGGGCGACGTCAACGAGCCCGCCGATCATGTCGTCACCGTAGGTCGCTCGCAGGGCCTGCCACAGTTGCACCTCCACCGAGACATCCTGGCCCTTGCGCTGCTTGTCCAGCCATGCCTGCACCGCGCCCAGGTCGAACAACGGACTGTTCGCACCGCCACCTGAGGGCGCGGGGAAATCCTCGTACCGCCGCCTCCAGTTGGAGACGGCGGCGCGCGTGACGCCTGCAAGCCGAGCGATCTCGGAGCCGGTGACAAGCGGTCCGCCGACTGGCGGGGCGGGATGGTCTGCCATGCGCGCCACCGTACACGGGCCCTGTGACTCTATCAACGCACAGAGCACGTTGACAGTGTACACGCATCCATGCTGTTTCTGAGGCATACTTCATGGAGACGCAATATCAGGAACCGCCCACTCCAAGGACTCGTTACTCACCCCAACCGGGAGACTCTCTGCTGGTTAGGGCATCTGCCGCATCTGATTGCGACCTGCCACGTGTTGATCGTGTCCCGGTATCGCGAGCACGGCGGGTTCCTCACCGCACCCATCGCTCACGATGGCGGCGCGCGGCAACAGCCGCGTCGAATGGTCCGTCATTGCGCCCCCTCAAGGGACAGCCTCTAAAAAGGACTGCCGAAGAGGTACAAGCTAGCCAGGGCTTCTCAGACTCATCAGCCATCACAGCGGGACCACCCGGCCACCCCAAGCAGAGGCCACTTGCCGCAGGTCAGGCACCGAAACCGCCAATCTCCGACCGTATGCCATATGGCTACTCTCATGGCTACCTACGTAGCCGCGCGAAGCCGTTTGAACTGGTACGGAGCGGGGTTTGTCCCAGCCCTCAACCCGAGGGGAAAGGGTCTCTGACCAGCATATTCGCTGGTCAAAGCCTCTAAGTGGCAGACGAGTCGGGCTATACGCCGGGTTCTGTTCCGAGGGGTCCTCGCGAACCCCCCGGCGACGGCCATCCATCTAGGACCGGCGTTGCCGCCGGCCTCCTGCGGTCTACCCGCGGACTCGGGCGGGCAGCCCTCGAACGTCCGCGCAGAGCGCTTTTTACGGCGCTCCTCTTGACCTTGCTCCGGGTGGGGTTTACCTAGCTGCCCAGGTCGCCCTGGGCACTGGTGGTCTCTTACACCACCGTTTCACCCTTACCGAGGGCCAAGACCCCCGGCGGTTTGCTTTCTGTGGCACTGTCCCGCGGGTCACCCCGGGTGGCCGTTAGCCACCACCCTGCCCTGTGGAGCCCGGACGTTCCTCGGGAAGCCCCCTAGGGGGACTCCACGCGGCCGTCCGCCCGGCTCGTCTGCCGTGTCGACCATGTTACCGGGCTGCGGGGCGCGGCCGTCGCCAGTACCGAGCCCGCGAGGATCAACGCGAACGCCGCCGCGACCCCGGCGGTGAGGCGCTCGTCCAGGAAGATCGCTCCCGCGGCCACCGCCACCGCCGGGTTGACGTACGTGAACACCGTCGCCCGCGTCGGGCCCGCCTCCTTGATCAGCTCCAGGAACGCCACGAAGGCGACCGCCGTGCAGATCACGCCCAGGGTTGCCAGGGCCGACAAGACTTCGGCGGAGGGGAGGGACGTCGGTCGGGTCAGTGCTGCCGCAGGGGCGTACACCAGCGCCGCCAGTGCCAGGCACGGTGCCGTGAGCTGGAGGGACGGGACGTCGCGGAGCCACCTCGCCGCGATCAGCGGGGCCGTCGCGTAGCCCAGTACCGTCAGCAGGACCTCGGCGAGTGAGCGGGCGTCGCCGCCCCTCAGGTGCGGGGCGGTGAGGGTCGCGACGCCCGCCAGGCCCAGGGCCAGGCCGGTCAGGCGGCGGATGCCGAGGTGCTCGGTGGATCCGAAGAAGCGGGCCAAGGCCACGCCGACTATTGGTACGCCCGCGATCAGCAGGCCCGCCGTGGAGCTGGACAGGTGGCGTTCGGCGTCCGTCAGGGTCCACCACGGGCCGATGATCTCTATGCACGCGAAGGCCAGCATCGGGCGCCAGTGCCGGCGGACCGTCCGGAGCAGGGCTCCCTGGCGCAGCGCGAAGGGGAGCAGGAGCGCGGCGCCCAGCGCGCAGCGCGTGAACACCACCATGGACGGGGAGACCTCCGCCACCGCCACCTTAATCATCAGGTACGGGATGCCCCAGACCACGCCCATCAGGGCGAAGAGAAACCAGCCGCGTGCAGTCATGCGGGCAGTTTCGGCCGGGTCACGATCCCCTGTCTTGAACGCTGTTGCGGTACGCCGCCGGCGTCACCCCGAGTACGCGGCGGAACCAGCGGGTGAGGTGAGCCTGGTCCGCGAAGCCGACCATCCCCGCGACCTCGGCCGGGCGCAGGCCGGACTCCAGGAGGCCGCGGGCCCGGGTCACCCGGTGCTGGGCCAGCCAGGCGTACGGCGGTATCCCCATCGTCGTACGGAAGGCGCGAAGGAGTTGGTAGCGGGAGAGGCCCAGGTCGGTGGCGAGGGAGGCCAGGGAGGGTGGGGACGTGAGTTCGTCGGCCAGGCGGTCGCGGACCGTTCTCGTGATGTGGTCCGCACCCGGGACCGTGTCGGTCGCCGCGCGGGCCGTGGAGTGGCGGTGGGCCAGGGCCGTGAGCAGCCAGGGGATTCGGGACTCGGCCTCGAGGGGGTCGGGGCTGGTGGCCAGTTCGGTGTGTGCTCTGCGCAGGGCCGTCGACAGGGTCGGGTCGTCCAGGACCGGTTCGCGGAAGTGCGGGAGGGCGGGGCGGGTCGTGCCGTCGGTCAGGAGGGCGGGGTCGGCGTAGAGGGCTCGGTAGGCGTAGCCGTCGGGGGCCGCCGGGCCGCCGGTGTGCATCTCGCCGGGTTCGAGGACGACGATCGAGCCGGGGCCCGCGGTGATACGGCCGCCCCGGTAGGCGATGATCTCCAGACCGCCGACGCAGACGCCGACGGTGAGTTCCTCGTGTGCGTGCGGGGCGTAGACGTGGCGGGCGAAGTGGGCGGTGAGCAGGTCGAGGGGTGGGCCGCCGGGGCCCAGCCGTGCCCTGGTCCACAGCGCCTGTTCCCTCACCGCGCACGCCCCTTCGCTCCTGTCGAGGTGCAACACCGTAGGCGTCAGAGAAAGTCCGACGTGTCCAAGTCGAAGGCGAACGGTTCCGGGATGAAGAGGCGTTCGCCGAAGGCCGCGGAGCACAGTGTCCGGTAGTCGGCCGTGGCCGGGGCGCTGAACAGCGTGGTCCACGCGGTTTCACGGTCGACGAGGAGGTAGAGCGGGATACCGCCGCGGGCGTAGCAACGGCGTTTGATCTCACGGTCGACCTGCGGCCTCGAGGACGTCACCTCCAGCACCATGGACACTCCGTCACCGGGCATCCAGGGCTCAGCCCCTCGGAAGAGGCGCAGCTCCTTGCGGGCGAAGGTGCCATCTGGAATCACATGGTCCTGCGGGTAGCCGTCCGCGCACTTCAGCTTCACACCCTTGTTTCCGGAGAACTGCGTGTCGGTCGGGGATCGCCGGTGTATCTGACCCACGATCCGGCTGATGCAGTGCTCGTGGTGACCGTCCGGCACCGGGGTCACGACGAGATCCCCCTCGATGAGCTCCGCCCGGAGCCCCTCCGGGGTGTCGAGGTCGACAAACCAGTCCAGCAGGAGCTTTTGCGTGATCGGATCCTGTGCCATGGCGCCCATGGAACGCCCCCCAGCGGCTCGCCGGAGCGGAACAGCGACACGTCACCTGTACGAGAGTCCGCCGGAGCCGCCCGCTTGACCCTGCCGCAACGTCAACGTCTCTACTGATCCCATGCGGATCGGAGAACTCGCCGCCGTCGTCGGTGTCACCACGCGGACCGTGCGGCACTACCACCATCAGGGGCTGCTGCCCGAGCCGGAGCGGCGGTCGAACGGCTATCGGGACTACACCTTGCGGCATGCCGTCGTGCTCGCGCGGATCCGGCGGCTGACCGAGCTGGGGCTGGGGCTCGCGGAGGTGCGGGACGTGCTCGCCGAGGATGCCGGGAAGGACCTTGTCGAGGTGCTGACCGAGCTTGATCAGGATCTTGCCCGGCAGGAAGCCGCCCTCCGGGAGCGGCGGGCGCGGCTGCGGGCCTTGCTGGAGACGGAGGGCGGGCTGCCGGCGGAGGGGCCGGTGTCGCCCCGGCTCGCCGCCCTCTTCCGGGACATGGCGCACGTCGTCTCCGACTCCCCCATGGCCGCCAAGGACCGCGAGGTGCTCGCCCTGATCGAGACCACGGCCTCCCCGGAGGACCGGGAACGGCTCATGGGGATCATGGGCGGCGCGCTGGCCGCGCCCGGCGGTGCGGAGCGCGCCATGGCCGCCTACGCCCTCCTCGACGACCTCGTCGACGCCGCACCCGACGACCCACGCGTCGACGAGGCCGCCCGTGCCCTCGCCGACTGCCTGCCCCGCGACCTGCTCCCGGAGGGGTGGGGGGACATCGACCTCCCCCACTCTCGGCTTCGCTCGAGCGGGGGGACCCCCACCGACAGCTTCCTGCGCGCCTTCTACGCCGACTTCGCCCCGGCCCAGGCGGAGGCCATCCGCCGCACCCTGCGCATCCTCACCGAGCCGGACGGGGACGGGCCGTGATGCGGGCCCCACTCGTCCTCGCCCGCCACGAGCTGCGGCTGCTCGCCAGCCTGGGGCTGTGGATCGCCCGGCGAGAGCACGGGACGCGTACCGGCACCGCCTTCGGGTACGCCCGCGGGCAGGGCGCGATGATGTTCGGGTTCGGGTTCGTGTGTGTGATCGAGGCGGTCATGATGGCCGTGCTGCTGCGGAACCACCCCGCCGTGCACCGCGTGGTGCTCATGCTGGACGTGTACACCCTCGTGCTCGTCGCCGGGATGCACGCGGCCTCCGTCGTACGGCCGCACGTGCTGGACGGCGACTGCCTGCGCGTCCGGCGTGCCGCGCAGGTCGATCTGCGCATACCGCTGGAGAAGATCGCCCAGGTGCGGCGCGAGCTGCGCACCACCCATGAGCGGGCCGACGGCGAACTGAACCTGGCCGTCGGCGCACAGACCTCCGTCACCATCGAGCTCACCGAGCCCGTCGCCCACTTCACCTTCCTGGGCCGACGGCGCGACGTCCAACTGGTGCGCTTGCACGCCGACGATGCCCACCACCTGGTACGAGCCCTCACGCAGGCGCGAAGCGCACCTTCGCCGCGCCCGGAGCCGCCTGCCACGACGCCTGTGTGAGGCGGACCCTGAGCCGTTCCCCGAGGGGAAGCGGGTCGGCTCCCTCGATCCGGCCGATGACCGCCGGGGACTCCAACTGCACGGTTCCGACGGCGGGTCGACGCTCCTGCACGTCCACCACCCAGCCGTCGAACTCCTCCCCCACCCGGTCCTTCAGCAACGCCGCCTCCACGATGTCGACGCACTCCCGCTCGACCGTGCCCGCGCGCCGGGTGCCCTCGGCCATCCGGGCGGGCAGCGTGTCGAGGGCGGTCAGGACCCAGTCGGGCACCGGCCGGCCGGCGGCGGTCGCGAGGCAGATCTCGGAGGCGTACCGGTCGGCCAGGCGGCGCAAGGGGGCCGTGCAGTGGGTGTAGGGGGCGGCGACCGCGGAGTGCGTCGCGATTCCCGGCAGGTTCCCGTCCCGGAAGACCGTGTAGCCGGCGCCGCGCAACAGCGTCGTGCACTCCTGGAGGAACGCCGCGTGCTGCGGGCTGCGGGGGTCGAGGGAACGGACCAGCGAGGCGTACGAGATGTGGTGCGGCCAGTCGATGTGCAGGGCGTGTGCGGTACGGCGCAGGCGGCCCACCGCGCCGTCCGGGGCGGTGGGGAGGGTGCGCAGGACGCCGGTGCCGCCGGCCAGCATCAGGTCGGCCGCGGCGATACCGGTCAGCAGGGAGATCTGGGCGTTCCAGCCGTCGGCGGGGTACGGGGCGCGGTAGGCGAGTTCGTATGCGTGGCCGTGTGCGTGGTCGCGCTCGATGATCTCCTGCTCGGGCACGCTCAGCGAGATCCCGCCCCGCTCCACCTCCTGCCGTTCCCGCAGCTCCCCGATCTCCTTGAGCAGCGCCAGCGGTTCCTCGGCGGTGCCTGCGTCGATCTCCCTCTGCACGCGCGCGTAGTCCAGCTTGGCCCGGCTGCGGACCAGGGCCCGGCGGACGTCGACGGCGAGCGTACGGCCCTCCTCGTCGAGGTCGATCGTCCACAGGACGGCGGGGCGGTCCCGGTCCGGGAGCAGACTCGCCGCGCCCTCGCTCAGCGACTCGGGGTGCAGCGGGATCCGCAGGTCCGGGAAGTAGAGGGTGGTCACCCGCCGGTGGGCCTCCCGGTCGAGCGCGCCCGACGGTACGACGAAGGCGGCGACGTCGGCGATGGCGTACCGGACGCGGTAGCCGGTGCCCTGCCGGGAGAGGTGCATCGCCTGGTCGAGGTCGGTGGAGGCGGGAGGGTCGAGGGTGAAGAAGGGGATGTCGGTGGCGTCGTATGAGTCGTGCGAGTCGTACGACGGGAGGGTCGCGGCCCGCTCGGCCTCCGCCAGCGCCTCGGGCGGGAAGCTTCCGGCGACGCCGAGTTCGGTGCGCAGCGCGGTGAGGGCGGCCCGAAGCGGGGCCTCGGGGGCGCCGGTCACCCGGATGTGGCGGCGGGGCATGAGTCGAGCGTAGGGCGAGGGCCGCCGGGTGGCACGCCGTACCCTGTGGCGGGGTGCGATCCGAGAAACCCGAGGAGTACGTGTGCTTGTCCTGCTGCCGCCGTCCGAAGGCAAGGCCTCGTCCGGGCGGGGTGCGCCGCTGAAGCCGGAAGCGCTGTCCCTGCCGGGGCTGAGCGAGGCGCGTGAGGCCGTGCTGAGCGAACTCGTCGAGCTGTGCGCTGCCGACGAGGACAAGGCGCGGGACGTGCTCGGGCTCAGCGAGGGGCTGCGCGGCGAGGTCGCGAAGAACGCCGGGCTGCGGACCGCGGGCGCGCGGCCGGCCGGGGAGATCTACACCGGGGTGCTGTACGACGCGCTCGACCTGGCCTCGCTCGACGCCGCGGCGAAGCGGCGGGCGGCGCGCTCGCTGCTCGTGTTCTCGGGGCTGTGGGGGGCCGTGCGGGTCAACGACCGCATCCCCTCCTACCGATGCTCGATGGGCGTGAAGCTGCCCGGCCTCGGGGCGCTCGGCGCGCACTGGCGGGCGCCGATGGCGGAGGTGCTGCCGGAGGCGGCCGGGGACGGGCTGGTGCTGGACCTGCGGTCGTCGGCGTATGCGGCGGCGTGGAAGCCGAAGGGCGAGGTGGCCGGGCGGACGGCGACGGTACGGGTGCTGCACGCGCCTACCCGGAAGGTCGTCAGCCACTTCAACAAGGCGACGAAGGGGCGGATCGTGCGCAGCCTGCTGACGGCGGGGGCCGCGCCGAAGGGGCCGGCGGAGCTGGTGGAGGCGTTGCGGGATCTCGGGTACGAGGTGGAGGTGGACGCGCCCGGGAAGGCCGGGAAGGCGTGGACGCTGGATGTGCTGGTGACGGAGGTCCACTAGCAGCTATTGCATTCTGCGCAATGCCCTTTGCATAGAATGCTCGTGCTCGGCACGATGAGGCCATGACCTCAGTCCTGGATCTCGCGCCCGTCGTCCCCGTGGTCGTGGTCGACGACCCCTCCGACGCCGTACCGCTGGCCCGGGCCCTCGTCTCCGGCGGGCTGCCCGCCATCGAGGTGACGCTGCGGACGCCGGCCGCGCTGGAAGCCATCGGGGCGATCGCGGACGCGGTGCCGGACGTGGTGGTCGGGGCGGGCACGGTGATCACGCCGGAGCAGGTGACGGAGGCGGTCGCGGCGGGGGCGCGTTTCCTGGTGAGCCCGGGCTGGACGGACGTACTGCTGGATGCCATGCGGGCGTCGGGGGTGCCGTTTCTGCCGGGGGTGTCCACCACGTCCGAGGTGGTGGCGCTGCTGGAGCGCGGGGTGCGGGAGATGAAGTTCTTCCCGGCCGAGGCCGCGGGCGGCACGGCGTATCTCAGGTCGCTGTACGGGCCGTTGCCGCAGGCCCGGTTCTGTCCGACGGGCGGGATCGGACCGGCCACCGCGCCGGACTACCTCGCCCTGCCCAACGTCGGCTGCGTGGGCGGCAGTTGGATGCTCCCGCGGGACGCGATCGGCGCCCGCGACTGGGGGCGCGTCGAGGCGCTGGCCCGCGAGGCCGCAGAGCTGCGGGGCTCAGCGCAGGTGTGAGGTGTCGTTGAGGAGCCGTACGCTCACGTTGCCGTCGGCGTAGTACGCCACCACCGAGAGGGAGGCCGCCGAGAGTTCCATGCGGAACAGGGACTCGGGCGGGGCGCCCAGGGCGAGGCGTACGAGCGTCTTGATCGGGGTGACGTGGGTGACGAGGAGGACCGTGCGGCCCGCGTGGGCGGCGATCAGCTTGTCGCGGGTGGCGGCGATCCGGGTGGCGGTGGCGACGAAGCTCTCGCCGTCGCCGGTGGGGCGGGCCTCGGGGTCGGCGAGCCAGGTGGTGAGGTCGTCGGGGTAGCGCTCGCGGACCTCGCCGAAGGTGAGGCCCTCCCAGGCGCCGAAGTCGGTCTCGCGCAGGCCGTCGTCGATGGCCACGTCCAGGCCGAGGCGGGCGGCGACGATCCCGGCGGTCTCCCGGGTACGGGCGAGCGGCGAGGCCACGATCGCCTGGATGGTGCCGCGCCGGGCGAGGGCGGCGCCGACCCGCTCGGCCTGCTCACGGCCGACGTCGGAGAGGGACGGATCCGTACCGCCACTGCCGGAGAACCGCTTCTCGGGGGTGAGGGGCGTCTCCCCGTGCCGCAGCAGCACGAAGGTGGCCGGCGCCCCCATGTCGGCGGAGCCCCAGCCGGTCGAGGGCGTGGCCACGGTACGCGCGGCCCGGACATCGGCCCCGGCCTTCGCGTCGGCCGCCGCCGACTCCGCCGTGGAGGCCGCCGCCGACCACTGCTCCCCGCGCCTGCCGGCGTCCATCGCCTCGTTGGCCAGCTTGTCCGCGTGCTTGTTCTGCTCGCGGGGGATCCACTCGTACGTCACCCGAAGCGGCGGGAAGACCTGTGCCGCCTGCGCCGCCAGCGGCTTCATGTCGGGGTGCTTGATCTTCCAGCGGCCCGTCATCTGCTCGATGACCAGCTTGGAGTCCATACGGACGTGGACGACGGCCGTCGGGTCGAGTTCGTGCGCGGCGCGCAGGCCCGCCACCAGGCCCCGGTACTCGGCGACGTTGTTCGTGGCGACGCCGATGTACTCGGCCACCTCGGCCAGCGTCTGACCCGTGGCCGCGTCGATGACGACCGCACCGTAGCCCGCGGGCCCGGGGTTGCCCCGTGACCCGCCGTCGGCCTCGACGATGAACTCCCGCACCCCAGACGCCCCTTACAGGCCCGACTCGGCCGTGCGCACCAGGATCCGGCGGCAGTTCTCGCACCGCACCACCGTGTCCGCCGCGGCCGCGCGGATCTCGTTGATGTCCGTGATCGACAGTTCCTGGCGGCAGCCCTGGCAGGTGCGCTGGTACAGCTTGGCCGCGCCGATCCCGCCCTGCTGCTCGCGCAGCTTGTCGTAGAGCTTGAGCAGGTCCGCCGGGACCGCCCCGGCCACGACCTCGCGCTCCTTGGTGACCGTGGCCACCTCGCCGTCGATCTCCTCGAAGGAGGCGTCCCGGCGGGCGGTCGCGTCGTCGACCTTGCCCTGGACGGCACCGACCCGCTCGGTCAGCTCGGCGACCCGCTCCTGCGCGGACTCGCGGCGCTCCATGACCTCCAGGACGACGTCCTCGAGGTCGCCCTGCCGCTTGGCCAGGGAGGCGATCTCGTGCTGGAGGTTCTCCAGGTCCTTCGGGGAGGTGACGGCGCCGGAGTCCAGGCGCTGCTGGTCGCGGGCGGCGCGCTGGCGCACCTGGTCCACGTCCTGCTCGGCCTTGGTCTGCTCGCGGGCGCAGTCGCTCTCCTCGGTCTGCGCGGCCACGAGCAGGTCGCGCAGCTGGGTGTGGTCCTTGGTCAGCGACTCGATCTCGGCGTGCTCGGGCAGCGACTTCCGCTTGTGCGCGAGCTGCTGGAGGCGGACGTCGAGGGCCTGGACGTCGAGGAGTCGGATCTGGTCGGCCGGCGCGGCGTTCAGTTGGGGGCTCCCGTGGTGCTAGAAGACGAAGGGGCGCGCGAAGCGCTCGTTGGAAGGGCGGTGGTGGGCGACGGGCGGGCGGATGCCGCGTGGGCGGTCCAGGGGTCGGTGACCGTGGCGGAGACATGGACGCGAAGGTTCCATCCCTCCCGGTCGGAGATCTCGTCGAGCTGGGCTGCGGCCAGCTCGCACCAGGGCCATTCGGTGGCCCAGTGCGCCGCGTCGAGCAGCGCGAGAGGACTGTGCAGTACGGCCTCCGACGCCGGGTGGTGGCGCAGGTCGGCCGTGAGGAACGCGTCGACGCCGGCCGCCCGGACCTGGTCGAAGAGGCTGTCGCCGCTGCCGCCGCTCACGGCGATCGTCCGTACGACCGCCTCGGGGTCGCCGGCCACGCGGATGCCCTGCGCGGTGGCGGGGAGGCGTTCGGCGGCCTTCCGGGCCAGCTCACGGACGGTCAGAGGGTGGTCGAGCTCGCAGATACGGCCCAGGCCCCGGCGGCCGTCGGGGTCTGCCGGGTCCGGCACCAGCGGCCGTACGACGCGAAGGTCCAGCGCGCCGGCCAGGGCGTCGCTCACGCCCGGGTCCGCCGTGTCCGCGTTGGTGTGGGCCACGTGCAGCGCGATGTCGTTCTTGATCAGGGTGTGCACGACGCGGCCCTTGAAGGTGGAGGCCGCGACCGTCGTCGTCCCGCGCAGATAGAGGGGGTGGTGGGTGACGAGCAGGTCGGCGTCCAGCTTCACCGCCTCGTCCACGATCTCCTGGACCGGATCGACGGCGAACAGGACCCGCGAGACCTCCTGACCGGGGTCGCCCACGACGGTGCCGACCGCGTCCCAGGACTCGGCCCGCTCGGCGGGCCACAGGTTCTCCAGCGCGGCGATGACTTCAGACAGACGTGGCACGAGGACAGGCTACCTGGCGGCCCCGTACGGCTGTACCGGCGCCGGGGCAGCGGGATCGGCACCGGTTCGGGCCCGGAGCACACCCCGCCCCACTCAGCGCAACCACCCGGCCCCGCTCAGCGCAACCACCCGGCCCCGCTCAACACAACCACCCCCGCTTCCTCAGGCGAATCGTTCCTCGGCCACCCCTTTGTGTGAAGCGGATGCCGCCGGTCCCACGCCTGTGCGTGCGAAAACTAGCGTCGTGACCGGAGGTGACCGGACCATGACGGCCTGTGCGATCGAACCCACCGCGGAGCACGAGGACGGCGACGCGCCCCGGGCGGACTGCACCATCACGGCGGACGGTTCCTACGCCGCACGCCTCGCGCTGGACGGCGACTGCTGGTTCCCGGAGCGCTGGACCCTGGACGGCCCCGAGCCCTACGCCGTGCCGCTGCCCGCCCATCAGCCGGAGGAGCCCGGCACCGAGGTGCAGCCGATGGGCGACGGGCGGGTCCTCATCCGCCGCCCCACCGACGGACGGCACGTCTTCTCGCTGCTGTATCCGACCGGGCCCGGCACGGGCGAGCTGCTGCTGGGCGCGGTCCCGTGCCCGGCGGAGGGGACCCGGCTGCGGATGCTGCCGCCGGCGCCGGGCGGGGAGCGGGCCTACGCCCTCGCGGTGGGCCGGCGCTCCAGCGCGGTGTGGCTGGTGGCGGGGGGCGCTTTCGGGCCGGAGCGGCTGGCGGAGATCCCGGGGCGCTGCTCGGGCGGGGTGTGGCTGGACCGGGAGGGGCGGATGCTGGCCCTGGACCGGGAGTCCGCGGGCCGTACGAAGGCCGTCGTGGTCGATCTGGCACGGGGCGGCGAGGTGTCGCCGCTACTGCAGATCGCGGACGACAGCGACGACCGGGTACTGCTCGCCGACCCGGACAGCGGGCTGCTGCTGATCGGCTCGGACGCCCCCTCGCCGGGGCAGGAACGATTGGGCTGGGGCGTGCTGGGCAGCACGCTGCCGGTGCGGTTCCCGGAGTGCCTGCGCATGACGGAGTGCACGGTGACGCCGTTCGCGATCCAGCCGGGGCAGGTGCTGACGCCGGAGAGCTGCGGGGTGGCGCTGCGCGTCGACGGTCCGGTCGGCACCTGGGTCGGGGTGTGGCGGCCCGCCGAACGCCAGGTGCGCCAACTTCCGGCGCCTCAGGGGTGGTTGACGGGTGCCGGGTGGTGGACGCGGGATGGGGTGCTGCAACTGCCGTACGCGACGGGGGCGGTGCCTTGTGGAGTGGCGCGCTGGGAAACGCCGGACACGGAAGCGCCCCATAGGGGCGCGGGGAACTGCGCGACAAGCCACGACGGCGCCGCACAGCCCCAACAACACGACGAGGCACCCACAAAGCCCCCGTCGGCCCCCGCACCGACCCGCCCCGTGCCATTGCAGCAAGCCCCGTTGGGCGGTCTTGTAACGAAGTAGTGGCGGTTGGCGTGGCTGCCTGGATCCGGCCCGTGGTCGGCCGGTTAAACTCACCGGGCTGTTAGAAAGATCATGTTGACGGGGTGAGCTTTACCGATGAGCAACGCCAGCACGACCCAGCCGGGGCCGGCCGACGTTCACGACGTTCAGGAGGCCTCCGGCCACGGCAGGCACCGGGGCCCGGTCTCGGCCCACGACAGCGAGTCGGCCCCTCGCGGCCGTCACCGCAAGCCGGTCGAGGAGACCGAGACGGCAGCCTGACGCCGCGCTCGAGCAACGGCGTACGGCCCTGTTCCCCTCGGGGAGCGGGGCCGTTCCCGTTTTCCCCCCTCTTCAGCCCCTCTTCAGCCCCAGGACCTCCGCCGCCGCGAACGTCTCCCCCGCCGGCCGGTCCGCGTAGTGCGGTCCGAGTACGGCGTCCAGCTCGTCGTAGGTGAAGGCCTCCTGCTTGCTGTCGAACTTGGCGGCCACCCGGGGCCGTTCGACGACCGCGACCATGCCGCCGTGGACGACGAGCAACTGGCCGTTGATCCGGGCGGCGGCCGGTGAGGCCAGGTAGCCGACGAGCGAGGCGACGTGCTCGGGGGCGAGCGGGTCGAGGCCGTCCGCCGGTTGCTCCAGGCACGCGAAGACGTCCTCGGTCATACGGGTCCGGGCGCGCGGGCAGATGGCGTTGGCGGTGACACCGTACTTGGCGAGGGCGAGGGCGGTGGAGGTGGTGAGGCCGACGATGCCGCCCTTGGCCGCCGCGTAGTTGGGCTGCCCGGCGGATCCGGCGAGGAACGCCTCGGACGAGGTGTTCACGATCCGCCCGTACACCGCTCCCCCCGCCGCCTTCGAGCGCTCGCGCCAGTGCGCGGCGGCGTACCGGGTGGTGTTGAAATGTCCCTTGAGGTGGACCCGGATCACCGAGTCCCACTCCGCCTCCGACATGGAGAAGACCATGCGGTCGCGCAGGATGCCCGCGTTGTTGACCAGGATGTCCAGCTTCCCGAACGCACCGATCGCCGACTCGACCAGCTCACCGGCCTGCTGGAAGTCGGCGACGTCCCCGGTGTGGGCGAGCGCCCGGCCGCCCGCCGCGCGGATCTCGGCGGCGACCTCCTCGGCGGGCGCGGCCGACGCGGCCCCGGAGCCGTCCCGACCGGCCTGGCCGAAGTCGTTGACGACGACCGCGGCACCGAGCCGGGCCAGCTCCAGCGCCTCGGCCCGGCCCAGGCCGCGCCCGGCGCCGGTGACGACGGCCGACAGCCCTTCAAGTGGCAGTGGCAATGACATCCGCACCGTCCTCAGATCTCGATGCAGGTACGCAGGGCGGTCCCGGTGCGCATCTGGTCCAGGGCCTCGTTGATCTCGGCCAGCGGCACCCGGTGGGTGATCAGGCCGGCCAGGTCGATACGGCCCGCGCGCCAGAGCGTGATCGTGCGCTCGTAGGAGCGCAGCACGTCGCCGCCGCCGTACATGGACGGCAGGATGCGCTTCTCGTCGAAGAACAGCTCGAACATGTTGAGCTGGAGGAAGTCGTCCATGGCGCCCGCGCCGACCACGACGAGGGTGCCGCCGCGCCGGGTGGTCTCGTAGGCGGTGCGGGCGGTGGCGGACTTGCCGACGACCTCGAAGACGTAGTCGAAGCCCTCGCCGGCGGTGATCTGCTGCTTGGCGTCGGCCAGTTCGTCCGGTGAGACGGCCTTGGTGGCGCCGAACTGCAGCGCGGCCTCGCGGCGGGAGGCGACGGGGTCGACGGCGACGATCTCGGCGGCGCCCTTGAGCCGGGCGCCCTGGATCGCGGAGATGCCGACGCCCCCGCAGCCGATGACGGCGACGGACGAACCGGCCTCCAGGTCAGCCGTGTTGAGCGCGGCGCCGAGCCCGGTCGTCACCCCGCAGCCGATGAGGGCGGCGATGTCGAAGGGCACGTCGTCGGGGATGGGCACCGCGCAGCCCGCCTCGACCACGACCTCCTCGGTGAAGGTGCCGGTGCCCGCGAAGCCGAATACGTCGGAAGGGCTGCCGCCGGGGCGCTTGAAGTTGGGGGTGCCGGCGTTCATGAACCCGGCCAGGCACAGCTCGGTCTGGCCGCGTTTACAGGCGGGGCAGGCACCGCAGGCGGGCAGCCAGCACAGCACGACCCGGTCACCCGGCTTCAGGTTCCGTACGCCCTCCCCGACCTCCAGGATCTCCCCGGCGCCCTCGTGCCCGGGTACGAAGGGGGCGGGCTGGGGCAGTACGCCGTTCATCGCGGACAGGTCCGAGTGGCACAGCCCGGTGGCCCGCACCCGGACCCTCACCTTGCCGGGGCCGAAGCCCACCGCCTCGAAGTCGTCGAGGACCTCCAGTTTGTCCTGGCCGATCTCGTGCAGGACGGCTGCGCGCATGGTGCGGCTCCCCTCAGGTCATGCGGATGTCAGGAGTGTTCGACGACTTCGACGACGGTGTCGGCGAGGACGGGTGCGTCGTCCCGCTCGACCGCGCTCACGGCGACCCGTACGGCCCCCTCGCCGGGCCACATGCGGATGCGCAGGGTCTCCCCCGGGTACATGACCCCGGCGAACCGGGTGTCGTACGACCGCACCCGGGTCACATCCCCGCCGAGCAGCGTGTCGACGACCGCCTTCAGGGTCACGCCGTAGGTGCACAGCCCGTGCAGGATGGGCCGCTCGAAGCCGGCGACCTTGGCGAACTCGGGGTCGGCGTGCAGCGGGTTCCAGTCGCCGGAGAGTCGGTAGAGCAGGGCCTGGTCCTCGCGGATGGGCCGCTCGACGGTCCGGGTGGGCTCGCCGACGGGAGGTTCGAGGCGGGCGGAAGGGCCCCGCTCGCCGCCCCAGCCGCCCTCCCCGCGGATGAAGATCTGGGCGTCGTTGGTCCACAGCGGTCCCTCGGCGTCGGCGACCTCGGTGCGCAGCACGAGGACGGCCGCCTTGCCCTTGTCGTACAGCGCGGCGATCCGGTTGGTCGCGGTGGCCGTGCCGGAGGCCGGGATGGGGCGGTGCACGGTGAGGCGCTGGCCGCCGTGCAGGACGCGGGCGAGGTCCACCTCGATGCCCGGCATGGACAGTCCGCTGATCACGCCGGGTGAGCCGGAGCCCGCGACGGTGGCGAAGCTGGGCAGGACGTGCAGCCGGGACTCCAGGGTGTAGCGCAGTTCGTCGGGGTCGGTGGCGGGGCTGTCCTTGTCGGGATTGGCGCCGGCGCCGATGCCGAGGTGGTAGAGCTGGACATCCTTGGAGTCCCAGGAGATCTCACCGGACCGGGGCTCGGCGGCGAGGGCCTTGGCTGCGTCGATGGGCATACGGCTCCTACGGTGGAGTACAAGACCCCGGTACGGCCGTCCGCACCGTCGGCCGCACCGAGGTCGTCACGGGCCGTGCTAGAACGCGTTCCAGTCCGGCGCCCTCTGTATAGCCGAGCGCACTGCACTTGTGAAGACTCCTGACGCCGTGTCAGCTCTGCCTGTAGTCGGCCGCATCCGGCCCCGGGCCCGTGACATTTGTACTGCCGTACCGCGTACAACCGCCTCTGCCGCGACTCGGCGCGGGTCCGTACCGTCATGTCATCGGTTCTCACCTGACAGGGGGCAGGGCATGGCCTGGCTGCGCAAGACCCGCACGAGCTCGTGCGAGACCTTCCGGGACGAGCGGAGCCCCAACGGCTACAGCTTGCTGCCCTGGCTGCTGATGGGCATGGGCGCCTTCTCCAACCTCTTCCAGAAGGAGACCCCGGACCCGTGGATCGGCGGGCTCGGCCTGCTGACCTTCAACTCCCTCTACATCTATGTGGCGTTCCGCTCCTTCGTGAAGGAGAAGCGGGAGGCGGCCTCGACCCGGGTGGCGCTGGCGCTGATGGGCCTGGTCACCTGCGCGCTGGCATTGGCGTACGGCGACAACTGGCTGCTGTTCTTCCCCTTGCTCGGCCTGGCCACCGGCGCGGCCGTACGGGCGCCGCACCTGCGCCGGGCCGGTCTGGTCGTGGGCGTGCTGGCCGGTGCCGTCTCCGTCGCCCACGACGGCTGGGGCGGCCTCGACATCGCGTACGCCACCTGGATCTCCACGATGGTGACGGCGGCGATCCTGTCCCTGTCGGAGGCGGTACGGGAACTGCGCGCGGCCCGCGAGGAACTGGCCCGGCGCGCGGTCGAGCAGGAACGTCTGCGTTTCTCCCGCGATCTGCACGATCTGCTCGGTCACACCCTCTCGGTGATCGTGGTGAAGTCGGAGGCGGCGCGGCGGCTGGCCGCCGGGGACGTCGAGGCGGCGCAGGCGCAGCTCAACGACATCGAGGCGGTCGGCCGCCAGGCCCTCACGGAGATCCGCGAGGCGGTGACCGGGTACCGGCGGGGCAGCCTGAGCACCGAGCTCGACCGCGCGGTCTCGGCACTGCGTGCGGCCGGCATCGAGCCCGCGGTACGCCGCTTGGGCCCACCGCTCGTCCCGCAGACCGAGGCGTTGCTCGGCTGGGTGGTGCGGGAAGCGGTGACGAACGTCGTCCGGCACAGCGGCGCCGGGCACTGCGAGATCGTCGTGTCGGGCAGCGGGGAACGGGTGCGGCTGACGGTGACGGATGACGGGGGCAAGCCGGCCGGCAAGACGGAGGGTGTCGGAGGTACGGGACTGAAAGGGCTGGCGGAACGGCTGACCGCGGCCGGGGGCACGTTGACCGCGGGGCCGGGGCCGCGCAACGGGTTCGTGGTCACTGCGGAATTGCCGGTGGAGTCGAGGGGGTTGGTGGCTGAGGCGGTTCCGTTGGCGGTGGGGTAGGGCTGGGGGCCGGGCGGGTGGAGTGGGGATCCGTGTTGGAGGCGGGGCGGCCTCGGGGGCGCCGAGCGGGGGCGCCGACCCCCCGAGCGACCTACTCTTGGCCCGTGAACGAGATGCCGCGGGATCATCGGCCCGCCAAGTCCATTCGGGTTCTGCTCGCCGAGGACCAGGGCATGATGCGCGGAGCACTCGCTTTACTGCTCGGGATGGAACCGGACATCGAGGTCGTGGCGCAGGTGTCGGCCGGGGACGCCATCGTGGACGCCGCTCTCACCCACCGCCCCGACGTCGCCCTTCTCGACATCGAGCTCCCGGGCCTGAGCGGGCTCGACGCCGCCGTCGAGCTGCGCGACCAGGTGCCCGACTGCCGGGTGCTGATCCTGACGACCTTCGGCCGCCCCGGCTATCTGCGCCGGGCCATGGAGGCGGGCGCCGTCGGCTTCCTGGTCAAGGACGGTCCCGTGGAGGAACTCGCCGTCGCCGTCCGCCGTGTGCTGACCGGTGAGACGGTGATCGACCCCGCGCTCGCCGCGGCCGCACTGAGCGCCGGCCCCAACCCTCTCACCGCCCGCGAACGCGACGTCCTCAACGCCTCGACCGAGGGCGCGACGGTCGCCGACATCGCCACCAAGCTGCACCTCTCCGAGTCCACCGTCCGCAACTACCTCTCCTCCGCCATCGGCAAGACCGGCGCCCGCAACCGGATGGAGGCGCTGCGGGAGGCCCGCCGGCAGGGGTGGCTGTAGGTCCTGCGGGGCCGGCCCTCCCCGTGCCGTCACTTGGTCACCTCCACCGACTTGTACGTCCTGCCCTCCGGCGCCAGGCACACGAACCAGTTCACCGGCGAGCCCTGCGCCGGGCGGATCACCGGAGCGTCGTTGAGAGCGGCGAACTCGCCTTCCGCCAGGCGCGGGACGACGGTCGTCGTGCCGTCCCGCCACGTGCACGTGACCTCCTGGGCGGTCTTGGCGACCTGGCCGATCACCATGCGCTGCGGGCCGCCGGAGCCGGGCTCCAGGGGGAAGGCGCCGGCCTGGACGTCCGTGCCCGACAAGGTCTCCGTGGCGAGAACGGTGTTCTCCAGGGCCTCCCGGGTTTCGGCCCCGATGCTCTGCTGAACGACATAGGTGCTCTTGCCGACCAGTTCGGATGCCCTGCTGATGCCCGTGGGCGTCATCCAGCTCTCGGCCATCGCCTTCCACTGGGCCTGTGCCTGCGCCTTGTCACGCGGCGGCGCCCACACGTCCACCGTGACGGTCCACTTCCTGCCTTTCTCGGTTCCCACGGCGAGGACTGTCGACCAGGGCTTGAGCAGCCCCGGCGGCATCGCCTGCGTCGGTTGTGTCGCCACCGCCGGTCCCCGGTCGGCCCCGTCCCCGCTCGGCAGCCCCGCCACGGCCAGCGAGCCCGCCGAGCCCACCAGCACCAGGGCCGTCGCCGTCGCCACGGCCCAGCGGCGGGCCTTGCGGCGGCGGCCGCCGCGGAGCACCGCGTCGTAGGGGGCTATACCGATCTCGACCTCGTCCGCGGCCTCGGACAGCAGGCGGGCGATGTCCCTGTTCGCCATGTCGTCGTTCCTCTCCCGGTCCGCGCTCATCACTTCCGCCCTCCCTGCGTCACCGACTCGGCCAGTCCCGGTATGGCGCGCAGTTTCGCGATCCCCTTGGCCGCGTTGCTCTTGACCGCGCCGACGGAGCAGCCCATCGCCTCCGCCGTCTGTGTCTCGGTCAGGTCCTCCCAGTACCGCAGGACCACCGCCTCCCGCTGCCGGGGCGGCAGTTGGGCCAGCGCCGCCAGCAGGGCGTCGCGGTCGTCGGCCTGGGCGATGCGGTCGCCGGTGTCCGGCACCTCGCGGGCCAGGCCCGAGTCGTCCTTGGGCGCCAGGAACTCCCTGAGCCTTCTGCGGTGTTTGCGTGCGTGCGCGTTGATCATCACGCGCCGCACATAGGCCTCCGGGTCGTCGGCCGAGCCGACCCTGCGCCAGGCCACATAGACCTGTTCGAGCGTCGACTGGACCAGGTCCTCCGCGGCGTGCTGTTCCCCCGTGAGGAGAAATGCCGTCCGCAGCAGCCGCGGCCAGCGGCCGATGACAAAGCTCTGGAACTCCGTGTCCCGAGCCGCCTTGCGATCCCCCATGGGCACCTCCCTAGATATTCAAAGGAGTCCATGGACCACCCGGATCGTTGCCTCAGCTCCCAGAAGAATTCGCGGAAGAGGTGGAAGAGCTGGAAGAGGCGGAAGAGACCGGCGAGGAGCCCGCGGCAGGCCTCCTCGGCAGCCACACCAGCATCAGCACCGCCCCCGCCAGCAGCACCCCCGTCGACGTACGGAACACCAGCGCGTACCCGTCGGTCAGCGCCTGCGGCGCCCCGCTGCCCCCCGAACGCGCCGCCGCGATCGTCGACATGACCGCGAGCCCCAGGGAACCGCCCATCGTGCGCGAGGTGTTGACCAGCCCGGAGACCAGTCCCGCCTCCCCCGGCCGCGCCCCGGACGTGGCCAGTGCCGCGAGCGGCGTCGCCGCCAGGCCCGCGCCCAGCATCATCAGGATGCCCGGCACCATGATCGACGTCAGATACGCGCCCTGCACGCCCAGTGTCGACTGCCAGCCGAAGCCGGCCGCCGCCACCAGCGACCCCGTGACCGCCACATACCGCTCCCCCATGTGCCGCATGAGCCGCGGCGCGAGCTTGGAGCCCACGATCACGGCCAGCGAACTCGGCACCAGCGCCAGCCCGGCCTCCAGCGGGGTGTAGTGGAGCACGTTCTGCGCATACAGCGTCATGAAGAACCACATGCAGAACATCGCCAACCCGCTCAGCAGCATCGCCACGTTCGCCGACGCCACCGCCCGCACCCTGAGCAGCCCGAGCGGCATCAGCGGCGCCGCCGTACGCGCCTCCACGGCGAGGAAGGCACCGAGCATGGCCAGACCTGCGAGCAGGGACACGACCGTGGCGGTCGCCGTCCAGCCCGCGGCCTCCGTCTGCGAGATGCCGTAGGCGAGGGTCGCAAGCCCCACCGTCACCAGCACCGCCCCCGGCAGATCCAGCCGCCGCCGGTCCCCGGCCCGGCTCTCCGCGAGCCAGAGCACGGCACCGGCCAGCACCACGGCCCCCACCGGCACGTTGATCAGCAGGACCCATCGCCACGACAGCACGTCCACCAGCACCCCGCCGACCAGCCCGCCCGCGGCACCGCCCCCGGCCCCGACCGCGGTCCAGGTCCCTATCGCCCGCGCCCGGGCGGCCCCCTCCGGCACCGCCGCCGTCAGGATCGTGAGCGTCGAGGGCGCCAGCACCGCCGCGCCCAGTCCCTGCACGGCCCGCGCGAGAAGCAGCTGCCAGTCCTGCTGGGCCAGCCCGCCGCCCAGCGAGGCCAGGGTGAACAGGCCGAGCCCGACGAGGAACATCCGCTTACGGCCGTACAGATCACCGGCCCGCCCGCCCAGCAGCATGAACCCGGCGAAGGCGATGGCGTACGCGTTCACCACCCACTGCAGTCCCTGCGCGTCCAGCCCGAGACCGGCCCGCATCGACGGCAGCGCCACGTTCACGACGGACACGTCGAGCACGACCAGGAACTGCCCCGCGCACGCGAGCGCCACCACCAGCCAGGTGGGAGGAGCGGTACGGCGAGGGGCGCGGGTGACGTCGGCGGCTTCCAGCATGCACGTCATGCTCTCAACGACCCGACACTCCTGGCATCGGGATTTCGGCCCAGTCCCGGCTCTACGAAGGACCTAGGCCCGCCCGGCCCCGGCGCCTCCGCCCCGCTGCCGCCTCCCTCCCTCATTAGGCCAAGAGAAGGTCAAGGATCCGTTAGTTTCTCAAAGCATCGGAATAGTTGCCCAGGCAGACGGAGTTCGAGCTACACATGACACGAACGACGAACGACCAGCCCACCGGCAGAGCGACCTCCGGCGCCGTCGTCCCGGTCCTCGCCTTCGCGGGCATCGTTGTCGCGGTGATGCAGACCCTGCTCGTCCCGGTCATCAAGGACCTGCCGCAATTGCTGAGCACCGCGCCCAGCAACGCCACCTGGGTCCTGACCTCCACCCTGCTCTCGGGCGCCGTCGCCACCCCGATCATGGGCCGCCTCGGCGACCTCTACGGCAAGCGGCGCCTGCTGATAGCCGGCCTGGCCGTGATGGTGATCGGCGCACTGATCAGCGCCCTCACCAGCACCCTCCTCCCCATGATCGTCGGCCGTACCCTCCAGGGCTTCGCCATGGGCGCGATCCCGCTCGGCATCGGCCTGATGCGCGACATGCTGCCCCGCGAGCGGCTCGGCTCGGCGATGGCCCTGATGAGCTCCTCGATCGGCGTCGGCGGCGGACTCGCGCTGCCCGCCGCGGCCCTGGTCGCCCAGCACGCCGACTGGCACACCCTCTTCTACGGCGCCGCCGGCCTCGGCGCCCTCGCCATCGCCCTCACCCTCCTCGTCGTACCGGAGTCCGAGGTCCGCGCGGAAGGCACCTTCGACGTACTGGGCGCCCTCGGCCTCTCCGCCGGCCTGGTCCTCTTCCTCCTGCCGATCACCAAGGGCAGCGACTGGGACTGGACGTCGGGCCTCACGCTCGGCATGTTCGCCGCGTCGGCCATCGTCCTCGTCGTCTGGGGCGGCTACGAGCTGCGTACCAAGGCGCCCCTGGTCGACCTGCGCACCACGGCCCGCCCGGCGGTGCTCTTCACCAACCTCGCCTCGATCATGGTCGGGGTCTCGTTCTACGTCGTCTCCCTGGTCCTCCCCCAGCTTCTCCAACTGCCGAAGGAGACCGGCTACGGCCTCGGCCAGTCGATGGTCGTAGCGGGCCTGCTGGTCGCCCCGCTCGGGCTGACGATGATGTTCACGGCGCCGGTGTACGCCCGCCTGTCCGCGAAGTACGGCCCCAAGACGACCCTCATCCTCGGCATGCTGATCATCGCGATCGGCTACGGCGCCGGCCTCGGCCTGATGACCGCCCCCTGGCAGAGCCTCGTCATCTCGGTGGTCCTCGGCGCGGGCATCGGCCTGGCCTACTCCTCCCTGCCCGCCCTGATCGTCGGCGCGGTCCCCGCCTCGGAGACGGGCGCGGCGAACGGCCTCAACACGCTGATGCGCTCCATCGGTACGTCCGTGTCGAGCGCCGTGATCGGCATGGTGCTGGCGAACACCGCGAACACGGTCAACGGCGTCGAGATCCCGACGATGCACGGCTTCCGCGTCTCCTTCCTGATCGCGACGGCCGCGGTGGCGATCGGCCTGCTGATGGCCCTGCTCCTGCCGGAGCGGCGCCCGGCCGCCGCCCACCCGCAGTTGCGCGCCGGCAGCGCGGAGGAGGCGAACCCGGCCCACGCCGAGCAGGCCCTGCGCGGCTTCCGCGGCCGGGTCCTGGACGCCGAGGGCACCCCGGTGGCCCGCGCCAAGGTCACCCTGATCGACCGCCGGGGCCGCCAGGCCGGCGCCACCCTCTCCGCGTCCGACGGCAGCTACGCCCTCACCGTCCCCGCCCAGGGCCCCTACGTCCTGGCCGCCCGCGCCGACGGCCACGCGCCGCTGGCCTCGTCCGCGACGCATGCGGGCGACGACAGCGCGGTGGACGTGGACCTGGCACTGCCGGGGGAGACGGTCACCGCCTGACGCACACGGCTCACCTCACCCCCGTCGTCCCCGGCGACGGGGGCGTGGTGCACCATGGGCGCCCACACGCTCGTACGACCGAGAGGGACCCCCATGGCCCCGGCCCCCAAGCCCGAGATCCTGGCCGCGTTCGAGGCGGCGAAGGGCTTCATGCCCACGGGCGAGGGCCTGGCCCTGTACGCGGCGGCCGTCGAGGCCGGCCGTCTCGGACTCCCCCTCCTGGAGGTCGGCACGTACTGCGGCCGCTCCACCATCCTGCTCGCCGACGCCGCCCGCGAGGCCGGGGTGACGGCCCTCACGGTCGACCACCACCGCGGCAGCGAGGAGCAGCAGCCGGGGTGGGAGTACCACGACCCGGAGACGGTCGATCCCGAGCTGGGCCTGATGGACACGCTGCCGACGTTCCGCCGCACGCTGCACAGGGCGGGCCTGGAGGAGCATGTGGTGGCCCTGGTGGGCCGCTCCCCCCAGGTGGCGAAGGTCTGGGGCACCCCCCTCGGCCTGGTCTTCATCGACGGCGGCCACACCGACGAGCACGCGAACGCCGACTACGAGGGCTGGGCGCCGCACGTCGCCGAGGGCGGGCTGCTGGTCATCCACGACGTGTTCCCGGACCCGAAGGACGAGTTCACGGGCCAGGCCCCGTACCGCGTCTATCTGAGGGCCCTCGCCTCCGGGGCGTTCACCGAGATCTCGGTCACGGACTCGCTGCGCGTGCTGCGGCGAACGGGGGCGGGGCACTAACCCCGCCAGTCGCATGTCTCAGCCGTAGGGGTAACGGGCTCTCCGATCAGCCGTGTGACTCTCCGTGCTCTCCGGCAAGGTCGCGGAGCTCATCCATCGACTTCGCAACTCCCACCTCACCCGCCTTGTCGCGGGCGACCGCCTCCATGAGGCGTAGGGCATTGGCGGGGGAACGCAGCAGGTAGACGGTCTCCTGCCAGGCGTCGTAGTCGTCGGCGGACATCAACACGGCATCGCCGCTCTTCGAGCTGATCCTGACAGGGGTGTGATCGGTGTTGACACGCTCGATGAGCGGAAGCAGGGACCTCCTGGCTTCGGCGGCGCTTATCGACATGTCCCGCGCTCTCCCTCCGGCATGTACCGCATCACCGCGCCATATCGGCACAGCATTCCTGTACCAGGCAAGATCCCGAAGCTGCTCCTCAGGGACAGCCATCTGAACTCCGCGTGCCTCGACCGCGCCTTCCGCCCACCGCCGTGGTCGGCCCGTAAGGTGGCAGGCGTGTCGTACGTAGGTCCGGACTTCGATCCCCACCAGCCCCGCCGAGGCCGCCGCCCGCGCGCTCTGACCGTGGCCGCCGCCGCGCTCGTGCCCGGGGCGCTGCTCGGATGGATGGTGTACGAGGCGGTGGGCGGCGGCCCCGCCGGCGGAGGTGGTTCCGGTACTGCGGCCGTACGGTCGTCGGCGTCCCCGTCGAGCCCGCCGCCGACGGCTTCCTCCACGAACGATGACAAGCCTCCGGGCCCCACTCCTACCTCCGACCCCCTCAAGGGCAAGGTCGTCGTCATCGACCCGGGCCACAACCCGAACAACTTCCAGCACACGGCCGAAATCAACCGCAAGGTGAACATCGGCACGAACTGGAAGGAGTGCGACACGACGGGCACCTCCACCAACGACGGCTACACAGAGGCCGAGTTCACACTCGACGTCGCCCACCGCGTGCGCACACTGCTGGAGAAGCAGGGCGCCACGGTCAAGTTCACCCAGGACGGCGACCGGTCGTGGGGCCCCTGTATCGACGAGCGGGCCGAGATCGGCAACAAGGCGAAGGCCGACGCCGTCGTCTCCATCCACGCCGACGGCGCGGGCACCGGCCAACGCGGCTTCCACGTCATCCTCCCCGCCGAGGTGAACGAGGGCGCCGCCGACACCGGCCCCATCGTCACCCCCTCCCGCGACCTCGGCGAGCGCATCGCCGGCTCCTTCGTCCGCACCACGGGCAGCGCCCCCTCCAACTACGTCGGCGACGGCACCGGCCTCGTCACGCGCAATGACCTCGGCGGTCTCAATCTGTCAACGGTTCCCAAGGTGTTCATCGAGTGCGGCAACATGCGCGACCGCGAGGACGCGACACTGCTCACCAGCGGCGCGTGGCGGCAGCGGGCGGCGCAAGGGATCTCTGAGGGAATCGTGAGTTTCCTGCGGGGGTAGTGGTCCACGGGCTGATCCCGGCGGACAGCCTCGTCGGTCGGACGATAAGGTCGTCCCTACGATGAGGGGCCACCCCCGCGCTTCACACCGGGGCCTGACGGCGACAGGGTGACAGCGACGCCTCCAGCGATGCCGATGATGAGACGACTGACTAAGGACCTGAAGTGAATATCCGCTCCCTCACTCGAGGCGACGGCGTGGTGATCGGAGCAGCGGTGTTGCTGTTCATCGCGTCTTTCCTCGACATCTACTCGGTCGACGGGGCCCCTGACAGCGCCGAATTCCCCAACTCCTGGGAGAGCGGACCCGTCCTCATGGGGGTCGTCCTCGCGGGCATCATCGGCGCTGCGCTTGTGGTTGTCTCCCATGGCCTGCCGCAGGTCCCCAAGGTGGCCGGCCTCGACCTCGGCCAGTTCGGCGCCGCGTTCACGGTCTTCGCCGCCTGGGCCGCGCTCGGGAACGTCTTCGACCCGCTCGGCGGTACGGACAACGTCGGTGGCGGCGGTCCGGACGTCAGTGCCGGCATCGGCCTGATCCTCGCCCTCATCGCCACCCTGGTCATGGCCGCCGCCGCCATCGCCACCCCGCTGGTCCCGGCCCTCAAGGCCGCACTCCTCCCCGCCCCCAAGCCCGCCACCCCCCAGCCCTACGGCGCCCAACCCCCCGGCGGCTACGGCTACCCGGGCGCTCAGCAGCCGCAGCAGCCCTACGGTGGGCAGCCGCAGCCGGGGCAGCCCTTCGGTGGGGGGCAGCCGCAGGCGCCGGCTCCCGCGCCCGCCGCGGACTTCTCGCCCTTCTGGTTCGCCGTGCCCGTGCCGCGGCCGCTGTTCGCGGAGGACGGCTCGCCGACCCCGATCGCCGAACTGGCGCCCGGCACCTGGTACCTGGCCGTCGAGCAGCGCGGCGCCGCCCTGGTCGCGCAGACGCAGGACGGCCGGCGTGGTGTGCTGCAGGACACCTCCGGTATTCAGCGCGGCTGAGTACCAGACCAGCGCTCCAACGGCCCCTCGCCCTTCCCGGTGAGGGGCCGTTGTCGTACAGTCACCCTCTTAGCTGACGCGCCGTCAGATGGAGGAGGCAGGGCATGCGGCTCGGGCTCGCACTCGGCTACTGGGGGCGTGGCCCCTCCCCGGATCACGTACCGCTCGCCCAGGAAGCCGAGCGGCTCGGCTACCACTCGGTGTGGACCGCCGAGTCATGGGGTTCCGACGTCTTCACCCCGCTGACCTGGATCGCGGCCCAGACCTCGACGATCAGACTCGGCACGGCCGTTGCCCAGATGGCCGCCCGTTCTCCCACGACCACCGCCATGCACGCCCTCACCCTGGACCACCTCTCCGGTGGGCGGATGATGCTGGGGCTGGGGTTGTCGGGGCCGCAGGTGGTGGAGGGGTGGTACGGGCGGCCGTTCCCCAAGTCGCCGCTCACCGCCACGCGGGAGTACGTCGATGTCGTACGGCAAGTGCTCCGTCGCGAGGCGCCGGTCGCGCTCGATGGGCGGTTCCACTCCCATCCGTACCGCGGCCCGGACGCCACCGGCATCGGCAAGGCGCTCAAGCCGATCACCCATCCTCTCCGCCCCGACCTTCCCATCCTCCTCGGCGCCGAAGGTCCCAAGAACGTCGCCCAGACCGCCCGCATCGCCGACGGCTGGCTGCCGTTGTACTGGGCGCCGTCCCGGCCCGAGGTGTACGGGGAGGCGGTCGCCGAGCTGCCCAAGGGGTTTCTCGTCGCTCCTCTCGCCCGGGTCCAGGTCTGTGACGACGTGTCCGAAGGGCTGCTGCCCGTCAAGGCCATGCTCGGGTTCTACATCGGCGGGATGGGTCACGCGGCCCGTAATTTCCATGCCGATCTCATGGGGCGCATGGGGTACGAGGCGGAGGCGCGGCGGATTCAGGAGCTGTTCCTCAGTGGTCGCAGGCAGGAGGCCGTGCTCGCCGTGCCCGACGCCTTCGCCGACGAGATCTCCCTCGTTGGTCCGCGTGAACGCATCGCCGAGCGGCTGGAGTTGTGGCGGAAGGGGCCCGTCACCGATCTGTTGGTCCTCGCGCCCGATCCCCACACCCTGCGGGTACTCGCCGAGCTCAACTCCTAGCCCGTCGTACGAGGTTTCAGCCACACCCCAGGGGCTACCCGGAGGGCATGTCCCCTCGATATGGCAAGGGTGCCAATCAGGCCGGCACGGTCATAGCGATCGTCGCCGATGTGATGGCCCTGATCCTGGGCCTGTGGATTCTGATGTATCTGCTGGACGCGAACCGCGCCAACGAGTTCGTCCAGTTCATCCATGACGCGGCCCGCTGGCTGGCGGGGTGGTGCGTGGTCTGTTCACGTTCGACGAGGAGTGGGCGAGGGTCGTGGCCGGTTACGGCCTGGCGGCGGTGGTGTATCTGTTCGTGGGCCACGCCATAGCCAATCGGACCCATCGGACCCACCGGACCCACCGAATCCACCGCCGCTGAAGCGCCCCGATCCCTCAAGCGCAGCAGTCCGGATCCAGCCCCGTCGGCAACCGGTCCCCGCCGAACACCGCGCACGTCGCCTCGTCACCGCCCAGCGCGGCGACGGCCAGCAGCAGCGACCCGGCCGTCCAGGTCGTGAGTTCGCGCGGCCAGATCGCGTCGTCCTCGAAGACGTATCCGGTCCAGTACAGGCCGGTCTCCGGGTCCCGCAGGTGCTGGATCGACTGGAGGATCTCCAGCGCGTGGTCCGATTCCCCCATCGCCCAGAGGGCCAGCGCGAGTTCGGCGGACTCGCCTCCCGTCACCCAGGGGTTCGGGACCACGCACCGCACCCCCAGCCCGGGGACGACGAACCGCTCCCAGCCCTCCTCCACCCGAGCCTTGGCCTCCGCGCCCGTCAACGCCCCGCCCAGCACCGGGTAGTACCAGTCCATCGAGTAGCGGTCCTTGTCCAGGAACCGCTCCGGGTGCCGGCGGATCGCGTGCCGCAGCGCCCCCGCCGCCAACTCCCAGTCCGGTTGCGGCTCTTCACGCTGCTCGGCGATCGCCAGGGCGCACCGCAGCGCGTGGTGGATGGAGGACGAGCCGGTCAGCAGGGCGTCGGCCGTCGCCGTGCCGTCTTCGTCCCGTCGCCATCCGATCTGGCCGCCGGGCTGCTGGAGCTGGAGGACGAACTCGATCGCGGAGTGGACGGACGGCCACATGCGGTCTAGGAACGTGTCGTCGCCGGTGGAGAGGTAGTGGTGCCAGACTCCTACGGCGATGTAGGCGACGAAGTTGGTCTCGCGGCCGGTGTCGGTGATGTCGTCGAAGGCGCCGTCCTGGTAGGCGGCGTACCAGGAGCCGTCCTTGTTCTGGTGGGTCGCGAGCCATACGTACGCGCGCTCGGCGGCCGCGTGCTCGCCCGCCGCGTCCAGGGCCATCGCCGCCTCGACGTGGTCCCACGGGTCGAGGTGGTGCCCGCGGAACCACGGGATCGCCCCGTCCTCCCGCTGTACGGCGAGAATGCCGGCCACGGTCGCGGCGGCCTGCTCGGCGGTGAGGACCCCGGGCAGGACGAGGTGTTCTGTCCGGGGAGTGGTCACGAGGTGGCCACCTGGGGAAGGTGCGGCTTGGTCGCGTACGCCACGAAGCTCTTGCCGATCAGGGGGTTGAGGGCCTGTTCGGCGACCCTCGTCGCCAGCGGTTTCTTCATGATGTCCCAGACCAGCAGCTTGTGGTACGCCCGCACCGGCAGCGCCTTGTCGTTGTCGACGCCGAACGCGCACTTCAGCCACCAGTACGGCGAGTGCAGGGCGTGGGCGTGGTGGGTGCCGTACGGCTTGAGGCCGGCCTCGCGGATCCTGGTCAGCAGTTCGTCCGCCTTGTAGATGCGGATGTGGCCGCCCTCGACCTCGTGGTACTCGTCGGACAGGGCCCAGCACACCTTCTCGGGGCCGTAGCGCGGGACGGTGATGGCGATACGGCCGCCGGGCCTGAGCACCCGCACCATCTCGGCGAGGACGCCCTTGTCGTCGGGGATGTGCTCCATGACCTCGGAGATGATGACGACGTCGAAGGACTCGTCCGGGAAGGGGAGGGCCAGGGCGTCGCCCTCCATGGCGGTGGCGGTGGCTCCCTCCGGTGCCTCCCCCGCCTCCTTCATCGCCGCGAACCACTTGGCGACCTCGCGGATCTCCTCCCCGTTCTGGTCCAGGGCCACGACCTGGGCGCCGCGCCGGTAGCACTCGAAGGCGTGCCGGCCGGCACCGCAGCCGAGGTCCAGGACACGGTCGCCCGGGGCGAGCGGGAACCGGGAGAAGTCGACGGTCAGCACGTGGCCCTGCTTTCGGGGTTGGATGCGGCGAGTTGCTGGGTGGCGAATGTGTGTGGGGCCGCGGGGCGGCTCGGTGGCGTGCCCGTGGGGCCGGCGATCGCCTCGCGGTAGCGGGCCACCGTGCCCTCGGCGGCCCGCGCCCAGGTGAAGTGCCGGAGCACTCGCTCACGTCCGGCGGCGCCCAGCCGTGCCCGTAGTTCCGGATCGCCGAGCAGTCGGTTCAGCCCGGCGGCCAGCGCCCCCGCGTCGCCCGGCGGCACCGCAAGACAGGTCTCGCCGTCGCGCCCGGCGACCTCCGGGATCGCGCCGCCCGTCGTCGCGAGCAGCGGCGTGCCCGTGGCCATGGCCTCGGCGGCCGGCAGGGAGAAGCCCTCGTAGAGCGAGGGGACGCAGGCGACCTCGGCCGAGCGGACCAGGTCGACGAGTTCCGCGTCGGAGATGCCCTTGACGAAGTCGACGGCGCCTTCGAGGCCGTAGCGTTCCATCGCCTGCGCGACCGGGCCCTCCTCGGGCCGCTTGCCGACGACGACGAGGTGGGCGTCGGGGTGCTCGGCGCGCACCTTGGCGAGCGCTTCGACGAGGAAGACCAGCCCCTTGAGGGGGACATCCGCGCTGGAGGTGGTGACGATCCGGCCCGGGACGCGGCGTATCGAGGGATCCGGCGAGAAGAGGTCGGTGTCCGCGCCGATGTGCACGACGTGGATGCGGTCCTGCCGTACGCCGAGGTGGTCGACGATCTCCTCGCGGGAGGTGCCGGAGACGGTCAGCACGGACGGCAGGCGGCGCGCGACCCGCTTCTGCATGCGGGTGAAGGCGTACCAGCGGCGTACGGACAGCCGTCGGCGGCGGCCCTCCGCGGCGTCCAGTTCGAGCTTGCGGTCGACGGTGATGGGGTGGTGGATGGTGGTGACGAGGGGGGCGCCCACGTCTCCCAACAACCCGTATCCCAGGGTCTGGTTGTCGTGTACGACGTCGAAGTCCCCTCGCCTGGCGCGCAGATGGCGGCGGGCGCGCAGCGAGAAGGTCAGCGGCTCGGGGAAGCCGCCGGTCCACATGGTCGCCACTTCCAGCGCGTCGATCCAGTCGCGGTACTCGTCGCGCTTCGGGGTGCGGAAGGGGTCGGGCTGGCGGTAGAGGTCGAGACTGGGGAGTTCGGTGAGGGTGAGGCGGTCGGCGTAGTCGGCGCCCTCGTCGAGGACGGGGTAGGGCTGGGAGCCGATGACCTCGACGCGGTGGCCGAGGCGGGCCAGCTCGCGGGAGAGGTGCCGTACGTAGACGCCCTGGCCGCCGCAGAACGGGTTCCCCTTATAGGTGAGAAGCGCGATGTCGAGCGGTCGCTCGCCGTCGGCGGCGGGGTCCTGTGAGGGCCCGGCCTCCCTGGCCTCAGCGGTCACTCCAGGCCCCCTTCTCCCTGCTCTGTCCCGCGAGATTACGACGGGACGCTAATCTAGAACAAGTTTCAGACTTGATCGTTCAAGAGGCTCTGAATCTACCGGCAGGTAGCGCCGCTGTGAGCGGTGGATCGGGTGATTCACGCCACGGCCGTCGCCCTGGCATGCTCTGTCCGGTCACTCACCCTCACCGACTGTCACGGAACGGGATCCATGCCTGCGGAAGTCAGTAGCGCGAGCCCCGCCTCACCGCCCCTCACCGAGCGGCAGGAGGCCCGCCGCCGGCGCATCCTGCACGCCAGCGCGCAGCTCGCCAGCAGGGGCGGCTTCGACGCCGTCCAGATGCGGGAGGTCGCGGAGTCCTCACAGGTGGCGCTCGGCACGCTGTACCGGTACTTCCCGTCCAAGGTGCATCTGCTGGTCGCCACGATGCAGGACCAGCTCGAGCACATGCACGGCACGCTGCGCAAGAAGCCCCCGCAGGGCGAGACGGCCGCGGAGCGGGTCGCGGAGACGCTGATGCGCGCCTTCCGTGCCCTGCAGCGCGAGCCGCATCTGGCCGACGCGATGGTCCGGGCGCTGACGTTCGCCGACCGGAGCGTGTCCCCCGAGGTCGACCAGGTCTCCCGGCAGACCACGGTGATCATCCTGGACGCGATGGGGCTGGAGAACCCGACGCCCGAGCAGCTCTCCGCCGTCCGCGTCATCGAGCACACCTGGCACTCGGCCCTGATCACCTGGCTGTCGGGCCGCGCCTCGATCGCCCAGGTGAAGATCGACATCGAGACGGTGTGCCGCCTGATCGACCTGACGGCACCCACGGACACGTGAGCCGCGGACGCATGAGCCACGACCCCACGGACGCACGACAACGACCTACGAGACGGGTTCCCTTCGCCGGTATTACCCGGATCAGGTGATAGGGGTCGCCTTCCGGTCTTCCGACCTCTCGGTCTTCCGACTTTCAGGCCTCTCAGCCCGGACCGTCGACGTCGGCCCCGGCGGAAACCGTCTGCTTCCTGCCAGAGTCGGCTACTCCGGTTCGAACTCCCTCACTCGTCCCGTAGGCCTACTTTCAGGGTAGGACACACGGTCCGAAATGAAACCCCCCAAAGGGGACTTTTCCTATTCCTCCGGCGGGAACACCGGCTCCCCGCTCCCCAGCAGCGTGACCACGATCGCCTCCACCGGGCAGCTCTCGGCCGCCGCCAGGATCCGCTCGTTCGCGTCGGTCTCCGGGTCGGCCGGATGGGACTGGCGGCCGGCGTCGAGGCGGAAGTGGTCGGGGGCGTGGTGGACGCACTGGGCCGAGCCGATGCACACCGACCGGTCGACCTCGACGTGCCAGCGGTCGCCCATGCCCCCTCACGCCTCCCAGCCGGCCGGGAGGTGGATCATCTTGTGCTCCAGGTACTCGCCGTACCCCTCGGGCCCGAACTCCCGCCCCAGCCCGGAGTTCTTGTAGCCGCCGAACGGGCCCAGCATGTCCAGGCTGAAGGTGTTCACCGAGTAGGTGCCGGTACGGACCTGCCGCGCGACCTCGATGCCGTGCGCGGTGTCGGCCGTCCAGACGCTGCCGCTCAGGCCGTAGTCGGAGTCGTTGGCGATCTTCACGGCCTCGGACTCGTCGCCGTAGGGCAGGAGGCAGATCACCGGGCCGAAGATCTCCTCGCGGGCGATCCGCATCGAGTTGTCGACGTCGCCGAAGAGGGTCGGCTCGACGTACCAGCCCCGGTCCAGGCCCGGCGGACGCCCGCCGCCCGTGAGGATCTTCGCGCCCTCCTCCTGGCCGATGCGGATGTAGTCGAGGCTGCGCCGGCGCTGGCGTTCGGCGACCAGCGGCCCCACCTCCGTGGCCGGATCGAGCGGGTCGCCGACCTTGTAGGCACCCGCGGTGGCGGCGAAGGCCTCGGCGAACTCGTCGTAGCGGCTGCGCGGCACGAGGATGCGGGTCTGCGCCACGCACGCCTGGCCGTTGATCATCCAGGCGAAGGGCGCGATGCCGACCACGGCCGTGTCGACATGCGCATCCGGCAGGATCACCGCGGCCGACTTGCCGCCCAGCTCCAGGGTGACGCGGGTGAGATTGCGTGCGCAGACCTCCATGACCCGCTTGCCCGCCGCCACCGAGCCGGTGAAGGAGACCTTGTCGACACCGGAGTGTCCGACCAGGTACTCGCTGACCTCGCGGTCGGCGGGCAGGATCGACAGCACGCCCTCGGGCAGCCCCGCCTCGGCGACGATCTCCGCCAGCAGATAGGCGTCCAGCGGGGTCTCGGGCGACACCTTCAGGATCGCCGAGCAGCCCGCGAGCAGCGCGGGCGCGAGCTTGGCGGCGGCGGTGAACTGCGGCACGTTCCACGGCACGACGGCCGCGACCACGCCGACGGGCTCGCGCCGCACCAGCAGCTTGCCGAGCACGCCGTCGCGCCTCTCCTCGTACGGGAAGCCGCGGGCGACGGTGATCGCCGCGTCCCAGGCCATCATCGAGGCGAGCGCCTGCACCATCACGGACGAGGTGTACGGGGTGCCGTTCTCGGAGGAGATGACCCGCGCGATCTCCTCGTGCCGCATCGCGATCCCGTCCTTGATGCGGGTGACGACCTCGATCCGCTCGTCGAGGCTCATCCGCGGCCAGGGCCCCTCGTCGAACGCCCTGCGCGCCACCGCGACCGCCCGGTCGACGTCGGCGGGCGAGGCGTGCGGCACGCGTCCGATGACCTGTTCCGTGTGCGGCGAGATCACCTCGATGACGTCCTTGCCCAGGGGATCGGTCAACTCCCCGCCGATGAAAAGCTGTCCGTGTTCCACGAGCTCGGTCATGGCCGACGCCTCCTGCGGAGCTGACGCTGTTTCAGAACTGATACCAGTTCTAGTTATAGTGGGCAATGGTCGTGGGCGGGCAGGCGGCGGGCCGACGGCGGACGAGGCGAAGCCAGGACGGGAAGCCAAGATGGGGGAGGCCCATGACGCAGGTGTACGACCACGGCGGCGGCGTCCGGTCCGTGAAGGTCCCCATCCCTGACAACCCGCTCGGCCACACCCTCGTGTACGTCGTCGAGACCGGCCGCGGCCCGGTGCTGGTCGACACCGGGTGGGACGACCCGGCGTCCTGGGACATCCTCGCGGAGGGACTGACGGCCTGCGGCACGTCGGTCGCGGAGATCCACGGTGTCGTGATCACCCATCACCACCCCGACCACCACGGCCTGTCGGGTCGGGTGCGCGAGGCGTCCGGGGCGTGGATCGCGATGCACGAGGCGGATCTCTCGATCGTGCGCAGGGCGCGCGGAACCCGCCCCGAGCGCTGGTTCACGTACATGGCGGCCAAGCTCGCCGCGGCCGGCGCCCCCGAGGAGCACATCGCGCCCCTGCGGGCGGGCCGGCCCCGCACACTCCCCGGCCTCTCCCCCGCCCTCCCCGACCGCGAGATCGTCCCCGGCGAACTCCTCGACCTCCCCGGCCGCCGCCTGCGCGCGATCTGGACCCCGGGTCACACACCCGGCCATGTCTGCCTGCACCTGGAGGAGGACCACCCGGCCCAACTGCCCGGCCACGGCCGCCTGTTCTCCGGCGACCACCTACTCCCCGAGATCACCCCGCACATCGGCCTGTACGAGGACCCCGACGACGCGACGGTCACCGACCCGCTCGGTGACTACCTCGCCTCCCTCGAACGCGTCGGCGGTCTCACCCCCGCCGAGATCCTCCCGGCCCACCAGCACCCCTTCACCGACGCCCCGTCCCGCGTACGGCAGTTGCTGGCCCACCACGAGGAACGGCTCACCGGACTGCTGGCGTTGCTGTCCGAGCCCCTCACCCCCTGGCAGCTCGCCGAGCGCATGGAGTGGAACCGGCCCTGGGAGCAGATCCCTTACGGGTCACGGAACATCGCGGTCTCGGAGGCCGAGGCCCACCTGCGACGGCTGGTGAAGCTGGGGCGGGCGGAGGCGGTGGCGGGGAGTGAGCCGGTGACGTACGTGACCGTATAACAGTCACCATGAACACGCCGAACGCCTTGGCCCCGTTGGACCGACTCCTCGCCGAACGCGCCTGCGAGCGCGTCATCCTCGACTTCGTCCACCGCCTCGACCTCGGCGAACCGGCCTCCGTCGCCGAGCTGTTCACCGAGGACGGCTGGTGGGAGTGGCCTGCTCCGGGGGACGGGCGCCGCTCGGAGGGACGGGCGGCGCTGCGGGCGTACTTCGGCGCACGGCCGGCGGACAAGCTCTCGCGGCGGGTCATGTCCAACATCCGGGTCACGGTGACGTCGGAGGACACGGCCGAGGCGACGTCGTACTTCACCACGTACCGCGTCGAAGGCTGGACGGGCGGCATGGTGCCGGCCGCCCCGCCGGTCCAGGTCGGCCACTACGAGGACACGTTCCGCCGCGTGTCCGACCAGTGGCTGCTCACCTCCCGGACCCTCCACCTCCCGTTCGGCGGCCCCACCCCACGACAGGGCCGCGGCGCCCTCGACGTCGTCCACACCGACCGCGCCCCCTTCATCCGCTTCCCCGACGGCAGCGAGCCGCCGCTCTCGCAGGGTGTGCGCAGCGGGCCCCTGCTGTTCACGTCCGGCCAGGGACCGCTGGATCCGGCGACCGGTGCCATGCCGGGCGACTTCGGGGCACAGGCACGACAGGTGCTCGCCAACGTCGAGGCCGTCGTCGCGGCGGCGGGCGGCGACCGGCGGTCGATCGCACGCTGCACCTGCTATCTCTCCGACCGGACCCACTTCGCCGAGTTCAACCGCGTCTACCGGGAGTTCTTCACGGACTGCCCTACCCTTCCGGCCCGTACGACGGTTGTGGCTCGGCTGGTGCGGGAGGGTGTGCTGGTCGAAGTGGACGCGGTGGCCGTCGTCGCCTGACGGGCCATCAGCGCATGAGCGTACGGATCAACGCCTCTGTGTCACCGAGTAGTTCGATCTCGCGCGGCGTCATCGTCGGATTGACCGCGCGCCGGCGCAGGGCCTCGGTGAGGCCGGCCTCCGTGAGGTCGGAAGGGTCGGCGAGCAGGGACGTCAGGATGGAGCGGGCGGCTTCGGCGACGGGCTCGGCGACGACGGCGGCCTGGGCGAGGATCAGGTGAGCGAGGATGCCGCCCGCCTCGTCCGGGCCCAGTGTCCCCCCGGTCAGCGCCCCGAGCATCGTCGGCCCCGGCAGCCGCTCCATCACCAGCTCGGTCCGCGAGGAGTCGGCCAGTCGTACCCGGGGCGCCGGATAGCCGTGGGCGCGTGCGTGGGCCATCACCGCGCCCTCGGCGAGCGCGTCCCCGTAGCCCTCCCGGTTCCGCCGCAGCACCCATGCCTCGTCGATCTCGTACACGTCGGCCGTGCGCCCCGTCCCCAGCAGTCGCCCCACCGACCCCGCCCCCTCCGTCGTGCGAGGACCGTACCCCGGCCCGCACAGGCGGCCCTCGGGGTCCCGGTTACGGGCGGGTAGAGTGTCGGCGTCGTCATCACACCCGTACGGGGGAAAGCCGGTGCAAATCCGGCGCTGACCCGCAACCGTGAACCGGTCGTCGAAGGCCGGTGAGCCGGATCTCCGCGTACGGGCAGTGACCGGCTCACGTGCCCGGCAGCCGGCCGGAGCACGGCACCGTCGAGGTATACGGAGCCGAGCCGCCGGGGGTCCTCCCTGTGCTGCCCGGTTCCCCTTAGGGAAGGGCACCCGCCGATCATGTACGTCCGCCGCAGCGCCGCGGTCCTGGCCGCCGTCGCCGTCGTGATCGGCGCGGCCGCGCCGGCCGCGGCCGCCGACGAGTCCCCTTCCACGTCGCCGTCCCGGGCGTACCCCGCCGAGCTGTACGGCGGCACCGACCCGACCTACGACGGCGTCTGGCGGCAGTCCCTCGCGCTGCTCGCGCAGGACACGGTGGGCGTGCGGCCGGCGAAGGGGGCGGTGGACTGGCTGCTGGGGCAGCAGTGCGCGAACGGCGCCTTCGCGCCCTACCGCGCCGACGCCGACGCCGACTGCGGCGCCAAGACCCCCGTCGACACCAACAGCACCGCCGCCGCCGTACAGGCACTCGCCGCACTCGGTGGGCACGACGCCGCGACCGGCAAGGCGGTGTCCTGGCTGAAGTCCGTGCAGAACAAGGACGGGGGGTGGGGGTACGCGGCGGTCGGGGCCAGCGACACCAACTCGACGTCGGTCGTGATCGGCGCGCTCGCCGCCGTGGGTGAGAAGCCGGCAGGCGTCGTGAAGGGCGGGCGGTCTCCGTACGACGCCCTGGTCGAACTCGCCCTGCCGTGCACGGGTGACGGCGCCGGCGCCTTCGCCTTCCAGCCGGACAAGAAGGGCACCCTGGTCGCCAACGCCGACGCCACGGCCGCCGGGATCCTCGGTGCGCTCGGCAAGGGGCTCGTGGTGCGCCCCGGCACCACCGCCTCCGACGCGACCTGCGCCGACGGCGGCGACCGGACCCCGCAGCAGGCCGCGGCCAACGGCGCCGCCTACCTCACCCGGGCCCTCGCCGAGGACGGCCACCTCAAGTCCGCCCTCCCCGGCGCCGAGGACCAGCCCGACTACGGCAACACGGCCGACGCGGTCGTCGCGCTCGCCGCCCGGTCCGGTGCCGGCGCCGCCCAAAAGCCGCTGCGCTGGCTGGAGCAGAACTCCGCCAAGTGGGCCGAGCAGAGCGGCCCGGCCGCCTACGCCCAGCTCATCTTCGCCGCCCACGCCACCGGCACCGACCCGCGCGACTTCGGGGGCGTGGATCTCGTCAAGCAGCTCAACGCGACCGGCCCGGCACCCCAGAAGGCAGCCGGCCAGGAGGAGAAGGGGGAGAAGACGGACGACGGGGACAACCCCTTCGGCGCCTGGTGGTACATCGGTGTCTTCCTGGTCGTCGGCATCGGCATCGGCTTCCTGCTGAGCGGCCGCAACAAGGGCGGACGGCAGTGATCCGCCGCGTTGTCGCTCTTCTCCTCGCCGCGCTGGTCCTCCTGACCGGCGCGGCCCAGGCCGCCCAGGCCGCCGGCTACCGCTACTGGTCCTTCTGGGAGCGCAAGGGCGACACCTGGATCTACGCCACCCAGGGCCCCGCCACCGCCCGCCCCTCCGACGGCGACGTGCAGGGCTTCCGCTTCGCGGTGAGCGCGGACTCCAAGGACGCGGCGCAGCCGAGGGGCGCGGCCGAGTTCGCGGTGATCTGCGCCCGGACACCCGCGCAGGACGGCACGAAGCGGGTCGCCCTCGTCCTCGACTTCGGTACGCCGGCCGACGCCCCGTCGGGCGAGACGCCCCCGGCCCGCCGCACGGCCTGCGCCCGGGTGGCCCCCGACGCGACGACGGCGGAGGTCCTGGCCGCGGTCGCCAAGCCGCTGCGCTACGACACCGACGCCCTGCTGTGCGCGATCGCCGGCTATCCGCGGAAGGGCTGCGGCGAGCAGGTGTCGGACGACGACGCCCGCGAGCCGGCGCCGACCAGTGACAGCGCCGAGGTCGACTCCGGCGACGGCAGCACCTGGCTGGGCCTCGTCGCGGGCATCGCCGCCGTGGCCGTTCTGGCAGCGGCAGCGATCTGGCAGGCAAGGCGGCGGCGACCGTAATGGCCGGGGCGCAACTCCACCCCGGCGCCTGGTGGCTGTGGGCCCTGGCCCTCGGCACCGCGGCCACCCGCACCACCAACCCTCTCCTGCTCACCCTCCTGATCGCCACCTCGGCGTACGTCGTGGCGACGTGCCGCCCGGACGCCCCGTGGGCCCGCTCCTACACCGCGTTCGTCAAGCTCGCGCTCGCCGTCCTCCTCATCCGCCTGGTCTTCGCCGTGGCCCTGGGCTCCCCCCTCCCCGGCACCCACGTGATCGTCACCCTGCCCGAAATCCCCCTCCCCGACTGGGCGCAGGGCCTCCGTCTGGGCGGCAGGGTCACCGTCGAGACGCTCGTCTTCGCCCTCTACGACGGCCTGCGGCTGGCGGCCCTGCTCATCTGCGTGGGCGCGGCGAACTCCCTCGCCAACCCCACCCGCCTCCTCAAGTCCCTGCCCGGCGCCCTCTACGAGCTGGGCGTGGCGGTGGTCGTGGCCCTCACCTACGCCCCTCATCTCATCGCCGACGTCCAGCGCCTGCGCGCCGCCCGCCGCCTCCGTGGCCGCCCCGACACCGGCATCCGGGGCTTGCTGCACGTGGGACTGCCGGTCCTGGAGGGCGCGTTGGAGCGCTCGGTCGCCCTGGCCGCCGCGATGGACGCGCGCGGCTACGGCCGTACCGCCGACGTCCCGCCCCGGGTCCGCCGTACGACGACCGCGCTCACCCTCGGCGGCCTGCTGGGCGTCTGCGCCGGAACGTACGGCCTGCTGACCGCCGAGGGCGGGACGTACGGCCTGCCCGTCCTCCTCGCCGGACTCGCCGCCGCCCTGGCGGGCCTCCGCCTGGGCGGTCGCCGCACCCTGCGCACCCGTTACCGCCCGGACCGCTGGGACGCCCGCGCCTGGCTGGTCGCCGGTTCCGGCGCGGCGGTCGCGGCCCTGCTGACCCTCGCCGCCGACCGCGACCCGGCGGCCCTGCACCCCGGCGTGGTCCCCCTGGAAGCGCCCGCCCTCCCCCTGTGGCCCGCGGCAGCCGTCCTGATCGGCCTGCTCCCGGCCTTCATCAGCCCAGCGCCCCTCAAGGAGACGTCGTGATCCGCTTCGAGAACGTCTCCGTGACGTACGACGGTGCCGCCGAACCCGCCGTCCGGGGCGTGGACTTCGAGGTCCCGGAAGGCGAACTCGTCCTCCTCGTCGGCCCGTCGGGTGTCGGCAAGTCCACCGTCCTCGGCGCGGTGAGCGGCCTCGTCCCGCACTTCACCGGCGGCACCCTGCGCGGCCGCGTCACGGTGGCCGGCCGCGACACCCGCACCCACAAGCCCCGCGAACTCGCCGACGTGGTCGGCACGGTGGGCCAGGACCCCCTGTCCCACTTCGTGACCGACACGGTCGAGGACGAACTCGCCTACGGCATGGAGTCGCTGGGACTGGCCCCCGACGTCATGCGCCGCCGAGTCGAGGAGACCCTGGACCTCCTCGGCCTCACCGACCTCCGCGACCGCCCCATCGCCACCCTCTCCGGCGGCCAGCAGCAGCGCGTGGCGATCGGCTCGGTCCTCACCCCGCACCCCGCCGTCCTGGTCCTGGACGAGCCCACCTCGGCCCTGGACCCACCCGCCGCGGAGGAGGTCCTGGCAGTCCTCCAACGCCTGGTCCACGACCTCGGCACGACGGTCCTGCTGGCCGAACACCGCCTGGAACGAGTGGTCCAGTACGCCGACCAGATCGCCCTCCTGCCCGCACCGGGCGAGGCCCCGATCCTCGGCACGCCGGCGGAGATCATGGCCGTATCCCCGGTGTATCCCCCGGTGGTGGACCTGGGCCGCTTGGCGGGCTGGACCCCGTTGCCCCTGACGGTCCGAGACGCCCGACGACAGGCGGCAGACCTACGTCAACAACTCAACGAACGGCACAGTGGCGCCCTCAAGGGGCGCGGGGAACTGCGCGACCAGCCACAACAAACCCGCACCCGCCACCAATCCGCACCCCCCGAGCCATTTGGCGAACCCACCCCCCGCCGCTGGTTCCAACGCAGGCGCACCCCCACCCCCCAAACCCCCCACGCAGCCGAAGTACACGAACTCACCATCACCCGCGGCAACATCCGAGCCCTCAACCACATCAACCTCACCCTCACCCCCGGCGAAACAATCGCCCTGATGGGCCGCAACGGCGCCGGAAAGTCCACCCTGCTCAACACCCTGGTCGGCCTCATCAAACCGTCCGCAGGTTCGGTCACCGTCGGCAGAGCCGGTCTCGTGCCCCAGGAACCCCGCGACCTCCTCTACGCCGACACGGTCGCCGCCGAATGCACGACCGCCGACACCGACGCAGCCGCAGCACCCGGCACCTGCCGAGCCCTGGTCTCCGAACTCCTCCCAGGCGTGGCGGACGACACACACCCCCGCGACCTCTCCGAGGGCCAGCGCCTGACGCTCGCACTGGCCGTCGTCCTGACGGCCGACCCTCCGCTGCTCCTGCTCGACGAACCGACCCGGGGCCTGGACTACGCGGCGAAGGCCCGCCTGGTGACGCTGTTGCGCGACCTCGCGGCGCGGGGCCACGCCATCGTCCTGGCCACGCACGACGTGGAGCTGGCGGCCGAGCTGGCGGATCGTGTGATCCTTCTCGCGGAGGGCGAGGTGATCGCCGACGGCCCGACCGCGGACGTGGTCGTCTCCTCCCCGTCCTTCGCTCCGCAGGTCACCAAGATCCTGGCCCCGCAGCGGTGGCTCACGGTCGCGCAGGTACGCGAGGCCCTGGCGTGACCGGCGCCCAGGGGCAGTCCCGCCCCATCCGCCTCGGCCCCCGCTCCATAGCCGCCCTCGCCCTCGTCAGCGCCGTCGGTGCCGCCGCCCTCGGCTGGCCGTTTCTCGCGCTGCCCGCCTCGCAGGTGAGCGCCCACGCCCAGGACGCGCCCTGGCTGTTCACCGGCCTGCTGATCCTGCTCGTCGCCATCGTCGCGGCGACGATCTCCGAGTCCGGGCTCGGCCCGAAGGCGGTGGCGATGCTGGGGGTGCTCGCGGCGACCGGTGCCGCGCTGCGCCCGCTGGGCGCGGGGACGGCCGGCATCGAGCCGATGTTCTTCCTGATGGTGCTCAGCGGAAGGGTCCTCGGACCGGGCTTCGGCTTCGTCCTGGGCTCGGTGACGATGTTCGCGTCGGCGCTGCTCACGGGCGGGGTGGGGCCGTGGATGCCGTTCCAGATGCTGTCGATGGGGTGGTTCACGATGGGCGCCGGGCTGCTGCCGGGCGCGGACCGGCTGCGCGGCCGGGGGGAGCTGTTCCTGCTGGCCGGATACGGCTTCCTGGCCGCCTTCGCCTACGGCACGGTGATGAACATGCAGGGCTGGCCGTATCTGCTGCGGGACGGCTCGAACATCGCGCCGGACCCGGAGGCCGGGCCGCTGGGCAATCTGGCCCGCTTCGCCGCGTACTGCCTGGCGACCTCGCTCGGCTGGGACCTCGGCCGGGCGCTGGTCACCGTCGTGCTGACCCTGACCCTCGGCCCGGCGATCCTCAAGGCGCTGCGCCGGGCCACGCGCCGCGCGGCGTTCGAGAGCGCGGTCACATTCGAGGCGCCCACAAGGTGAAGCACCCCACGTGACCCGCTTCACCTACGATCCGTCGTAGTGGTGCAAATCAGACGCCATGCACACGCCATAACAGGCCCTGACCTGCGCATTGAGAGCCAGCTCACACAGCAAGCAGCTCCCCCACATACGACCACAACTAGCAAAAGCACTCATTGCGGACACCATCCCGACCTGCTTCTGTTGACGACGTCGCACGGCGCCGACGTGCCCACAGGGCCGCGGCGCCGACGCATGTCTCCGACTGTCCCCGACGAAGGGTTCTCCGTGTCCGCTGTCTCCCTCTTCCGCCGCGCCTCCGCCCCGAAGAAGGCCCTCGCCGGCGCCGCCCTGGCCGCCGCCACGGCCGGCACGCTGTTCGCCGCCGCCCCCGCGCAGGCCGCGACGACCTCGGCCTCGTCGACCTCGTCGGCCTCCTCGGCGCAGGCGATAGCGAAGAAGATGATCTCGGACTCGGCCCAGTACCAGTGCTTCTCGAACATCGTCGACCACGAGAGCGACTGGAACGTCAGCGCCACCAACGCCTCCTCCGGCGCCTACGGCCTGGTCCAGGCCCTGCCGGGCAACAAGATGGCCTCGGCCGGCTCCGACTGGAAGACCAACCCGGCCACCCAGATCGAGTGGGGCCTGGACTACATGAAGGACCGCTACGGCAGCCCGTGCGGCGCCTGGGGCTTCTGGCAGGCCAACGGCTGGTACTGAGCCGTTGCTTCATCACGGCAACCGTCCGCCGCGCCCGTCGTGGCGTGCCCTAAGGGCCGCGTCCGGGAGCGGACCGGGGACATCCCCGATGGGCCGGGCGGGCATTGTCGGCAGGCTGTGATCCATGGCATCCGAGTGGATCTCCCGACGTTCCCTGGTCCGCGGCTCCGTGGCCGCCGCGGCCCTTCTCACGGCCTCCGGTGCGGCGTCCCGCGCAATGCCGGCGGCAGCCGTCCCCGCCGGTCGTTCGCTCGACATCGAGGCGCTCCAGGCCGCGATCTCCGATCTCGCGCATCCCCCGTCCGTCTCCGCCCAGTTACGGGTCGCCCAGGGGCAGCAGCACTGGTACGGCACCGCGGGTGTGTCCGACATCGCCGGCGGGCGCCGCCCGCGGCCCGCCGACAGATTCCGTGCGGGGAGTGTCACCAAGGTGTTCGTGGCGACGGTCGTGCTGCAACTGTGGGCGCAGCGGCGGCTGGAGCTCGACGCACCGATCGGGCGGCACCTCGCGGACCTGCTCCCGGCGCACTTCGGGCGGGTCACCGTCGGGCAACTGCTCAACCACACCAGCGGCCTGCCCGACCACGAGGGCCTGCCCGACGACTCCACCCCCGAGGCAGTCCTGCGCCACCGCTTCGACCAGTGGACGCCCGAGCAGTGGATCCGCACGATCCCCGCCGACCGCCCGCTCAAGTTCCCGCCCGGCACCAAGCAGGAGTACCGGGGCATCTCCTACGTCCTCCTCGCACTCCTCGTCGAGAGGCTGACGGGACGGCCGTACGGCGAGGTGATCAAGTCCCGCGTACTGGAACCTCTGGGGCTGAGGCACACCCTGCTGCCGGGCGGCGACCCCCACCTGCACGGCCCGCACCTCCACGGCTACCTGCGCATGGCCGACGGCACCCTCCAGGACGTCACCGTCTTCAACATGTCCAGCACCTGGGGCGAGGGCGAGCTGGTCTCGACGGTCGACGATCTCTTCCGTTTCCAACGGGCCCTGTTCTCCGGCGCGCTGCTGCCGCCCCACGCCATGGCCAAGCTCTTCACCCTGCCGCCGGACAGCGTGCGCATGCTGGACGGCAGCCCGGCGCGCTACAGCATGGGGCTGCAGAAGGTGACGGTGAACGGCCTGACCTTCTGGGGAAAGACCGGTGAGGTGTACGGCTATCGCACCCGCGTCTTCTCCACCCGTGACGGACGCGTCCGCTTCGTCCTGCACTACACCCCTACCCCGCTGACCACGGACGAGGAGATGGCCGTCAGAGTCGCCGCGGTGCTCGCGGGGTGAGTGTCGCCCGTCTCGGGGGAGGCAGGAACGGGGCGTAGGGATAGGGGGTGCTCCTGCCTCCCTCGGGACGGGTCAGCCGGTGCTGACCTGGAGTTCCTTCACACCGTTGATCCACGCGGAGCGTAGGCGGCGCGGGTCGCCGGCGAGTCGGAGGTCCGGCATCGCGTCGGCCACCGCGTTGAAGATCAGGTCGATCTCCAGCACCGCCAGGGACTTGCCCAGGCAGTAGTGGGGGCCGCCACCGCCGAAGCCGAGGTGGGGATTGGGGTCGCGGGTGATGTCGAAGGTGTCGGGATTCTCGAAGACCTCGGGGTCGTGGTTCGCCGAGGCATAGAAGATTCCTACCCGGTCTCCCTTCCTTATGCGCTTTCCGCCCAACTCCGTGTCCTCAGTGGCCGTGCGCTGGAAGGAGACGACGGGCGTCGCCCAGCGGACGATCTCCTCGGCCGCCGTCGCCGGCCGCTCCCGCTTGTACAGCTCCCACTGTCCGGGGTGGGTGAGGAAGGCGTGCATGCCGTGGGTGATGGCGTTGCGGGTGGTCTCGTTGCCCGCGACCGCCAGCATCAGCACGAAGAACCCGAACTCGTCCGAGCGCAGGTTGCCCTCGTCCTCCGCCGCCACCAGCGTCGTGACGATGTCCTTCGCCGGACACTCCTTCCGGTCGGCGGCCATGTTCATCGCGTACGCGATGAGTTCGGTGGCCGACTCCTGCCCGACCTCCTCGGTGATGGCGTACTCGGGATCGTCGTACGCGATCATCTTGTTGGACCAGTCGAAGATCTTGGCCCGGTCGTCCTGCGGGATGCCGATCAGCTCGGCGATGGCCTGGAGGGGCAGTTCGCAGGCGACCTCGGTGACGAAGTCGAAGGGGCCGGAGCGGTCACGGGCGTTCGCGGCGATCGCCAGCGCCCGCTCCCGCAGGCGCTCCTCCAGGGCGCGGATCGAGCGCGGGGTGAACACGCGCTGGACGATCTGGCGGACCCGGGTGTGCTCGGGCGGGTCCATGTTCAGCAGGATCAGCCGCTGAGCGTCGATCGCATCGCGCTCGATGTGCTCGTTGAAGCGGATGATCGCGGTGTTGAGGGTGGACGAGAACAACTCCGGGTGCGTCGACACGTACTTGACGTCCGCGTGCCGGGTCACCGCCCAGTAGCCGCCGTCCTGGAACCCGGCCACATTGCCCGACTGCGGGATCCAGCGGACCGGTTCGGCGCGGCGCAGCTCGGCGAACTCCGGGAGGGGCACGCGGTGGTGCAGCACATCGGGGTCGGTGAAGTCGAACCCGTCGGGAAGCGCGGGACAGGGCATGAGCAGCTCCTGACGGTCCATCAGCTAGGAGGGATCGCCGAGACGGTAGTAACGGGTTCTACAACTAGCAAGAGGCATGGAGCCCTCAATTGCCCGCACGACCCTTGCGGTAAGGCAGCCTCCGTCAGCAAACTGCACTCAGAACTAGAACACGTACTAGTTCCGCAGCGCCTCGGAGAGGATCCGCACCCATGGCTGCCGAACCCGTGATCGTCGAAGCCGTACGCACCCCCATCGGCAAGCGCGGCGGCGCGCTCGCCAACCTCCACCCCGCCTACCTCCTGGGCGAGACCTACCGCGAACTCCTCGGCCGCACCGGCATCCCCGCCGACTGCGTCGAGCAGATCGTCGGCGGCACGGTGACCCACGCCGGCGAACAGTCCATGAACCCCGCGCGCACCGCCTGGCTGACCATGGGCCTGCCGTACGAGACGGCGGCGACGACGGTCGACTGCCAGTGCGGCTCCTCGCAGCAGGCGTCGCACATGACCGCCAACATGATCGCGGCGGGCGTCATCGACGTCGGGATCAGTTGCGGCGTCGAGGCGATGTCCCGGGTGCCGCTGGGGTCGGGGTCCAAGCACGGGCCCGGGAAGCCGTTCCCCGACGAATGGAACGTGGACCTGCCCAACCAGTTCGAGGCGGCGGAGCGCATCGCCCGCCACCGCGGCCTGACGCGCGAAAACGTCGACGCTCTCGGACTGCTCTCCCAGGAGCGGGCCGCGGCCGCCTGGGCGGAGGAGCGGTTCAAACGGGAGACGTTCGCCGTCCAGGTCCCGACGACCGAGGACGAGCAGCGTGCCGGGCAGGGCATGTGGCGCCTGGTCGACAAGGACGAGGGCCTGCGCGACACGTCCATGGAGGCGCTGGCCGGGCTGAAGCCGGTCATGCCGACGGCCATCCATACGGCGGGCAACTCGTCCCAGATCAGCGACGGCGCGGCGGCGATCATGTGGGCGTCGAAACGGATGGCACGCGCCCTGAAACTACGGCCCCGTGCCCGGATCGTCGCGCAGGCGCTGGTGGGCGCCGACCCGCACTTCCACCTCGACGGGCCCATCGACGCGACGAACGCGGTGCTCGGAAAGGCCGGGATGTCGTTGAAGGACATCGACCTCGTCGAGATCAACGAGGCCTTCGCGTCGGTGGTATTGAGCTGGGCCCAGGTCTTCGATCAGAACCTGGAGAAGGTGAACGTCAACGGCGGCGGAATCGCACTCGGGCACCCGGTGGGGGCCACCGGGGCCCGGCTGATCACGACCGCGCTTCATGAGCTGGAGCGCGTGGACAAGGAGTTCGCGCTGGTGACGATGTGCGCGGGGGGCGGTTTGGCCACCGGGACGATCATTCAGCGGCTGTAGCCGGTCCGACCGGGTCCTCCGCGCGGGGACTGTGGCGTTCGGCGAGTGGACCGACGCCGAGATCCTCACGCATGAGCTTGCGCATCCTGGCGGCTGCCTTGCCCCGCGCCTCCCAGCGGGCACGGTCCTCTGGACTGCTGACGGCAGTGCCGTCGACGTAGCCGTCGCAGATGCTTCGCAGACAGTGGAACACGCTGTTGGAGGCCTTGACGACGGGTTGGGGCGCGATGAGCCACATCCGTTCGGATGCGGTGGCTATGCCGGAGTCCCGAAAGGCCTCGCGCAGCGCCAGCGCCCGCTCGTCGTCGGAAGGGTGCTCTCGCTCGGCCAAGGCCCGCAGGGTCTCACCGAGGACCTTCACGGTGGTGGTGTACTGCGTGTAGATGTCGAGCCGCAGCCGAAGGGCTTCCTTGGCATCCTCGCGCTTCCACCGGTTCCGATCGGCGATGAGAGTGGCGACGATGCCGATCGCGGCCCCGGCCAGGGTGGAGAGCAGCGGCAGCCAGTCCATGGTGCTATTCGGCGGCTGCGGCCCAGGAGACGAACGTGGTGAACGCGGCGGGGTCGAGGGTGAGGATCGGGCCCGCCGGGTTCTTGGAGTCGCGGATGGCGAGGGTGATGTGGGGGGTTTCGGCGATCTCGACGCACTCGCCGCCCTGGTCGCCGCTGTGCGTCGACTTGGTCCAGGTCAGGGAGCCGGTGGTCGCGCACTCGACACACTGGACGTTCTGGTCGCCGCTGTGCGAAGACTTACGCCAGGCCAGCGCGCCGAGCGGCGTGCACTCAACGCACTGGCCACCCTGATCACTACTGTAGGACGACCTACGCCACGGGGTCCCCGCCGGAATCGCCTTGTTCTCCATAGCGTTCCTCCATCACGCGCCGGATGAGATCCGCCGAGTCCTTGAGGGACAGGGCGGCGGCCTGGAGATGATCGTATCGGAGCGAGCAGTCCTTGACGGTGTCCGGATTCACGGTCGGATGCCCGCTGCCATAGCTCTCCGTGTAGACGATGGTCGGGTCGCTAGCAAACCGGTAGAGGTCAAACGCGCCTGTCAGCCCCGCGTGCGCGCCCGCCGAGAACGGCAACACCTGAATGTTTACGCGGGGGTTGTGTTCAAAGGACAACAGGTGGGCGAGTTGCTCACGCATGGTCTCCCGGCCGCCGATCTCCTGGTATAGCGCTGCCTCACTGAGGATTGCCCAGAAGACCGGCGGGTCCTGCTTCTCAAAGATGCGCTTACGGGCCAGCCGTACCTCAGTGCGGTCGTCAAGGTCGGTGTCGTCCAGCACACCAAGCACAGCACGAGCGTATGCCCTGGTCTGAAGGAGACCGAGAACCATGTGGTCCTGGAAGGAGCAGATCTCGACCGCCCGCGCCTCCAACTCCGCCACCTGCTGGAACCAGGCCGGAAGTTGACTACGCATCACCAGCTCATGCAGCCGGGACAGCGCCCCACCCGTCCCCAACGCGACATCCACCCGCTCGCTGAACTGCAACGTCGGCAGCTTCCGGGCTGTCTCGATCTGGCCGACCAGCGACCCGGTGCAGTAGACGACGCCCCCGAGCTGCTTCTGAGTCAGTCCGGCGGCCTCCCGATACCGCCGTAGCTCGAAGCCGTAGTAGTCGAGGGGCGAGGCGCCCGGGTCGAGGGTGTTGATGTGGGTCACGCGGCGGCCCCTCTCGCAACTCGGCCCACTTCGGGACCTGTTGTGTCCGTTCGGTAGCCCAGAGTAGTTGCGCGACGTCACGCTCGTACCGTGAACGCATACATTCCCCCCACCTACCTGGCCCCCTTCCGCTCCCAGTACCGCCTCCGCCTCACCGTCGGCGAACACTCGGCCCGGCACATCCGCGCCATCGCCCGTTCGCTGCTGGCCGAGTGGCGCATGCGCGAACTGGCCGACGCCGTGGAGCTGGGCGTGACCGAGCTGGTCGCCAACGTCGTACGGCATGTGCCGGACCGGCGTTGTGAGGTGCTGATCCTGCGGCGGACGGGCGGGGTGCGGGTCGAGGTGGCGGACGGGTTCGGTCAACTGCCGGTGCTGCCCGCGCAGTCGGGGCCGGAGGACGAGGGCGGGCGGGGGCTCGTGCTGCTGGACGCGGTGGCCGACAAGTGGGGGGTGGATCCGGTGTCGGGGGGCGGCAAGTCGATCTGGTTCGAGTGCTCCTGCGGAAATACTTCGTTCACCCTCATCCACCAGTGAACGCTCCCACCCGAATCCACGTCTTCGCTCACGTGGCCCCAGCCGAACTCACCAGCACCCGCGCGCCCGAGAGCGCTCCCCAGCAGGCGCCCCCTGCCCACAAGCGGCTCCTGGACACCATCTGGGCCCGTCACCGCGTCCCCCTCCTGGCCACGCTCCCCACCGTCCCCCTCTACGCGATCTGGGCCCTGTTCCTCGCCACCGGCGGTGGCGACCTGGCCGCGCAGGACGCCTGGGCCGACTTCGTGACGCGGCACGGCGGCTCGGCCTACAACCTCTTCTGGTACGGCGGGACGCACACCGCCAACTACAGCCTGATCTCGCCGTATCTGATGGCGGCCCTGGGCGTGCGCACGGTCACCGTGCTGTCCGGGCTCGCGGCGACCTGGCTCGCGGCCGTGCTGCTCACGCGAGTGAACGGGCTCCGAAGACCCGTCGGCCCGGCCCTGCTCGCGTCGTTCGCGCTGTGGTGCAACGTGGCCTCCGGCCGCACCACCTTCGCCCTCGGGGTGGCCTTCGGACTCGCCGCGTGTCTGCTGCTGTCGCGGGAGAGACGGATCGTCCTCGCCGGCGCGTATGCCGCCCTCGCGACGATGGCGAGCCCGGTGGCGGGGCTGTTCCTGGTGGTCGTGGGCGCCGCGTTCCTGCTGACCCGTGACTGCCCCCGTGCCCTCGCCCTGCTCCTCCCGCCCGCGCTCACGGTCGGCGTGATCACCCTCCTCTTCCCCTTCAAGGGCGAGCAGCTCATGTTCGCGGGCCGTATATGGCCGCCGTTCTTCCTGGGCCTGGCGGTCACCTTCCTCGCCCCGCGCGACTGGCGCGTCGCCCGCTGGAGCGGTGCCGTCTACGCGCTGGGCACCGTCCTGACGTACCTCATCCCCTCGCCCATAGGCACCAACGTGGAGCGCTTCGCGGAGCTGTTCGCGCCCGCAGCTCTCCTCACCGTCCTGGCCGCCCAGCCCCGCCTGGCGAAGCTGCGCCGCAACCTGCTCGTCGCCGCGCTGGTCTTCTCGGTCGCCTGGGTCGGCAAGAAGACCGCCGACGACCTGTACGTCTCCACGATCGTGCCCACCTGGGCCGCCGAGACCCACGGAGTGGTCCGCGCCCTCGACCGCCTCGGCGCCGACCACACCCGCGTCGAGGTCGTCCCGGCCCGCAACCACCGCGAGGCCAGCGGGCTCGCCCCGCATGTGAACATGGCCCGCGGCTGGAACCGGCAGCTCGACATGGAGCGGGCGCGGCTGTTCTACGACGGGTCGTTCTCGGCGGCGACCTACCGGCAGTGGCTGGATCGCTGGGCCGTGGGATACGTCGTCCTCCCGCTCGGCAGGCCCGACGGCTACGCCAAGGTAGAGGCCGAGCTGATACGCGAGCACCGGCCCGAGTGGCTGGAGCCGGTGTGGCAGGACGCGCACTGGCGGGTGTACCGGGTGCGCGACGCGCGACCGCTGGTGAGCGAGCCCGCGAGCGTGGTGTCGACGTCCAGCGCCGACGTCGTCGTACGCATGCCCCGCGCGGGCGCCGTCACCGTGCGCGTCGCCCACTCCCCCTGGCTGCACGTGGACGGCGGCGGCTGCCTCGCCCCGGACGGCGAGTTCACGCGGCTCACCGTCACGGCCGCCGGGGAGTACCGGATCAGCTCGGAGTACGGGCTTTCTGCGGAGCCGGTGCGGCGCTGCTGACCTCCCGCGGACAGCGCTACCACACACATCAACTCCCCCTGCTGGGCCGTTCCTTGTGGGGCAAACGACCGGCACAGTCGGCGACCGCGCCGGGCTACCGTGACCGTCGTCAGGGGCCGACACCGGCCATTGCGGGCGCACTGTCGGCGTATCCGCACCCAACACCCCAGGAGGGCAGCAGAAATGCCCAGAAGATCCCGCAAAGCCATAGCCGTCGTCGGCATCACCGGGGCAGCGATGTCCGCCGCCCTGATGCTCGCACCGCCCGCCGCGGCCGGCGATTTCACCACCATGGCGGAGCCGTGTGACGGATGGGTCGGAACGACAATCTCCGTCAGCAACGTCAGCAAACCCAAGAAGCTGACCCACGCTTCGAGGTACTACAACGGAACCACCAGCAACGCAACCGCCTCCCGCACGGCGTCCAGGCAGCTCACGCTCACAGCGGGCATAACGGTCTCTTCCGGCGTCTCGGTGGAGGGGGGCCCTGTCGTCGCGAAGCTGGGCGCCACCGCCGGGGTGTCGGTCGCGGCGTCCGGTAGTGCCACGACGAGTTCCAGCATCAGCTTCACCGCCACCATCAAGCCCAGGCAGTCCGTCGTCATTTACCAGGGCCGGGTCAAGGTGACCGGTAAATACAAGGTGCGGAAGTGCACCAGTGGCTCCGGCACAATGCGGGTCACCACTGGCACCGCCCGGAGCTACCGAACCGTCCTGGAGACCGGTGCGGCTGCCTGTAACGTCACGCAGCCGTCGGGCAGCTACGCCGCGTTGGCGAAGAACAACTACTGCTGAACGGCTCGGTAGGCGTGGAGCGGCCAACAGCCCTTTCGGCCAGACCGAGGTGGCCACAGTTGAAGACAACATTCAGGATCTCCGCCGTGGCCGCCGCCGGGGCGCTGGCCGTGACGGGCTGCTCCACGGCCGGGGGTGACGCGGTATCCGGTCCTGGTGGGCACGCGGGGTGCACCATCCGGGCGGTCGACATCCCGCTCGACACGCTCAGCGGCACCTGGACCTTCTCGGCCGTACGCACGGTGGATCCGCGAAGGGACCGCACCGGCACCGTCCTGGTCGACTCTCCCCCCAGGTGGCGGCTGGACTTCGGCCCCGGCGGCCCCGACAAGGCGGCAGTACTCGCGGCAATCGAACAGAAGTATGACGATGTCGGCCTGGTGACTGACGGCTTCAGTGAGGGCCTGGCAGAGATCGACAGCTTCCTCTCCCAGATCGCGGAGAGCACACCGTACGTCGGATATGCGGCGGTGAAAGCGGTCACCGCCCCGGTGACCGTCACCTGCGCCGAAGGTTCCAAGGCCGTGGGCTCCCTCTCCTCCTGGGTCGGATCCGCGATGGGCGTGGTGATGTGCGAAGCCGTCGACCCGACCGAAAAAGCACCCGAGGAGGCGCTCCTCGCCCGCGGCCGGTTCTGTGCCAGGGCCTGAGGACGATACGGCGCCCACCCTGAACGGAAGGACAGACCAGTGAAGTTCCGCCACCTGCGTCATGCCGAGGCCGCCGGGCGCCGCACTCTGGGAGTCGCCGCCACCGCGGGGGCGCTGTTCCTCCTGCCGGTGGCACCGGCACAGGCGCAGAGTCCGGCCCACACCGCCTGTGTCGTATCCCCGGGGTACGAAACGAACACGGTCACCGTGACCTGCAAGGGCGGCCCCGGCCAGTTCCGGGTCCGGGCGGAGTGTGTTGCCCCCTCCGGCCTGGGCAGGTTGGTCACCGGTCCCTGGACGCAGATCCCCGGAACGTCCAAGGTGAAATGCCCGGTGGGCACGAAACTCGTCGACGGCAGCTACCAGCTCGACCCCGCAGCGTCCTGACCCGCCTCCGGTGAGGCATGTGGTGATCAGCTCGGAGTACGGTCCTTCTGCGGAGCCGGGGCGTCGTCGCTGCTGAGCTGCTGCTTCACCCGTGCCGCCGACGGGCGGGCGCGCGGGCCCTGGAACAGGTACGTCATCGCGAAGCCGGCGCCCACGACGGCCGCGCCGCCGGCCGCGTCCAGGATCCAGTGGTTGGCGGTGACGACGATCGCGGTGAGCGTGAACAGGGGATGCAGCAGGCCGAGGGCCTTCATCCACCATCGGGGCGCGAGGATGAGTACGACGAGGCCGCACCACAGGGACCAGCCGAAGTGCAGGGACGGCATCGCCGCGTACTGGTTGGTCAGCTCGGTGAGGGTGCCGTAGTCGGGCTTGGTGAAGTCCTGCGGGCCGTTGACCGTGTCGATGAAGCCGAGGCCCGGCATCAGACGGGGCGGGGCGAGGGGATACAGCCAGAAGCCGACCAGCGCGAACACCGTCGCGAAGCCGATCGCGGTACGGGCCCAGCGGTAGTCGACGGGGCGGCGCCAGTACAGGACGCCGAGTATCGCGAGCGGGACGCCGAAGTGGAACGACTCGTAGTAGAAGTCGAAGAACTGCCGGAGCCAGTCGACCTTCACCACGGCGTGGTTGGCCCAGTACTCGATGTCGATGTTCAGGGCGCGTTCGATGGAGTGGATCTCCGCGCCGTGCTCCTCGGCGGTGACCCGGCCGGCCGAACTCGACTCTCCGGCCGCGGCCAGGCGGATCTGGGCGTAGGCGTAGTACGTGACCCGGATCAGCAGCAGCTCGAACAGCAGGTTCGGACGGCTGATCACCCTGCGCAGGAACGGCACCAGGGGAATGTGCCGGAAGCGGGAGGGGACCTTGTCGGCGTACTGGGTCGGGATCGGCGTCTGCCAGTAGGGCGAGGTGCGCGACAGGAACGGCACGACGGCGGCCGTGGCGATCGCGGCCAGCAGGACGAGGTCGGCGCGCAGGGGGTGCAGCACCACCTTGTCCGGCACCATCATCCGCGCCGGCAGCGTCATGATCAGCACGACGGCGACCGGCCACACATACCGGTCGGCGGCGCGTCTGCCGACCTGGCCGACGACCGCGAGCAGCACCCACAGGAGCTGGTGCTGCCAGGCGGTCGGCGAGACGACGATGGCGGCACAGCCGGTGATGGCCACGGCCAGCAGAAGCTGCCCGTCGTGGGCGTAGCGCACGGCGCGGCGCAGCGCGAGGACGGCGACGGCGGCGCCCAGCAGCAGGAAGAGGACGACCTCCAGCGGGCCGCTCAGGCCGAACCGCAGCAGGGCGCCGTGCAGCGACTGGTTGGCGAGGTCGTCGGCGCGCCCGCCGAGACCGACGCCGGCCATGTGGTGCACCCAGTAGGTGTACGAGTCACTCGGCATCGCCACCCAGGCGGCCACCGTGCACGCGGCGAACGTGGCACCGGTGGCCAGCGTGGCCCGGCGGCGGCCGGTGAACCACAGCAGCGGGGTGAACAGCAGCAGGGTCGGCTGGAGCGCGGCGGCGAGGCCGATGAGCACACCGCTGGCGCGCTCGCCGCGCACGGCGAAGCAGCCGAGCAGCACGAGCAGGACCGGCATGATGCTGGTCTGGCCGAGGTAGAGGGTGTTGCGCACCGGCAGCGACAGCATCAGCAGGCTGATCGCGACGGGCGCGGCGAGCAGCGAGGTGCGCCGGCCGACCGGCTGCGGCAGGGCGCGGGCGGCGACCAGGCCGAGGGCGGCGACGAGCAGGAGGGTGCCGAAGGTCCAGCCCCAGCCGAGGGCCTGCTCGGCGGCGCGGGTCAGCGGCTTGAGGACGAGCCCGCCGAACGGCGTACCGGTGAACTGCGTCGAGTCGTACAGTGAACCCTTCACATGCAGGACGCCGTTCGGCCCGACCCAGGTCTCCAGGTCCGTCAGCCGCTCGCCGCGCGGGGTACTGAGGACGACGGCCACCTGCCGGACGGCGAGGATCGCGGCGATCAGCCACAGTCCGAGCCGTGCCACCCGCAGCCGTGCCCGCGCCGCACCGACGGCCGTCGCCCCGAGGGCCTGCGTCGATCGCCCACCGTGTCCCGCATCCGCCACGCCTCGTCGGCCTCCCGCCCCGGTCGTCCCCGCGTGAGAATCCTCGCGAACCCTGTGCGGCTCGCACCACCCCCGGGGAGAGACGCAGGCAACCCCCGATTCACCTGACGCCCGTTCTCCTGTTGTCCTCTTGTCCGCATGACGATAGTCGGCGACCGTTTCGCCCGCCTCCGGGAGACGGGCCGCACCCGAATCCACCATCCTGTAATTCCCGGCAGGGAGTGGCACAAGTGACTACATTCCTGAATGAATCTCCTTAGCGTTTCTAACTAACCTGACGGAAGGCAAGCCGATGAGCGAGTCGCAGGTCTGGGACGACGTCGACGCGTACTTCACCGCCCACCTCTCGCCCGAGGACGACACCCTGCGGGCGGCCCTGCGCGACAGCGAGGCCGCGGAGCTGCCGATGATCAACGTCACGCCGACCCAGGGCAAGCTCCTGAAGCTCCTCGCCGAGATCCAGGGCGCCCGCACCATCCTGGAGATCGGCACGCTCGCCGGCTACAGCACCATCTGGCTGGGCCGCGCCCTGCCCGCCGACGGCCGGCTGATCTCGCTGGAGTACAACGCCAAGCACGCCGAGGTGGCCACCCGCAACATCGCGCGGGCGGGCCTGGACAAGGTCGTCGAGGTGCGGGTCGGCCCGGCCCTGGAGTCGCTGCCCAAGCTGGCCGACGAGAACCCGCCCCCCTTCGACCTGGTCTTCATCGACGCCGACAAGGCCAACAACCCGCACTACGTCGAGTGGGCGCTCCGGCTCACCAGCACCGGCAGTCTGATCGTCCTGGACAACGTGGTGCGGGCCGGCCGGGTGGTCGACGCCGACACCGACGCACCCGACGTCCGGGGCACCCGCGCCGCGATCGAAATGATCGGCAGCCACCCCAGGCTGAGCGGCACGGCGATCCAGACGGTGGGCGGCAAGGGCTACGACGGCTTCGCGCTGGCGCGGGTGCTGGCGTAGGGCGCTCAGGCCTCGTGGTAGAAGCCGACGTTGACGCTGCGAGGTGCGGTGCGGTCGTGGATGACGATCTCGCCGCTGCCGCCCCTCTGCAGCGGCACCGTCCCGCCGTAGCCGATCGGCTGCGCGTACCCGCCCACAGTCAGCCGCACCTCGGAGGACGGATCGGCCTGCGAGCCACGCAACCAGCTCACCTGCCACCCACCGTCCGGACCGCACAGGAACTCCAGGTGGACCCGGGACACGAACAGCCAGTCGTCCGGCGTCGAGAGCCGGCACACCTGCTTGTCCCGGCCGACCCGCAGCGTGGCGCCCGGCTCGCTGGGTGCGTCGGCCATGAGCATGCCGGCCGTGGCACCCTCGTCCGCCGCGGACACGGCGGCCATGGTGAGTTCGAGCACGAGCGCCCCTCCCGAAAACGTCCTTGTGCGGCAGCCGCTTTGGCCACCGACGCCGCATAATAAATCGCCCGGCACCACCGCGTCCGGCACAATGAACTCATGACCGAGCGAAAGCTCCCCGGCGTCCCGTTCGAGTCCTGGGTCGACAAGCAGATCCACGACGCACAGACACGCGGCGACTTCGACCGCCTGCCCGGCGCCGGTGAGCCACTGCCGACCGACCTGGAAGCCCCGTACGACGAACTGTGGTGGGTCAAACGCAAGATGGCCCGCGAGGGCCTGTCGGTCCTGCCCCCCGCCCTGGCCCTGCGCAAGGAAGCGGAGGACGCGCTACTAGCCGCCCATGCCGCACCGTCGGAGCGGGCGGCCCGCAAGATCATCACGGACATCAACACCAAGATCCGCGACATGCTCCTCAAGCCGCCCCCCCGGCCCTCCCCTGGGCCGAAAGCCGTACGACGTGGAAGAGATCGCACGCCAGTGGCGCGAACGGCACCGGTCGGCATGACCTGGACCATCACTTCGGAACCCCCCGACTCCCCCGTGGCCACCGCCCTCTGGCGGGCGTACTACACGGAGGTCAGCGACCGCTACTACCTCCTCCACCAGGGCCACCGCACCGACCCGGCCGAACTGGAACGGGAGATCGCGGCCCACACCTTCCCCGAACTCCAGCCCCCGAAAGGCAGCTTGCTGGTGGCCCGCCACGTCGGCGAGCCGGCCGGATCGGCCGGTATCCGCATGTTGGACACCAACACCGCCGAACTGACGAGGGTCTTCATCCACGAGCCCCTGCGCGGCAAGGGCGGCGCCCGACTCCTGATCCGGACCGCCGAGAACACGGCCCGCACGTTCGGCGCCACCCGCATCATCCTGGACACCCGCCACGACCTGCGCGAGGCCCGAGCCCTCTACACCCGCCTCGGCTACAAGGAGACCCCACCCCACAACAACGACGTCTACGCCGAGCACTGGTTCAGCAAGCCCCTGCACTGAAGCCCCCACGGCGGGGAAGCCGCGTACGGCGGGAAGGGGACGTGCCGGGGGGTGTCCGCCCGCAGCGGCGGGCGTCAACGAACAGCACCTCCCTGCCCGACGGCAACCGCCCGGCCGAGGACGGACACCCCCCGGCACGTCCCCGACCCACAACCCACCCGCAGGCGCTACGCGCACCCCCACCGAACCGCAACGGGCCGCCGCAGGCATCTCGGCTCAACTACCACTCGCACCGGGCTGTTCCCTCTCGCACCCACACAACTCCTCGTTCAACTCCCTCACAAGCTGAACCAGATCCGTAGGCCGCCCCGCCCCCCACCAGTCCCCCAGCAACTCGGCCAACGACTCCTCCCGGACCCGGGCCAGCCGCTCCGCAACCTCCCGCCCCTTCTCGGTCAACACCAGCTCCAGCCCCTCCCGGCCGGCCAGCCCCCGCTCCTCCACCTGCCGCGCGGCATCCAGAATCACCGGCAACGGCACGGAACTGCGCTCCGCGAGCACCCCCGGCTCCACCCACCCGTACCTCTTGATCCGCAGCAACAGCCAGCTCGCCGCCGGCAGCAGGTCGTACCCCGCCCGCTCGGTGATCGTCCGATAGATCTCCCGCCGCCCCTCCCGCGTACCGAGCACCGACAGTGCCCGGCACACCTCGTCGTACGACGACCGCTCGACCGGATTGCTCGCCAGCGTCTCGGTGACATCGGGCGCGGTCACAGACCCCCGCAGCTTGTCCTCCCGCAGGAACCAGGCCAGCACGAACCCGACGACGGCAACGGGCGCGGCGTACAGGAACACATCGGTGATCGACGACGCGTACGCCTGCAACGCGGCCGGCCGCAACGCCTCCGGCAGCTCGGCGATCCGCCGCGGATCCCCCTCCAGCCCCGCCAGCGAGACCCCCTCCGGCAGCCGAACCCCCTCGAACGCGGCCACCAACTCGTCGTCCAGCCGGTTCGCGAAGATCGTCCCGAAGATCGCGACCCCGAACGACGCCCCGATCGACCGGAAGAACGTCGCCCCGGAGGTCGCGACACCGAGATCCTCGTACGACACGGCGTTCTGCACGATCAGCACGAGCACCTGCATGACCAGCCCGAGCCCCGCCCCGAAGACGAAGAAGAACACGCTCATCTCCCAGGTGGAGCTGTCCACATCGAGCTGGTGAAGCAGCAGCAGCCCCAGCACGGTGACCCCGGTCCCGGCGATGGGGAACACCTTCCACCGCCCGGTGCGGCTGACGATCTGCCCGGACCCGGTCGACGACAGCAGCATGCCGACGACCATCGGCAGCATGTGCACACCGGACATCGTCGGACTGATCCCCTGCACGACCTGGAGAAACGTCGGCAGATAGGTCATCGCGCCGAACATCGCGAACCCGACGATGAAGCTGATGACCGCGGACAGCGTGAACGTCCGCACCCGGAACAGCTTGAGCGGCAGCACCGGTTCGGCGGCCGTCCGCTCCACGGACACGAACGCGACGGCGAGCACGACCCCGAGCAGGGCCAGCCCGACGATCTGCACCGACCCCCACGCCCAGGTCGTCCCCCCGAGGGAGGCCACCAGCACCAGACACGTGGCGACGGAGGCGATCAGGAACGTCCCCAGATAGTCGATGACATGCCGGGTCGCCCGGCGCGGAATCCGCAGCACGGCGGCGATGACGGCGAGCGCGACGATCCCGAGGGGCAGATTGATGTAGAACACCCACCGCCAGCTCAGATGCTCCGTGAACACCCCGCCGAGCAGCGGCCCCAGCACACTGCTCGCCCCGAACACGGCACCGAACAGCCCTTGATACCGGCCCCGTTCCCGAGGCGGCACGATGTCCCCGACGATCGCCATCGACAGCACCATCAGCCCGCCGCCCCCGACCCCCTGAACGGCCCGGAAGGCGATGAGCTGGGTCATGTCCTGCGCCATCCCGCACAGCGCGGAGCCAACAAGAAAAATCACGATCGCGATCTGGAAGAGCCGCTTGCGCCCGTACTGGTCACCGAGCTTGCCCCACAGCGGAGTAGCGGCCGTGGACGCCAGCAGATACGCGGTCACGACCCAGGAGAGATGCTCCAGTCCGCCGAGGTCGCTGACGATGGTCGGCAGCGCGGTGGACACGATCGTCTGGTCGAGCGCGGCGAGCAGCATCCCGAGCAGCAGCGCGCCGATGGAGACGAGGGCGTTGCCGGCCACGTTCTCGGGGGCCTCACCCCGTCGCTCGGGGGGCTGCGCGTCACGCACATGCCGCGGCCTGCCGTGCGCGTCCCCGGCCATGAAGACCTCCCAAAGGTCTCGTTACCGCCCTCAATACCCCCTCCATCGTGATCGCTGTGTCCCGTTATGGCCTGTCGAGTCCCTTTGGAATGTCCCCTTCCGGGGGCTTGGGGAGATGACGTGAGGGACGTCTGCATAACCTGGGGATTTCGCGAGGGGAGGGACGAACGCGTGACAGAGCCGAGGGGAACCGAGGGAGCCGGCCGCATGTGCCCGGAGTGCGGTGCGGCGAGAGCGGCCGACAACACCCCGTCGTGCGGCTGCCGCGAGCGCGTGTCCGACGCCCTGCGCGACGCCCGTACGGCGGAGGCGGCCGCGGCGGAGGACTTCGATCCGCTGCGGATACGGCCATACGTGGAGCTGGAGGACGAGGACGCCGCGGAAACGATGCGGCTTCGCCCCCTGCAGTCACCGGAGTCGGCCGCCCCGCCGGCACCCTCGGCGCCCACACCCAGCGCCCAGGACCTGAGCCTGTTCGAGCTGGACACGACGCCGGACGACGAGGATGAGCCGGCCAGGGCCGAGGAGCCGACGGGTGCCCCTCGCCACCGCCGCACGATCCTGCTCAGCGCGGGCGGCGCGCTGGTGGCCGTGGTCACGGCGGCGGCCCTGGCGAGCGGCATGTTCAGCTACGAGGCGCCGGAGCGGCAGACGGCCCTGCCGGGCGACGCACGGGCGAGCCTCCCGGCCCCGCCGACCAGCGCGACGCCGGAGCCCTCCGCGACGTCGGAGACGGCGACGCCGACGGAGCCGGGGCCGGCATCGCCCTCGCCCTCCAAGCAGCCCTCCACCGAGAACCCGTCCGCCGCCTCACCGTCCCCGTCCCGCACGATGGCGTCGGCCCCGGCCCGCCCGACGGAACCGACGAGCGCCCCGCCGTCGACCGAGGCGCCGCCCGGCGACTCCCTGCAGGAGTCCGCCGCGCGCGAGCCCGCGCCCCCGGTCCTCCAACGGGGCGACCGGGGCCCCGAGGTCACCGAACTGGAACTCCGCCTCACGCAGCTCGGCCTGTACACGAAAGAGGCGAAGGGCACGTACAACGAGGGCGTCGAGGATGCGGTGAGCCGGTATCAGTGGGCGCGGGGGATTCAGCGGGAGGAGTACGGGGTGTACGACTTGGAGACCAGGGAGAGGCTGGAGTCGGAGACGACGGAGCCGTGAGCTGGTTCGCCCAGGAGCTCGGGGCGGTCGGTTCGATGGCGGCTGCGGGTCGTGTGTGGCTGGTCGCGCAGTTCCCCGCGCCCCTGGAGGTTGGCCTCGCGGCCGCCAACCCAGGGGCGCGGGGAACTGCGCGAGCAACCACGACCGACCCGCAGCCGCCAAACGACGAGACGACCCGAGCTCTCAGGCGATAACCACCCGCATCCCGCCATCCACCCCATCCCCAACCTCAACCCGAACCCGCCGCAAATCAGCCACCACCACATCCGGCTCATGCAACCGGGCCCGAGGCCCAACCCCCACCACCCGCATCCCCGCGGAGCGCCCCGCCTGAATTCCCGCCCCGGAGTCCTCGAACACCACACACTCCTCCGGCGCGATCCCCAGCTCGGCCGCCCCCTTCAGGAACCCCTCGGGGTCGGGCTTGCTCGCCCCGACCGACTCCGCGGTCACCCGCACACCCGGCATCCTCAGCCCGGCCGCCTGCATCCGAGCCGTGGCGAGGGCGACATCCGCCGACGTCACCAGCGCATGCGGCAACCCCCGCAGCGCGGCCAGAAACTCCGGCGCCCCCGGAATCGGCACGACGCCCTCCACGTCCGCCGTCTCCTCGGCGAGCATGCGCGCGTTGTCCGCGTGGTTCTGCTCCATCGGCCGCTCGGGCAGCAGCAGCGCCATCGAGGCGTACCCCTGCCGTCCGTGCACGACCTTCATCACCTCGTCCGCGTCCAGTCCGTGCCGCTCGGCCCAGCGACGCCAGATCCGTTCCACGACGGCGTCGGAGTTGACGAGCGTGCCGTCCATGTCGAGGAGAAGGGCACGAGCGGTGAGGACGGTGGTCGCGGTGGCCGGCATCGGCAGCTCCAAGGCGAGGGACACGGGGGTGCAGAGGTCGCCCCCCGGACGGGACAAGGTGGTCCCGCCCGCCGGTCAGGGAAAACGGGCGGGAGCCACTTTGTTCCCCCACGGTACAAAACCGATCCCCGATCGCGCCACCGCCTCCGGAAATCGTTCACCGACCGTTCAGCTCGAACCGGCTCGGGCCCGGCCCAACTCGGCTCAGCCGGAGATCGCCTCCCACAGGCTCCACACGCCCAGCGCCAGCATCACCAGCGCCGCCACCTTGGTGATCAGCCGCAGCGGCACCCGCCGCATCAGCGCCTTCCCGCCGAGGATCCCGATCGCCGCCACGCTCCACAGCGCCAGCACCGCGCCGATGCCGACCGACAGCGGATCGTCGTAGCGCGCCGCGAGATTCGCGGTCATGATCTGCGTCAGGTCCCCGAACTCGGCGACCAGGATGAGCATGAATCCGGCCCCGGACACCTTCCAGAAGGACTGGTTCTCCGGCTTGCGGATCTCCTCCTCGTCCTCGTCCTTCTTCATGAGCAGTACGGCGGCGCCACCCAGGAAGAGCACGCCCGTCAGCGCCTGCACGATCTGCTGCGGCAGCAGCGTCAGCACGCTGCCGGCCGCCACGGCCAGGGCGACATGCAGCGCGAACGCGGCGGCGACACCGGCGAAGACGTAGGAGGCGCGATAGCGCGTACCGAGGACGAGCCCGGCGAGCGCGGTCTTGTCGGGCAGTTCGGCGAGGAAGACGACGCCGAAGGCGACCGCCGTCACGGTGAAGCTGATCAAGGTTCCTCAATCGGTCGGGGCTGCCCCACCGAGAGTGCTGTACATCCTGCGAAGACACCTCGGCACGGCAGCACACGGTCAGTGCACTGCTTGCCGAAGGTCTCGCTGGCCGACCTCGTGAACGAGGTCCGCCTCCGGGCGCCGGCTCAGACGGGCTGAGCAGTATGTCGACGGTCCGGCGAAGAGCTACTCCCCTTCTGCGCCGTCCATCGTACGTGATCGTTTCGCGGTAAACCTTGTCGCGTCATGTACGCGTCATTAGCTTCTTACCCGACGCACACCTCCCCGCAACGCCGCGTCGCGAGCATTCCCTCGCTCGCACGCCAACATCCCCACCTCCCAAGGGAGTCAGCATGTCGAAGCTCTACGCGCGTCGACGGGCCAGCCGGGTCGGCATACTCGCGGCCCTCAGCGGCCTCATAGCCTCCGTCGCACTGTTCAACGCCCCGACCGCCTCCGCCGCGCTCCCCACCCCCGTCAGCGCCGCCACCGCCCGCGGCTACCTCGCCCAGCTCACCGTGGCCTCCGAGAACCGCACCGGCTACAGCCGCGACCTCTTCCCGCACTGGATCACCATCAGCGGCTCCTGCAACACTCGTGAGACCGTCCTCAAGCGGGACGGCGAGAACGTCGTCACCAGCTCCACCTGCGCCGCCACCAGCGGCAGCTGGTACTCCCCGTTCGACGGCGCCACCTGGTACGCCGCCTCCGACGTCGACATCGACCACCTCGTGCCGCTGGCCGAGGCCTGGGACTCCGGCGCCGGCGACTGGACCACCTCGCGGCGCCAGTCCTTCGCCAACGACCTCACCCGCCCGCAGCTCCTCGCGGTCACGGACAACGTGAACCAGGCCAAGGGCGACAAGGACCCGGCCGAGTGGATGCCCTCGCGCACCGCCTACCGCTGCACCTACGTCCGCGCCTGGGTCCAGGTGAAGTACTACTACGACCTCTCGGTCGACTCGGCGGAGAAGTCCGCGCTGACGAACTACCTGAACGCCTGCTGAATCGTTCCGGCGATCAGGCAGGGCCCGGAACCTCCCCGTTCTCCTCCGTCGTTCCGTACCGTACGGGGCGACGGAGGAGGGCGATGACGTGGGCGAGCTGCGCCTGGGACCACTGCTGAGGTACGTCGACGGATCGTCCGCGACCGTCTGGGTCGAGGCGAGCCGCCCGTGCACCGCCGAGGTGCGCGGCGCCGGAGGCGCCCGCGGCGAGTCCCGCACCTTCCAGATCGCGGGCCACCACTATGCCCTGATCCCGGTGACCGGCCTCACCCCGGGCACGGCGCAGCCGTACGAGGTCTTCCTCGACGGCACGCGCGTGTGGCCGCTCGCCGGCTCCCCGTTCCCGCCCTCGCTCATCCGCACCCCGTCCGCCGACGACCCCGTCCGCCTCACCTTCGGCTCCTGCCGCTGGGCCGCGCCGCCCGCCGACGAGAAGGACCCCGTCGGCCCGGACGCCCTGGACACGCTGGCCGGCCGGATCGCGGCCGACCCGGACGGTGAGCGCCCGGACGTACTGGTGCTGCTGGGCGATCAGGTGTACGCCGACAACACCTCCCGGGCGACCCGGCGCTGGCTCGCCGCCCGCCGCGACCTGAGCGACCCGCCGGGTTACGAGGTCGCGGACTACGAGGAGTACACCCGGCTCTACTACGAGTCCTGGCTCGACCCCGAGGTGCGCTGGCTGCTGTCCACCGTGCCGAGCTGCATGATCTTCGACGACCACGACGTCATCGACGACTGGAACACCTCCGCCGCCTGGCTCGCCGACATGCGGGCCACCCCGTGGTGGCGCGAGCGGCTGCTGAGCGGCCTGATGTCGTACTGGGTGCACCAGCACCTCGGCAACCTCTCCCCGGCCGAGCTGGCCACCGACCCGCTCTACGCCGCCGTACGCGAAACCCCCGACGGCACCGACGCGTTGCGCTCCTTCGCGAGCAGGGCGGACGCCGACCCGGAGTCGGTCCGCTGGAGCTATCGGCGCGACTTCGGGCGGGTGCGGCTGCTGATGGTGGACACGCGGGCGGCCCGGGTCCTCGACGAGGGCGGGCGCTCGATGCTCGACCCGGGCGAGGAGCGATGGCTGCGCGAGCAGGCGCTCGACGCCCCCGGTTCCTGCGACCACCTCCTCATCGGTACGTCCCTGCCCTGGCTGCTGCCGCACCTGGTGCACGACGCCGAGGGCTGGAACGCGGCGCTGTGCCGGGGTGAGCGCGGGGAGCGCTGGGCGCGGTTCGGGGAGGATCTGCGGCGGCGGGCCGATCTGGAGCACTGGGCGGCGTTCCCGCCGTCCTTCGACGCGCTGGCGGCGCTGATCGCCGAGGCCGGATCGGGGCCCGGGGCACCGGCGACGGTGTGCGTGCTGTCCGGCGACGTGCACCACGCGTACGTGGCCGAGCCGGCCTGGCCGAAGGGCGAGGGCCCCGACGCCCGCGTCTTCCAACTCACCTGTTCCCCCGTCCACAACGCCATCCACCTGGCGGTCCGCCTCGGCTTCCGCTTCGGCTGGAGCGGGGTGGCGCGCCGGCTGGGCCGCCGGTTCGCCGGGCACGGGGGGTGTCCGAAGCCGCCGATCGACTGGCGTCGGACGGGTGGGCCGTGGTTCGGCAACCAGTTGATGACGCTGACGTTGAGGGGGCGTTCGGCGCGGTTGCGGTTGGAGCAGGCGCGGGGCGCTGCGCGGCTTCGGGTGGTGGCGGAGTCGGAGCTTGTGCCGTGAGGGTGGGGCGGGGCGCCTGAGAGCTCGGGGTGTTCGGTGCGTTGGCGGCCGCGGGTTGTCGTGGGTTGCTCGCGCAGTTCCCCGCGCCCCTGGGTTGGCAGCGGTGCAGCCAACCTCAAGGGGCGCGGGGAACTGCGCGACCAGCCACACACAACCCGCATCCGCCGACGAACCCGAAGCCCCCCGAACCCACCGCGAAGTCCGAACTCACCCCACATTCACCCCGTTCCGACCGCTTGCCACCGGCGTGGCACGGGATGCTCGTGAGGCATCCCACACTCGCCCACCCCGACGCCCGGTCAACGTCACTCCCGACGGCATGATGAGCCGGACCGTCCGCTTCCGCGGAGCGCTCCGCGCCCCACACGCCCGGGAGTCACCCCTTTGACCGCACCGACCTCCGCACCGACCCCGGCCTCCCCCACGGTCTCCGTCGCCCTGGTCGGCGCCGGGCCCCGCGGCACGAGTGTTCTGGAACGGCTGTGCGCCTCCGCCCGCGAGCTTCTGCCGCCCGGGGCACGCCTCACCGTCCATGTGGTCGATCCGGCGCCGCCCGGGGCCGGGCAGGTGTGGCGGACCGGGCAGTCGTCCGAGCTGCTGATGAACACGGTGTCCTCGCAGGTCACCCTGTTCACCGACGACAGCGTGGACTGCTCGGGCCCGATCCGCCCCGGCCCCAGCCTGTACGACTGGGCGGCGGGCGAGCTGGGCCCGGACGAGTACCCGACCCGCGCCCACTACGGCCGTTACCTGGAGTGGGTGTTCGCGAAGACCGTGCGCGAGGCGCCTCCCGCCGTGCGCGTCGAGACGTACCGGGCCCGTGCCGTACGGCTCGACGACGCGCCCGACGGCCGCCAGGTGCTCGCCCTCGACGACGGCCGCGTCCTGCCCGCACTGTCCGCCGTGGTGCTGGCGCAGGGCCATCTGCCGACCTCCGCCGGCCCGACCGAGCGCCGGCACACCGCGTACGCCGAGCGCCATGGCCTGCGGTACGTCCCGCCCGCCAATCCGGCCGACGTCGACCTGTCCGCCGTAGGCCCCGGCGAGCCGGTGCTGTTGCGCGGTCTGGGCCTCAACTTCTTCGACCACATGGCCCTGTTGACGACCGGCCGCGGCGGCCGCTTCGCCCGGGACGCCGAGGGCCTGCGCTACCTCCCCTCCGGCAACGAGCCGCGCCTGTACGCCGGTTCGCGGCGCGGCATCCCGTACCAGGCGCGCGGCGACAACGCGAAGGGGCCGTACGGCCGCCATCTCCCACTCGTGCTGACCCCGGAGGTGATCGCGGGCTTTCGCAAGCGCGCGGACTCGGGCGAGGCACCCGACTTCCTCGCGGAGATATGGCCGTTGGTGGCGAAGGAGGTGGAGACGGTGTACTACGCGGCGCTGATACCGGGGGATCGGCGACCGGAGTTCACCGAGCGCTTCCTCGCCGTGCCCCATCGGGACGCCCAGGAGGTGCGGCTGCTCGACGAGTTCGGGGTCCCCGGGCACGAGCGCTGGAGCTGGGACCGGGTCTCGCGCCCGTACACGGAGTGCGACTTCTCCACTCCCCGGCAGTGGCGCGACTGGCTGCTGGCGTATCTGCGCGAGGACGCCGCGCAGGCCGCCCGGGGCAATGTGCACGGCCCGCTGAAGTCGGCCCTGGACGTGCTGCGCGACCTGCGCAACGAGCTGCGGCTGATCGTCGACCACGGCGGCCTGAGCGGCGACTCGCGCCGGGACCACCTGGACCGCTGGTACACGCCGCTCAACGCGTTCCTGTCCATCGGCCCGCCCCGGCGGCGCGTGGAGGAGCTGGCGGCCCTGATGGAGGCGGGTGTGGCGGAAGTGCTCGGGCCCCGTCTTGAGGTGCGGGAGGAGGCGGGGGCCTGGGTGGCGCACTCCCCCGAGGTGCCGGGCTCGGCGGTGCGGGCGACGACGCTCGTAGAGGCGCGGCTACCCGAACCCGACCTGCGCCGCACGGCGGACGAGCTGCTGGCCGGGCTGCTGAAGAAGGGGCAGTGCCGGCCGCACCTCGTCGACGGCTACGAGACCGGCGGGCTGGACGTGACGGCGCGGCCGTATCGGCTCATCGACCGCCGGGGGCGGGCGCACCCGCGGCGGTTCGCGTTCGGGGTGCCCACGGAGGGGGTGCACTGGGTGACGGCGGCAGGGGCGCGACCCGGTGTGGATTCGGTCACACTTTCGGACGCTGATGGGGTGGCGAGGGCGGTGCTACGTGCGGCTACTCCCGGGACCGAGGAGGTTTCCGGCGCTCAAACCTGGCCGAATGTTGAACTTGCAAGCATCGACTAGGACTGCCTAGCGTGTGGTTACCGCTCAGTATCCGTCCACACCATTCCCTCACAGGGAATCGGTTGACCTTTCAGCCGAGGGAGTCCCCCCACATGACCGGTCGCCTTAACAGCGCCCAGCCGTATGCCATCGGCCTGTTCCGCATCGTCGTCGGCCTGCTCTTCGCCTGCCACGGCGCCAACACGCTCTTCGGCACGTTCGGAGGCCAGACCCCGCCGGCCGGCACCTGGCCCTACTGGTACTCCGCCGTGATCGAACTCGTCGGCGGCAGCCTGGTCCTGCTCGGCCTCGGCACCCGCGCCGCGGCGTTCATAGCCTCCGGCGCGATGGCGTACGCGTACTTCAAGGTCCACCAGCCGCAGGCCCTGTGGCCCATCGAGAACAAGGGCGAAGGTGCCGCCATGTACTGCTGGGCCATGTTCCTGCTGATCTTCACCGGCTCCGGCGCGTTCGGCGTCGACCGGCTGTTCGCCAAGCGCTCCGGCGCACCGGGCAGGACGACGGCCGAGCAGCGGCCGGTCGCGGCCTGACGGCGGCTCACCCGCGAGATCACGCTGCCGCCTGGCGCCGTTTGTCGTCGTCCGGGGGCAGCAGGGTGAACATGCTGTGCCGAACACACGAGCCCCCGATGAATCTCCTGTCACACCACCGGCGTACGCTGTATGGCTGTCATAGGCCGCCCCTGCCGCTCCCCCGCGACGTCGCGGCACGGTCTGGCCACGGGGGTGAAGACGGGGAGTTTTGCGGTGCTCGAGGGGCTCGAGGACGTGGGTTCGCTGACGGCGGTCCCATGGATCTATGTGGTGGTCGCACTGTCGGTGCTGCTGGACGTGTTCGTACCGGTCCTGCCCAGCGGCGTCCTGGTGATCACGGCGGCCACGGCCGCGGCGGCCGGCTCGGGCGCGGCGACCGGACAGGTCCCCGGTGAAGTCCCCGACCTGCTGGCCCTGACGCTCTGCGCCGCGACCGCCTCCGTCCTGGGTGACCTGGTCGCCTACCGCCTCGCCTGGCGCGGCGGCGCCCGACTGGACCGCGCGATCGCCCGCTCCCGCCGTCTGTCCTCCGCGCAGGAACGTCTCGGCGCGGCCCTGGCACGAGGCGGCGGCGCCCTGGTCGTCCTCGCCCGCTTCGCCCCCGCGGGCCGCTCGGTGGTCTCCCTGAGCGCCGGCGCCACCCACCGCAGCGCCCGCGACTTCCTCCCCTGGTCCGCCCTGGCCGGCCTGGCCTGGGCCGCCTACAGCGTGGCCCTCGGCTATTTCGGCGCCCAGTGGCTGGGGGCGACGTGGCTGGCGACCGGGGTGTCGGTGGCGGCGCTGTTCGCGGCGGGGGCGGGGGCTACGTATTTGGTGCGGCGGGGGCCTGCGGAGGCGTAGGCGTACGGTACGGGTCCTCTACGGCTACGCGTGCCTCTGCAGCTACGGGTACCTCTACAACTACGGGTACCTGCACGGCTGTGGGGACGTGCACGGCTGTGGGGCCCTCCACGGCTGTGGCGCCCTCCACGGCTGTGGCGCCCTCCACGGCTGTGGCGCCCTCCACGGCTGTGGGGACGTGCACGGCTGTGGGTACCTGCACGGTCCTGGCCCGCGCCCCTCGGTCGGCTCCGACCGCCCAGGTGGAGCTGCCGCTAGCCGGCCGGCTCGGATGTCGCCGTCTCCATCTGCTCGGCGGGCTCGCGGTCCTGGCGGGCTCCGGATCGCGGGCGCGCCCGGCCGGTGATCGGCTACGCGCCCGCTCCTGCTGCTCGGGCCGTTCCACCGCCACCGGCTGGGCGGGCCGGCCGACCTCCGGTCTCCCGGCCGGCTCAGCCGGCCCCGGGCTACCCGGCCGCCCTACGCGCCGGCGCCCCTCGTACCTCCAGCCCGCCGAGTAGCTGGGCCGTGGCCTCGGCGATGGTGTCCACGGCCTGGTCGAAGACCTCTCGGTTGTGGGCGGCCGGGGCCCGGAAGCCGGAGACCTTGCGCACGTACTGGAGGGCCGCAGCCCGGATCTCCTCCCGCGTGGCCTCCTCGGGCAACGCGGGCGGACGGAGTGTCTTGATGCTGCGGCACATGCAGAACAGTCTCCCTCGGGGAGGGCCCCGCATGCCATGATCGAGTCCAAGGCGGCCACCGCACGGCACGCGGGGCCGACCGACGAGAGGATGCGCATGACGGCGAACGACGAACTCACCGTGGCGGTACTCGGCCCCGGCGGCATAGGCGGCCTGCTCGCCGCTCTCCTGTCCAGGTCCGGCCACCGCGTCATCTGCCTGGCCGGCGACGACACGGCGAAGGCCCTGCGTACGACCGGTATCCACGTCCGCAGCGAGGTGTTCGGCGACTTCCGGGCCGACGTCGAGGCGGACACCGAGCTCCGTGAACCGGTGGACGCCTGCCTGATCGCGGTCAAGGCGACCACCCTCGAGGCGGCCCTGACCCGCGTCCCGCCCACAGCCCTGGGCGACGCCTTGGTCATACCGTTCCTGAACGGCGTGGAGCACCCCGCCTCCCTCCGCACCCGGTACCGCCCGGACCGCGTGGCCCCCGCCACCATCCGCGCCGAGTCGACCCGCGTCGCCCCGGGGGAGATCGAGCACGGCACCCCCTTCGCCGAGATCGACCTCACCGGTGATCCGGTCCCCGCCGACCGCCTGGAAGCCCTGGCACGGGTCCTCGACGCGGCCGGCCCCACGACCCGGGTCCACGCCGACGAGTCGGCAACCCTGTGGGCCAAGATGTCCTTGCTGGCGCCCTTCGCCTTGCTCACCACCCGCTACGCCCTCCCCATCGGCGACGTACTCACCCACCACCGCGAGGAGTTGACGTCCCTCGTCGAGGAGGTGACAGCCGTCAGCGGCGCCTGTGGCGGACCCACCGACCCGGCCGGGACCTTCGCCCGCTACGAGGCCTTCCCGCACGGCACGAAGTCCTCGATGCAACGCGACGCCGAGTCCGGCCGCCCCCTCGAACTGGACGCCATCGGCGGCGCGTTGCTGCGCGCGGCGGAGCGGCACGGGGTGCCGGTGCCGGTGGCGGCCCGCGTGGTGGGCGAGTTGAGGGCCGCGGGCCACTGACCCTTGCCCCGTGACCAGGCGGCCTCCTCGGCGTCGTACGCAACGAGATCGGCGTCGTCACCTGCCCGGACGGCCGCACGTACGCCGCCGCCGTCTTTCACCAGAGCCCGACCGGAAGCGGACGAGACCGCGATCAACACGGCCATCGGAACCGCGACCGCCCGCGTCATCACCGCAGTGCGCGGCCCGGACACACCCGGTGGCGGACGCCGATTCACGCGAAGGTGACGCGCATCCGGCCCTCGGTCAGGACTTCGAGCACCAGGGCGAGTAGGTCGTACGGTTCGCCCTGCGGGGTCAGGACCTGGGACAGGTGCTCGCGCGCGGGCGCGGCGTCCCGCCAGAGCAGGGTCGCCGGCGCGGTGTGGCCGAAGTCGCCGCGCAGACAGTCCACGAGGGCGTCGACGCAGCCGCCGAAGTAGCCGCCCGGCCCGTTGACGGCCTCGCCGAGTGCCAGGAAGAGGCCCGGCTCGTCGGTGATGTGCCGGCCGTCCAGCTCGTACACCTGCCCGGCCGGTCGGCTCCGGTGCTCGAGCCGGCAGCCCCGCTCGCGGACGAGCCCGAGCCAGGCCTCCCGCTGCCGGGTGTCCAGGCCGGCCCAGAGGCCGGGGGTCTGTGGCGGGCCGGCGAGCCAACGGTCCCAGAGGGGACGGGCATGTGCGGGTACGGGACTGTCGATCTCTCCGTCGAGTTCAAGGTCCATCAGATCCGGCCCGTGGGAGGACGGGCGCCAAGAACGGACCCTGGGCCGCAGCAGCCGGTCGGTGAGCGGATCGCCGCTGTCGTCCCGTATCTCCAGCCAGGCCTCGTCCAGGTCCAGCGCGCGCCGCGCGCCCGTGACCATCGCCCGCCGCAGTCGCTCGCCCGGTGCGAGGCCCCGCAGGACGAGCTGGGGCGCGGCCTGCTCGTCGGGCAGGACGCGCGCGAACTCCCGGCACGAGCCCAGCCACCGGTACCCGTCGTGCAGCCGGACCGGACCCCGGTGTCCCTCCGGCGGGCCCAGGTAGTCGTCGATGCCAGTGAGCACGAGAGCATCCGTGCGCGGGTGCGGTCCGAGGCTCTCCGCGTCCTCCAGCAGCCATGCGTCCAGCGCGCCGTCCTCCGGCACCAGCCACACCCGGCACCCGACCCAGCCGCGCACCTCACCGCCGTCCGGCACCCAGCCGAAGAGTTCGTACGTCCCGCGCCCGGGTTCCCGGAAAAGCCCCTCCACCTCGGCACAGACACCCCAGATGTGGCCGTGCTCCGACTCCGTCAGGGCGTAACGCCCCTGCCCGCGACGGCCGTTGCTCTCATGCACGGTGGGAATCTAGCGCTGCTCGGGCGTCATGGCGCGGCGGACGCTCTCCCGGAGCATCAGCCGACGCTGCTCGTGCAGTTCGGGGGGCTCCTGCGCGGTCGCGGCGTAGACATTGCTGACCGGAGACCACGCCATCGACATGGCGATCACCATGGCCATCACGTCGAACGGGTCTCCCTGGCGCACCAGACCGGCGGCCTGGGCCTCGGCGATGGCGCGCAGCTTGGGGTCGTCGAGGCGGTCGGGGTCGTCGACCAGATGGCCGGCCGGGCGGCGCTCCAGGCGTGCCCAGGTGGCCAGTCGGATGAGGTCGGGGCGGCGGAGATACTCGTCGTAGAGGCGTACGGCCCAGTCCGCGAGGTCGGTGGCGTCGATCGGGACGACATTCATGATCCGCTCGAGCGAGCCGAAGAAGATGGCGTCGAAGAGCCCTTCCTTGCTGCCGAAGTAGCCGTAGAGCTGCGCCTTGTTGGTGCGCGCCCCGGCCACGATCCGCTCGACGCGCGCACCGGCGATCCCGTGCTCGGCGAACTCCTGGGTCGCCACATCGAGGATGCGCCGGTACGTCGCGGCTCCACGCGTGCTCAGGGGCTGATCAGCCATGCCTGGAGATTAACAGACAGAACAGTTGGTTTGCCTACGGGCTCGGATGCACCTACGTTGATAGACCGAACAGTCTGTCTGATCTGTCTGATCTTCTTAGCGTTCTTTTCTCAGTGTCTTGATGGAGGCGTCATGAGGAGCACCGTCGGCTGGCAGGTGCAGGAGCAGGAGCACGCGGAAGACCCGTCGCCGCCCCTGCGGCGGGCACCGCTGGAACGGCGCGACCTGCGCCCCGACGACCTCGCCGTCCGGGTCGACTACTGCGGTGTCTGCCACACCGATGTGCACGCCATCGACAGCGCCCGGTCCGGTGAAGGGGGCCGGCCGCTGGTGCCGGGGCACGAGTTCACGGGCGTGGTGACCGAGACCGGACCCGCGGTCACCCGGTTCACCGTCGGCGACCCGGTCGCAGTGGGCAACATCGTCGACTCGTGCGGCGAGTGCGCCATGTGCCGGGCCGGACAGGAGAACTTCTGCCACGCCTTCCCGACCCTGACCTACGGCGGCGTCGACCGGCACGACAGATCGACGACCCTGGGGGCCTACTCCCGCGAGTACGTCGTCCGCGACCGCTTCGCCTACCCGCTCCCCGCCGCGCTGGACCCGGCCGCCGCCGCGCCTCTGCTCTGCGCCGGGATCACCGTCTGGGAACCACTGCACGCCCTCGACGCCGGGCCCGGGACCCACGTCGCCGTGGCGGGGCTGGGCGGCCTGGGCCATCTCGCAGTCAGGATCGCCGTGGCGCTCGGCGCCGACACCTCGGTCGTCAGCCGCTCACCGGACAAGGCCGACGACGCCCGCCGCCTCGGCGCCACCGGTCTCATCGTCTCCTCCGACCCGGGACAGATGGCTGCCGCCCGCGACCGGTTCGACATCGTCATCGACACCATCTCCGCCCCGCACGACCTCGGTCCCTACCTGCGCCTGGTCGCCATGGACGGGACGCTCAGCCACCTCGGACACCTCGGCCCCGTCACCGTGGAGACCACCGACCTGCTGGTGGGACGCAAGAAGCTCAGCTCCGCGGGCAGCGGCGGCAGGCACGCGACCGCCGCCATGCTCGACTTCTGCGCCGCGCACGGCATCACCGCCGACGTCGAGGTGCTCCCCTCATCGCGCGTGCACGAGGCCCTCGACCGCCTCCGCCACAACGATGTCCGCTACCGCTTCGTTCTCGACATGTCCGACCTTGACTGGCCTGCGTAGCGAACTCCCGTAGCGGGCCAGGGCTCAGACGCGGTCCAGCGGCCGGTGCGGCCCATCCGGAAGCTCCACCTTGATCACGTCACCGGGGCGCACCACACCGCCCTCCTTCACGATGCCCATGATCCCGGCCTTCCGTACGACGTTCCCGTCCTCGTCCCGGCCGACGACCTGCTTCAGCAGCCCTTCCTGGAAGGCGTCGATCTGCAGGCACGGATTGCGCAGGCCGGTCACCTCCACCACCGCCTCGCCACCGATGCGCAGGACCGTGCCGACGGGCAGGCCGAGCAGGTCGATGCCGCGCGTGGTGATGTTCTCGCCGAGTTCACCGGGCGCCACCCGGAATCCCGTCGTGCCGACCTCGGCGAACAACTCCTCGTGGATGAGGTGCACCTGACGCAGGTTCGGCTGTGTGGGATCCTGCGCGACGCGCGAGCGGTGCTTGACCGTCACACCGGCGTGGACGTCGCCCTCCACGCCCAGCCCGGCGAGCAGGGTGATGCTCTCCCGGTTCGGCTTGGTGAACGAGTACTCACCGTTGCTGCTGACCGCCGTCACCGTTCCGCTCATCGTCCAGAACCTCCTTCTCGGCAGCGGTGATCGCCGACAGCGGGATCACCCAGGACCGAATTGTCGCTTCCTCAGGGCATGTTCAGGTAGGAGAGGACCCCGCGCGCGAGATCCCCGGGGCAAAGCACAGGCTGAGCGGGCCGAAGCCATCTGAACGGCGCCACGCGCTCCAGCCTGCGCCGGTGGCTCTCGCACGATGTCGGCACGCGGCGTCACCTCTCGTCGTTCCTCCGGCCACCACAGGACGTGACCGATCGCGTCAAGTTCCAGCGTCGCGATCGTGCGCACCAAACCCTTTGAGACGGCTCGTGATCTCTCCTAGGTTGGCCCACGTGACGATCGAGGTGCCCTACCAGTCGCTTCCGGTTGACCAGTCGGACGTTCGCTATGCCCACGGCCCCGACTCGGCTGTCCAGCCCGGCGTGCCTGTCGGCGAGACGATCGAGTTCGGCTGGAAGGACAGCGCGATCTACCCGGGCACGTCCCGGAAGTTCTGGGTTCACGTGCCCGCCCGGTACGACCCCGCACAGCCGGCGTCACTGATGGTGTTCCAGGACGGATGGTGGTACCTGGATCCCGAAGGAGAGGTCCGCGGCGCGATCGTCCTGGACAACCTCGTCCACCGCGGCGACATCCCGGTGACCATCGGCGTGTTCGTCGATCCCGGCGTCTTCCCCGACGCCGGGGACCCGAAGAACCGCAACGCCGAGTACGACGCGTTCGACGACCGGTACGTCAGTTTTCTCCTGGCCGAGATCATCCCCGAGGTCGCGCAGCGGTACACGATCGCCGAGGACCCCGACCGGTGGGGCATCTGTGGTGGCAGCAGCGGCGGCAACTGCGCCTTCACCGCGGCGTGGCTGCGCCCGGACAAGTTCCGCCGCGTCATCGGGTACCTGTCCAGCTTCACGCAGATGCCAGGCGGCAACCCCTACCCCGAACTGATCCCCGGCGTTCCCCGCAAGCCGCTGCGCGTCTTCCTGCAAGCGGGCCATCGCGACCTGCGCTGGAACGAGCCCGAAGCGAACTGGCTCGCCAACAACCTGCGCGTCGCGGCCGCCCTTGCGGAAGCCGGATACGACTTCCGCCTCGTCCTGGGCGACGGCGGGCACAGCCCCAACCACGGTGGAGTCCTGCTCCCCGATGCCTTGCGCTGGTTGTGGCGGTCGGATGATCGCCTGGAGGGGCCGGTCGGCGAAGGGCTCGACCACCCCGTCCCTGGAACGTGAGGCCAACTCTGAAGCACTCGGTCGCACCCGTTCGCATGAACCGCCCAAAGGCACTCGCAACCCAAAATCGAACAGGCGTAGCATTGCGCCGTGGCTACGCCCTATGACTTTCCGAGTGACCTCCTCGCCGGTCAGGAGGAGTTGCATCAGGTCCGGGCCGAGCTGTCGGCCCTACTGAAGCGTCTCCCCTGGTCGGTCGCACCCCTGGACGGCTTCAGCGACGACAACGGCTGGCGCAAGGTCGAGCGCCCCGCCTCCCCCGGCTGGACGCAGGACGAGCAGGCCGAGGTGGAAAAGCTCCGGCGCCGCGAGCACGAACTCGCGGTGTTCGTCAGCGGCCACCGCTTCTGGTCGGAGATCGCCGCAGCGGAACGAATGGACGCCCGCACCAGGCTGAAGCACGCCCATGAGGCGCCCGAGGAGGGCTGAAACGCCGGAGGACCCCGGCCGCGAACGGCGGGGTCCTCTGTCAGTGTGGGCGCGGACGGTTTCGAACCGCCGACATCCTGCTTGTAAGGCAGGCGCTCTACCCCTGAGCTACGCACCCGAGAACGATTCGACAGCCTACCCTGCCGGGGGCCGTGTCCCGCAAACCCGTATCGCGGAAGATCCGGGGAGACCTGGGGTTATCCCCACCCCGGATCCGGGAGCGGACCGGATCCCGGGACGAGGCCGGGCTCCGTACGGTCGAAGCACTGTCGAAGTCCCGGGCCGCGAGGGTGGGTCCGGGAGAGTCTGTGGGGGAGATCGTCATGGCCCGTACCGTTCCCGTCCGCGTCGTCGCCGTCTTTGGGGTGGTCGTGGCGCTTGTCGCGGGGCTCGCCGCGTGTGGGGCGGCCGCCGCCGGGGACGACAAGGAGCCCGAGCACCGGTCGTTCGCCCTGCAGGGGCGGACGCTGACCGTCGACTCCGACGACTCGGCGCTGGAGATCGTCGCCGCCGAGGGGAACAAGGCCGGGACCGTGGAGGTCACCCGGTGGTTCCAGGGGACCGTCGCGATCGGGTCCGATCCGAAGGTGACCTGGTCGATGGAGGACGACGACCGGCTGGTGCTGCGGCAGAAGTGCAGCGGCATCGTCGTCGACTGTGCGAGCAAGCATCGGATCGAGGTGCCACGCGGAGTCGCCGTGAAGGTCAAGGACGGGGACGGGGGTGTGCGGGCGCGGGGGTTCGAGGACGCGTTGAGCGTGCGGACGGGGGACGGGTCCGTGCAGGTCAGCGACTCCAGTGGGCCGCTGGATCTGAAGACGGGGGATGGTTCGGTGCGGGTTTCCGACGTCTCGTCGCGGCGGGTGAAGGCGCAGACCGGGGACGGGTCCATCCGGCTCGAACTGGGTGCCGTGCCGGACCGGGTGGAGACCCGCAGCGGCGACGGTTCGGTGACGATCGAGCTGCCGCGGTCGACGTACGACGTACGGACTCGGACCGGCGACGGCTCGGAGGATGTGACCGTGCCCCGGGACAACACCAGCTCGCATCTGGTCTCCGCCCGGACCGGCGATGGAAATGTCACGGTCCGAATCGCGAACTAACCGGCCCGTGTGTTCGTCCTATACCGGTGGGAGAATGACACCGGGCAGGGTGAATGACAGCACGGGAGAGGGATGTGACGGCGACACCTCCGCAGCCGAACTCGCCGTCAGTGCCGCGTGCGCGGGAGGTCCCGCCGTCCGGGCCCGAGATCTCGTACGGCTCGCGGATCTCGCGGGCCTCGCGCCGGGCCCTTCGTGGCACCCTCGACACCCTCACGCTCGCCGCGCTCCCCCTCGTCGTCGCCCTCGCCCTGCCCGCCGCCTTCGCCGGCGGCGGCACCCGGCGCTGGTTCGGCGGGCGGGCCGAGAGCCAGCGCGCCGAGGCGCAGGCCGCGAAGGACGCCGCGGCGGCCGCGTTCTACGAGCTGGACACGGCCCAGCGGGACCTGCGGATCTCGATCGAGACGATCACGGCGGTGGACGACTCCCCCGCCGCCCGCCGGACGATCACCGACTTCGAGGCGCTGGGGCGGCGCATCGACGAGGTCAGTCACCAGTACATCAACGCCGTCGACGCCCATGATCTCGATCGCGACGACCTGGAGGCCGCCACCGCCGCCCGGGCCCGTGCCGAGCTGACCAACGCCAAGGACGACCTGGAGAACGTCAAGCGGGAGCTGGAGCGGTTCGCCGACGGGCTCGGGCCGCTGCTGGGCAAGGCGGAGACCCAGCTCGCCCGGCTCGCCCCGGCCGTGGAGCGTGCCCGGCAGGGCCTGCTCGCCGCGTCGAACGCGCTGGACGCCGTACGCGGCTCGGGGCTGAAGGCGGACGACCTCGCGGCGCGGCTCGCGACGCTCGGGCCGGAGCTGACCAGGCTGAACCAGGGCGCCGGGCAGCATGGCGTGCCGCAGACGCTGGAGCGCGCCGAGCGGGTGGCGCGGGAGGCCGCGGCGGTCCGGGTGGAGGCGGAGCGGCTGCCGGAGCGGGCCGCCGAGATCGACCGCCGGCTGGTTTCGCTGCGTACGCGCGCGCAGGCGCTGACGACCCGTGCCGGGCAGGTGGAGCCGGTGCTGAGCGAGCTGCGGCGGCGGTTCACGGCGGCCTGCTGGCAGGACCTGCAGAGTGTGCCGGAGCGGGCCGGGGAGAACGTACGGCAGGCCGAGCTGAAGCTGAGGGAGGCGCAGACCGCGCGGGACGAGCAGCGCTGGCCGGACGCCACCGCGCTGCTGTCGACGGTGCGGGCGCTGCTGAACAGCACGGACGAGTCGGTGTCGGCGGCCGGTGACCGGCTGCGGCGGTTGAACGCCGTACAGAAGGATCCGCAGCAGGAGATCGACCGGACGAGGTTCGCGATCCGGGATGCCCAGCGGCTGGCCATGGCGGGGCGGAACACGCCCGATCCGCGGCATGCGCGGCCGCTGGACGACTCGGTGGGCCGGCTGGAGCGGGCGATCGGCACGCTGGAGGGGCGGCACCCGGACTACTGGCACTTCCTGACCGAGACGGAGGCGGTACGGCGGACGGTGGCCCGGGTCGTCGCGCAGATCCGTGAGGAGCGCGGGGGCGGGCACTGAGCCGTACCGGCTCAGTGCCCAGGACGCTCAGGTGCGGTAGGCGTAGTACGCGGAGGTCCGGTACGACGCGATGATGCTCGACAGGGAACGCCGGTAGGTGTCGTTCGAGTGGTACGTCAGATACGGCACGCCCTGGGGGCTGCGGTAGGTGACGATCATCGTGTGGTCCTTGGACCCGTCCTTGTCGAAGTCGATCTGGAGCACGTCACCGACGTCCATCTGGTAGACGTTGGCGAGGCTGGTGGCCCGCCTGGAGTTCTGGGCGAACCAGGACCACTCGTTGACGCCGATGAACGAGTGCGACTGGATCTCGGCGTTGCCGAACCACCGGGTGTAGTCGTACACATAGCCGGGGACGTGCTTCCAGCCGCCGGCCTTGAGGGCTTGGCTGACGAAGTTGGTGCAGTCGCCGCCCGCGCCGTGGCCTGAGAAGTCGGGGTAGTCCTTGTTGTAGTCGCGCCAGTGCTTCTCGGCGTAGGTGGCCATGGCCCGGTAGTTCAGGGCGGTGCCGGTGAGGGTCTTGGGCTTGGCCGGGGCGGGGTACGTGGTGGCGGCGCGCGGGGCGGACGGCATGGTGTCGTCCACGGTGGGCGCCTTCACGGACGGCTTGGCGAGGGTGTTGACCGCGATGCCGGGGCCGGTGTCGCGGATGGCGGTGAGCTGCCAGTCGCCGTGCCGGTCGGCGGTGAAGGTGAGTTCGTGGCGGGCCTGGAAGCCGGTGGTCCGCGGTTCGCCGCCGCGGACCTTGTCGTAGGTGAGGGTCGTGGTCTCGGTGACGGTCGCCTTGGCCGTACGGCCCGTCACGCGGGTGGCGTCCAGGGTGACGGCGGTGTCGGCCGCGCGGTACTTCTCGCCGAGCCGGGCGAGAAGGTCCTTGCGCCGGTCCAGCGCGGCCAGGGCGGCGTCCTCGTCGCGGGCCGTGCCGGCGGACAGCCGTACGTCGCCCGTGAAGCCGTCGGTCAGCGGCTTGGCACTGCGCTCACCGGTGACGAGGGCGTTGGTGCGGTCGGTGAGGACCGCGTCCGCCAGCTGCTGGAAGGTGGCCCTGGTCCTGGCGTCCACCGTCGGGTCGTCGGCGACGTCGGCGACGGCTGCGCCGGCGCTCCAGGTGGGCAGCAGCGCCGCGACGGCCGCCCCGACTATGGTGGCGCGGCCGCGGGTGCGGGTGCGGCTCAGTTCTCTTGATCTCACGTTTGTTGATCTCATACGGATTCTCCTATCCGGGGGGTTGGTTGAACGGCCGGCCGGCTACTTCACGACCGTCGACCAGTCCGGTGACTGCGCCGGGTCCAGGCCGCGCAGCCGCTGCAGCGTCTCGGGCCGCTGTAGGTCCATCCAGTCGGCGAGCTCCTTGAAGGACACGCACTTGACGTCCTTCTTCTTGCACACGTTCTTGATGACCTGGTCGACGGCCTTCATGTAGATGCCGCCGTTCCACTGCTCGAAGTGGTTGCCGATGAACATCGGGGCGCGGCTGCCGTAGTAGACGCGGTTGAAGCCGGCCATGTAGGTGGCGAGGGTCTCCTGCTCCCACCGGGGGTAGTTGGCCGGGTCGCCCTCGGTCTCGCCTTCGGACTGGTTGTAGAGGAAGTTGAAGTCCATGGACAGGCCCTGGAAGTCGCCGCCCTCGTAGGGGAGCATCTGCAGCGGGAAGTCCCAGACGCCGTTCTTCTTCTTGGGCCATATCTGGAAGTCGCCGGCGGAGCTGGCGTCGTAGCGCCACTTGTAGGTCTTGAGGGCCTCCAGCAGGTTCTCCTGGCCCTCCAGGCAGGGTGCGCGGCCGCCGGTGACCTCCTTTCTGAAGTCGAACGGCAGCGGGTCGAGGTCGGTGTAGCCGGTGTTGGTCTTCCAGTTCTCCACGAGGTCGTAGAACTGGTCGATCTCGCTGCGCCACTCGTCGACGCTCCAGTGGGCGCCGCCGCGGACTCCGCAGAAGTGGCCGTTGAAGTGCGAGCCGATCTCGTGCCCCTCCTGCCACGCCTTGCCGAGCTGTTCCAGCGTGGTGCGGATGTGCTCGTCGGTGGGATAGCTGATGGCCGCGGATCCCTTGTCGTGCTGTGGCGGGGCGTAGAGCTTCGCCTTGTTCTTGGGCAGCAGGTAGATGCCGGTGAGGAAGAACGTCATGTGGGCGTCGTACTGCTCGGCCAGCTTCCGGTAGTGCGCGAAGAGCAGGTCGTCGCCCGCCAGGGCGCCGTCCCAGGAGAAGACGACGAACTGGGGCGGCTTCTCGCCCGGTTTGAGCCGCTGCGGCTTCAACCTGCCCTTCTGCGGCCCGGTGTACGACGTCGAGCCGTCGCCGAGCACCTTCGTCCTCCCGTCCCACTCGGGTTCCTCGGTCGGCGTGGCGGGGGCTTCCCGTGTGGCCGGTCCGCCCGGGTCGCCGGCGGAGGCGATCGGTGTGGTGGTGTCCGAGCGGGTCAGGTTCGTGTAGGCCGCGGGTACCACGAGGGCGAAGAGGAGGGTTGCCACGGCCAGCGCTCCCAGGCGGGCGTAGTGCTCGGGTGCGCGTGGCCGGCGGCGGGATGCGCGGGCTCGGCGGTGGTGGCCGGATGTCGGCGGCATGGGCGGCTCATTCTGCGAGGGGGGTGGGGGGTTGTGGTGTGGCCGGTCGCCGGTCAGCCGAGACCCAGGGCGCCGGACCAGATGGCGTACGGGACGCTGTCGGCGGGGGTGCCGGCGATGCCCTTCAGCGGCAGGGGTTCGAGGCTCTTGGTGAGGTCGATGCGGTAGGCCACGACGGCCGTGGAGACGTCGGCGGCGGTGCCGACGTACCAGGCCGCGGTGTCGTCCTGGGTGGTGCCGGCCTTGCCTGTGGTCCGCGTCGCGGCGGACGCGGTGGCCGGGTGGGCGAGGCTGAAGGCGGATCTGAGCGCGGACTGGACCTGCTCGGCCACCTTCGCCGCCACCGCACGCCGCGAGACGGGTTTGGCCAGCCCCACCTTGGAACCGTTGCGGGTGATCCGCGTCACCGAGTACGGCTCGACGTGGGTGCCCTGGGCGGCGAACGTGGCGTATCCGCTGGCCATGCGGATCGCGCTGGGTCTGGCGCTGCCCAGGGACATCGCCGGCACCTGCGGGCCGAAGCTGGAGGCGAGCAGTCCGGCGGCCTGCGCGGTGCGGCGCACCCTGTCCAGGCCGGTGTCCATGCCCAGTTGCATGAACGGCGTGTTCACCGACAGCGCGAGCGCCTTGTGCAGGCTGATCCGCCCGTAGTCCTTGCCGCCGTCGTTGCGGGCGGCGACCCGCTTGCCGCTGCGGTCCCAGTAGGGCCCCTCGGGCGTCATGACGGGGATGCCGTCGTCGCCGTCGTACAGCGTCTCGGGGGTGACCTCGGACGGGCCGCCGTCGCGGGTCTTGCGGACGCCGTGCTCGAGCGCGGCGGCGTAGACGAAGGGCAGGAAGGCCGAACCGGCGGGCACGGTGGTCGCGTTGGACTCGTTGTAGCCCTGCTTACGGTGGTCGGGGCCGCCGTAGACGGCGAGGATCCGTCCGTCGGTGGCGACCGAGGCGGCGCCGTAGTGCGCGGTCCGCGCCATGGCCGGGTGGTCCTTCGAGGCCTTCTTGCGGGCCTTGGTGACGGCGTCGGTCAGCGCGGTCTCCCGGCGCCGGTCGAAGGTGGTGTAGATCTGGTAGCCGCCGAGGTCGAACTCCTTGTCCGTCAGACGCGCGGCCTTCTTGGCGTACTGGGCGGCCAGTTCGACCAGGTAGTCGCTCTGCTTGCCGGTGTCGTAGCCCCGGGCCCGGCTCAACGGCTCTGGGAACTGGCGGTACTTGGCCCGCTGGCCGGGCGACAGCCTGCCGAGGCCGACCATGCGGTCCAGGATCCAGGACCAGCGCTCCACCGCCCGCGCGTGGTTGGCCTTGCTCAGCGCGGGGTCGTAGAGGGCGGCGCCCTTGAGGAGGCAGGCGAGAAACGCGGCCTCGCTGACGTTCAGGTCGCCGACGTCCTTGCCGTAGTAGGCCTGGGCGGCGCGCTGCATGCCGTAGGTGCCGCGGCCGAACCAGCTCGTGTTGAGGTAGCCCTCCAGGATGTCGTCCTTGCTCATCCGGTTGTCGAGCTTGAGGGCGAGCATGGCCTCGGTGAACTTGCGGCGGACCGAGCGGTCCTGGTTGAGGTAGACGTTCTTGACGTACTGCTGGGTGATCGTGGAGCCGCCCTGGGTGTCACCCTCGCCCAGGGTGCGCCACAGGGCGCGGGTGACGCCGCTGAGGGAGATGCCGGGGTCGCTGTAGAAGCCGGCGTTCTCGGCGGCGAGCACCGCCCAGCGGACGTCCTCGGGGATGTCCTTCAGGGGCATGTCCTGCCGGCGCACCCAGCCGGTGCGGGCCATGGGTGTCCCGTCGGACCAGAAATAGACGTTGTCCTGCTGGGTGGCGTACGAGTTGAGGTTCTTCGGGATGTCGGTGGTGGCGTAGGCCACGCCCAGGGCGGCGGTGCTCAGGCCGAGGAACGTCAGCGCGGTGCCGAGCCACTGCCGCCAGGAGGGCATCCAGCGGCGCCAGCCGGTGTGACCGGGGCGGGGGTAGCGCGGGCGCAGCCGGCGCAGGCCGGGCGCGAGGCGGGACAGGGCCGAAGGGGCCGCGGTCCTGCGGCGGTGCCCCGGTGGGCGGGATTCGCTCGCGTCGGATAAATGGGATAAGCCCGATTCCGCCACCCGCAATTGCATGGTCTCGTCCGGCGGGAGCGCGGGGACCTTTAACTGCATGGTCTCGTCCGGCTCTCGCCCAGCCCTGGTCACGGCTGCGCCCCTCCCCGCATTTCGGTCATGCGCGCGCGGAAGGGCATGGCCGCCGCGGTCAACGGCAGCGAGCCCCCACTTCCCCCGGCCTCATGGCTCCTCGCGGCGATCGAAAAATACCAGTCTCCTTTTCAATTTCTCCACACCCGTATCGGACAGGGTTGATCGCCGGCGGTTGTACGGGGGTGTATTTCCGGTCACGCCGACTAATCTGTGGGCATGCCTCGCTACGAATACCGCTGCCGAAGCTGCGGCGACACCTTCGAACTGAGCCGCCCCATGGCGGAGTCCGCCGCGCCCGCGAACTGCCCGGCCGGTCATGAAGACACTGTGAAGCTTTTGTCGACGGTGGCCGTCGGCGGCACGGCATCGGCTCCCGCCCCCGCGCCGAAGTCGGGCGGGGGCGGGTGCTGTGGCGGAGGGTGCTGCGGCTAGGGCGCCGGCGTCCTCTACGAGTGTGGAGAAGAAGTCGCCTTCAGGAACTCCCTGAGGATCCGCTCCCCCGCCAGCACGCCCCGCTCCGGCAGCGCGCTGATCGCCGGGGCCGTCCAGTCGGCGTCCGCGAGCTCGCCGTGGCCCGGACGCCAGCCCCGGTCGGCGGCCAGCAGCAGGTCGGCGTCCAGCAGGGAGTCACCGGCGGCCAGCGTCAGGTCCGCGCCCGTGCGCCGGGCGACCTCGCGTACGGCGGCGCTCTTGGTGAGGGGCTTGGGGACGGCGTAGATCTTGCGGCCCTGCAGCGACACCGTCCAGCCGCGGTTCTCCGCCCACACCGCGAGCTCCTTCACCCACTCCTCGGGCAGCAGCTCGCGCTCGACGACCAGGTAGGCGAAGAGGTCCTCGGCGACGCGGTGCTTGCGCACCCAGGCCGGGGAGGCCGTGGCCATCAGGTGGTCCTGGATCTGAGCGAGGGGCGCGCACTGCTCGGCGAGCCGGGCCTGGACCTGTGCGTGCCAGTCGCGGTCGGTGACGCCGTCGACCAGCAGGTGGCCGCCGTTGGCACAGATCGCGTACTTGGGCGCCGGGCCGGGCAGGTTGATGCGCTGGTACTGCTTACGGGTCCGGGTCGTCGTCGGCACGAAGACCGCCGCGTCGCCGAGGTCGGTCAGCAACTGGGCCGCCGTCTCGGTCAGGTACGACAGCGGCTTGCTCTCGTGCACCTCCACGCACAGCAGCCTCGGCGCCCGCGCGTCCGGCATGGTCAGCGCGAGGGCCGCCGCGGAGTAGATCAGCGTACGGTCGAGGTCGCTCGCCACCAGCACCCGCATCAGACGTTCACCGCCCTGCCGTCGGCGCCCGTCGCACCCCGCGTGTACTTGGGGTGGATCAACCCCACGCAGGTGTACGGCAGCTCGGCCACTTCCTCCACCGGCACCCCTCGCTGCTCGGCCAGCAGCCGTACGTGGTCCAGGTCGGCGCCCGCCCCGGCCCGCGCCAGGATCTTCCAGGGCACCCGGCGCAGCAGCACGCGCGTGGTCTCGCCGACGCCCGGCTTGACGAGGTTCACGTCGTGGATGCCGTACTCCTCGCTGATGCGCTCGACGGCGGCCCAGCCCTCCCAGGTCGGCGCGCGGTCGGCGGACAGCAGCTCCTTGGCCGCCGCCGCCACGGCGTCCACGACCTCCGGGAAGCGGGCGGCGACCGCGTCCAGGAAGGCCACGGAGACATCGGCGCCGGCGAGTTCGCGGTAGAACTTCGCGCCGTGGTAGTCGTACGGCCCGACCAGGTCGGCCCGCAGAACGGTGCGCGAGATCAGGCCGGAGACGGTCGAGTTCAGGCACGCGGACGGGATGAGGTAGTCCTCGCGAGTGCCGTACGTCCGCACGCACGAGCCCGGGTCGGCGAGTACGGCGATCTCCGGGTCGAAGCCGGTGATGCCGTCGGACGCCTCGAACTGTCGTATCGCCGCGGTCAGTTCGCGGGTGATGGCACCCTTGCCGGTCCAGCCGTCGACGAAGACGACGTCCCGCGGGTCGTGGTGGGCGGCCAGCCAGCGCAGGGCGTTGGCGTCGATGCCGCGGCCGCGCACGATGGACACGGCGTAGTGCGGGAGTTCGAGCCCGTGCCGGAATTGCGCCCAGCGGCGCATGAGGATGCCGACGGGAGTGCCGGCGCGGGCGAGGGAGACGAGCACCGGACGGGGCGACCGCTCGGCGAGCACGATCTCCGTCACCGCGCCGGCCGCCTGCGCCAGCCGCGCCGCCGTCTCTTCCAGCGCCGCGTGGAACAGCGCCTGGTACTGCTCGCTCGGCTGGTACTCCACCGGCAGCGACTCGGCGTAGTGCGCGCCCCCGCTCTGGATGGCCTCTTCCCGCTCCTCGGTCGGCGCCTCCAGCGTCACGTCCGAGAGGTCCTGAAGCAGCCAGCCGACCTCCTCGGGGGCGTACGAGGAGAAGGCGGGGCCGCGCAAGGGCTCGGGCAGCATGGGGGGCCTTTCAGGGGCGTACGAGGGGACGACCGCGAGGGTGACGTGCGGGGTGTGTACGGCCAACTGGGCCAGCAGGCCGTCGGGCGCGTGCAGTTCGGGAGTGTCGGCCACCGAGTCGACCACCGCGACGACGGCGTCGAACCCGGCGCCGGCGACGTTGTAGGCGTACCGCTCACCGGGGCCGTCGGCCGGGTCGTCGTGGGCCGGGAAGACGAGGCGGGTGCGTATCGCGTACCCGGGATCGTCGACCGCGAGGACGGGTGAGCGGGTGGTGGTCGAGTACCGGACCTCGACGCCGTCCGCGATCTGCTCCAGCTCGCGGGCGAGCCTGAGCGGGGCGTACATCAGCTCTTCGAACCCGAGGACGAGCACGCGGCGCGCGTCCGCGGGGAGCGCCTCTGCGAGGCGGGCTGCCATGTCGGGGAGGGCGGCCTCGAGGCGGGTGCGGTGGGCGGGGGTGAAGCCGTGGCGGCCGCCGTCGGGGAGGCCGGGCGGCCAGTGCAGGTCGATTCGGGGGACATCGCCGTGGGGCCTGCTGTTGTCGTCCGAGTGCGGGCCGTCTTGGGCTGGTCGCGCAGTTCCCCGCGCCCCTAGCGGCGTGGCTGCAACGCCCTTAAGGGGCGCGGGGAACTGCGCGACCGGCCACGACGCTGCCGCAGACGACGTACGACCCTCCGCGGCACTACCACTCTCGTACCGCGCCACCAACGCCTGCCCCTTCTCCAACACCCCCTCCGGCAACCCCACCGTCCCCGAAGCCGCCGCCACCAGATCCACCCGCGCGCCGATCTCCCGCGCGAACTCCTCCAACCGCCCGGCATCGGCAGCCGACCGCATGTCCACCAGCGCAACCACGACATACCGCCGCCGCGGGTACCGCCCATGAAGATCCCGGACGGTGTTCAGCACCGTGTTCCCCGTCGAGAACTCGTCGTCGACCAGCACCAGCGGCCCGTCCCCCACCAGCAGCTCCGGATCCTCCGGCAGCAGCAGATGGGACGTGGCGTGCGAGTGGGACTCCTCGAAGCCGCCCGCGCGGGCCACGCCGGCGACCGGGCGGCGCGTGGAGTGCAGATACGTCGCGGATCCGAGGCCGTCGGCGACGGAGTGGCCAAGACCGGTCGCCGTCTCCGCGTAACCGAGGACGACCGCCCTGGCGGACTCCCCGGCGCCCAGAAGATCCCGTACCCGGCGGCCGAGGGCGAAGCCGGCGCCGTACACCACGGACGGTGACTGCGGTACGTGCTTGCCGAGCACGTTGGAGACCAGCAGATGCGCCCGCTTGGGGTTGCGCCGCAGGGCGAGCCCCAGCAGCTCCGTGAGGTCGTCGTCGCCCGTGAGCTGGACCCCGAGCCGCTCGGCGACCCAGCTTCCGGACCAGACCCCGTTGTTCACTGCGTTGTTCATGCGTCCCTTGGATATCTTCGATATCAGCGGATGGAGGTGGGTTCAGCCCGGAATTCCGGCGGCCAGCAGATCCACGAAGCTGACGTCCTCGCGTGCGACGCCGAAGACCTCCGCGCGCAGCATGGTCCGCTCGGCCCAGGCCCGGTGCGGCTTCACCTCGTTCATCTTGTTCGTGTACGCCGACCGCAGCACGCCCCCGCCGTCGCGCCCCGGCCGCAGGATGTCGACGGCGTCGCCGTACTCCTCGTGACTGACCACGGACAGCGCGTGGACCGCCGGCACATGGGAGGGGTGGATGCAGGTCTTGCCCAGCAGGCCGTTGGCGTGGTCGAGAGAGATCTCCCGCAGCAGCCCGTCCATCGCGTGCTCGATCAGTCTCTCGCGCAGTTCGACGGCCTGCCCCTGGAGGAACGGGCTGGTCCGCAGCATCGGCTTGAACATGCGCTGGGGGACGCGGAAGTACTCCCACACCGGTCCGGTCACCGTGTACCCGGAGCCGTCGGCCCGCCCCAGCAGGTTCACGACGTCGGCGATCACGGAGGCGACGATCTGGACGTCGTAGGCGGTCATGTCGGGTGCGCGCCGCAGGCCGTACGAGGAGCAGAAGTCGGTGACGCCGAGTCGCAGGGCGAGCACCCGGTCCCGGTACTTGTCGATGGCGCGGGCGATGCCCTCCAGGGCGGCCACGCGGGACTCCCGGTACATCAGCTCGGGCGTCTCCAGCACGGGCATGCCGAACAGCCGCCGCCCGGCCGCGGTCTCGGCGGCGGTCAGGGCCTCCAGGAAGGGGATGCCGCGTTCCTCGGTGAACTTGGGGAACACGAAACCGGACAGCAGCCGCACGGCCGGGCCCAGGCGCCGGACGAGGTCGGGAATCTGCTCGGGGGTGCGCACCCGGACGAAGAGCAGGGGCAGTGCGGGGTCCGCCCGCCCCGCGAGATCCGCGAACTGCCGGACGAGGTTCTCCTCACCCGCCACGACGTCCTCGTCACCGATGGAGTCCTCCAGGCACAGCACCATCGACACCACGCCGTTGCCCGCCTGCTTGACGATGTCGTCGGCGAGCCGGGTCCGGGTGGCCGGACTGTAGAGCGTGGCGCCCAGGGCCACGGACAGCAGCCGGGCCGGGGAGTCGGCGGTGAAATCGCACGGCTCCTGGTGGAAGAGGCGCTGCCGCACCTCCGGGGCGATGTGCCCGAAATGACGCATAGAACTCCCCCGTGGTGACCTTGTGCCTCCCGTGACCTGTTCACAGGTGGCCGGTAATAGTACGTAGATACCCATGTCAGGGGTTCCCGACGGGCATGAATTTCTGGTAACGCGGACGAACACGAGCGCGCACATCGTGTGTACCCCGCGTTGTCGTGACCAGGACGGAGAGGGCAGGATGACCGCATGACGCACGCGATGTTGAAGGGGTCGAACGTCCCGCTCGAAGCCACGACGGTACGCGCCGTGCTGCGCTGGACGCCCGGGCAGGGGGTCCCGGATGTCGACGCCTCGGCTCTGCTCCTCGGCCCCGACGGTCGTGTGCGCTCCGACGAGGACTTCGTCTTCTACAACCAGCCCCGGCACCCCTCCGGGCAGGTCTGGCGGCTCGGCAAGAAGCGACTCGCCGAGGGCCTCACCGACACGATCCAGACAGATCTCACCGGTGTCGAGTCCGCCGTCGGTCAGATTCTGCTGGTCGCCTCGGCGGACGGCGTCACCTTCGACCGCGTACGGGACCTGCGCATCCTGCTGTACGACGCCACGGCCGCGGACGGCGATCCGCTGGCGTACTTCGACATCAAGCCGGAGACGGGCCAGGAGACGGCCCTGATCTGCGGCGAGCTGTACCGCCGGGGCGAGGGCTGGAAGTTCCGCGCCCTTGGCGAGGGCTACTCGGACGGCCTCAAGGGCCTGGCCACGGACTTCGGCATCTCGGTGGACGAGTCGGAGACCATGGACGACCACCGGCAGACCCCCGAGATCTCCCAGCCCCTGCCCCCCGAGCAGCCGACGACGGTGGTACCGACCCAGCCGGCCTACGGCTACCCCCAGCAGCCCCCGGCGACCCAGCCGGCCTACGGCTACCCCCAGCCCACCAGCCAGCCGGCCACGGCCCAGTCGGGCTACGGCTACCCGCCCCCGGTGACAGCACCACCCCCGGCCCAGGAGTTCCGCCTGCCACCACAAGGGCCACAATTCATCGGCCGGTGACGGAAGCGCCCCTTCAGGGGCGCGGGGCTGTATCAATGTGCGGCTCCGCCGCGTGGGCGCGACAAGCCACGACGGACCAGCAGCCGCGAACGGCACAAGGCCCCCGAGCTCCTAGGCGACTACCTCTCCGCCTTCGACTTGTATCCGCGCCCCCACTGCAACCCCCACCCGAACAACCGATCCAACTCCGCCTGGAACCCGTACACGAACTTCACCTCACGCCGCACCCAGAGCTCCCCCTTCACGTTCTCGATCATCACCACCGCACACGACCGAGCCTGCGGATGCCGCTCATCGAGGCCGATCTCGATCCGCGGCCCATTGCTCGGGTACAGCGTGACGATCGCGTGCGTACGGTCGAACGCCGGCGTCTGGTCGTAGATGTACACGAACACCAGCAGCCGCTTGATGTTCTCCCGATGGTCGAGGTTGACGTAGATCGTCTCTCCGGACGCCGACCCGAACCGGTCGTCCCCGCTGAGCTTCACATACGGCGGTGAGTTGACGTCCCCGAGGAACCCGCCCAGCGGCTGGACGACTCCCTTCGTCCCGTCGGTCAGCTCGTACAGGCACCCGAGGTCGAGGTCGACATTGACCATGCTCTGGCTGTGCCCGAGCACCTCCGGCGGCTTGAGCGCCTTGAACGGATGCCGCAGCAGGCTCTCCCGCTGCGACCCGCCGATGTCGGACGTCCGCATCCGCCACGTCAGATTGATCCGCAGATGCCCGGTCGCAGCGCCCTGTTTGGTCAGGGAAACCCGGTCATGCCGTTTCGTCAGCTCGATCGAGTTCGACGACGCGCTGCCCGAGTCGAACTCGGCCGCCCGGCCGCCCCAGAGTCCGTCCAAGAAGCCCATTCCGCCCCCACGTCCCACGAAGACCCGCGTTCACCCGGAAAAACCGGCGGGGCGGCCGGAGCCCGGCCGCCCCGCACAGAGCGTTCCTCACCCGCAGGGGTGTCACACCCCGGACGAGACCTCAGTCTTCTCGTCCGAGGCCTCCGCTTTTCCCTCCGCTGCCGCCAGCGCGCGGTTGCGGCGCACCGAGGACCAGAAGGACCAGCCGATCAGGATCACACCGATCGAGCCGGTGATCAGCTCGTGGATCTCGTACTGGATGGTGACCAGCAGGATCATGGCCAGCGCCCCGATCGCGTAGTGCGCGCCGTGCTCCAGGTAGACGTACTCGTCGAGGGTGCCCTGACGCACGAGGTACACGGTCAGCGAACGGACGTACATCGCGCCGATACCGAGACCCAGCGCCATGAGGACGATGTCGTTGGTGATGGCGAAGGCGCCGATCACACCGTCGAAGGAGAAGGAGGCGTCCAGGACCTCGAGGTAGAGGAACATGAAGAACGCGGCCTTTCCGGCCAGAGCGACCGCGGAGACCGGCTTGCCCTCTGCCCTGGCCTTCTCCTCCTCCTCGTGCTCGTGTTCCTCCTCCTCTTCGAGCTTGTCCTCGAAGTAGCCGGAGAGACCACCCACGATCATGTACGTGATCAGGCCGGCGATACCGGAGAGCAGAACCGTCTCCGCCTTGTCGACGTGTGCGCCGCCGTGCTGGTGGGCGTTGGTCGCGAAGGTCAGCGCCGAGATCAGCAGGACGACCAGCGCGATGCAGACCGACAGCATGTCGATCTTGCCGAGCTTGGCCAGCGGGCGCTCCAGCCAGCCGAGCCACTTGATGTCCCGGTCCTCGAAGATGAAGTCGAGGAAGATCATCAGCAGGAACATGCCACCGAAGGCGGCGATGGCCGGGTGGGCGTCCGTCACCAGCTCCTGGTAACGGTCCTTGTCGCTCAGGGCGAGATCGACGGCCTCGATCGGGCCCATCGAAGCGCTGACGGCGACGATGACGACGGGGAAGACCAGCCGCATGCCGAACACGGCGATCAGGATGCCGATGGTGAGGAAGATCTTCTGCCAGAAGGCGTTCATCTTCTTCAGGATTCCGGCGTTGACCACCGCGTTGTCGAACGACAGCGAGATCTCGAGGACGGAGAGGATCGCCACGATGCCGAAGGCGGTCCACCCCCCGAAGAGGACCGCTGCCACCAGGCCGAGCGCGGTGACCGCGAACGACCAGCCGAAGGTTTTCAGAACCACTGGCTACCCAATCCGTACGTGTACGGGACTCCCCCGTGCCGCACTCGGCTTTACGAAACTTTTGAAGCCGAAGTCTAGTCGGCCCCTGTTCGTAGCCCACCGGGCCCCGGCTTTTGCTCATATCGCGTTATGAGACGTTGACCCCGAAGTCGAGAGCGATGCCACGGAGGCCGGACGCGTACCCCTGCCCCACGGCCCGGAACTTCCACTCCCCCTGGTAGCGGTAGACCTCGCCGAAGATCATGGCGGTCTCGGTGGAGGCGTCCTCGCTCAGGTCGTAGCGGGCGAGTTCCTGGCCGTCGGCCTGGTTCACGACCCGGATGAAGGCGTTGCTGACCTGGCCGAAGGTCTGTCCCCGTTCGTCGGCCATATGGATGGAGACCGGAAAGACGATCTTGTCGCACTGGGCCGGCACCTTGGACAGGTCGATCAGGATCGACTCGTCGTCGCCGTCGCCCTCGCCGGTGAGGTTGTCGCCGGTGTGCTCCACCGAGCCGTCCGGGCTCTTGAGCTGGTTGTAGAAGACGAACCACTCATCGCCCAGTACCCGACCCGCGTTGCACACCAGGGCGCTGGCGTCGAGGTCGAAGGGGGCTCCGGTGGTGGAGCGCGCGTCCCAGCCGAGCCCGACCATCACCTGGGTGAGGTTGGGTGCGGCCTTGGACAGGGAGACGTTTCCTCCCTTGGCGAGCGTGACGCCCATGATGCTGGTCCTCCCCGCGTGTTGCTTCTTTGGTTGTCCTGCGCGTCCGGCGCCGCACCCAAACGGTGCGGCGCCGGACTTCGGCCAGTGGTGTTCTGGACTCTCACGCCCCGGATGGTGAACTCAGACGTTCACACCGAAGTCCTGCGCGATGCCGCGCAGGCCGGACGCGTAGCCCTGGCCGATGGCGCGGAACTTCCACTCCGCACCGTGCCGGTACAGCTCGCCGAAGACCATCGCGGTCTCGGTGGACGCGTCCTCCGAGAGGTCGTAGCGCGCGATCTCGGCGCCGCCGGCCTGGTTCACGACGCGGATGAAGGCGTTGCGGACCTGGCCGAAGGACTGCTGACGGTTCTCGGCGTCGTAGATCGAGACCGGGAAGACGATCTTCTCGACGTCCGCCGGGACGCCCGCGAGGTTGACCTTGATCTGCTCGTCGTCGCCTTCGCCCTCACCGGTGAGGTTGTCGCCGGTGTGCTCCACCGAGCCGTCCGGGCTCTTGAGGTTGTTGAAGAAGACGAAGTTCGCGTCGCTGCCGACCTTGCCCTCCGCGTTCGTCAGCAGTGCGCTGGCGTCGAGGTCGAAGTCGGTGCCGGTCGTGGTGCGGACGTCCCACCCCAGACCGACGATGACCGCGGTCAGACCGGGCGCTTCCTTGCTCAGTGATACGTTGCCGCCCTTGCTGAGGCTGACTCCCACGAGTCCTCCATTGGTGTCCAGGGGCGGGGAGCCCCGCCGTGCGTTTGATATCGGATCAACGAGTCGATCCTAGTGACGGGTTCCCGTGACTCGCAGGCCTTGGTGGCGAAGAATCACAGGTGTCGGCCACCAGCGGGATCAGAGGGTGTCGAGTGCCTTGACGTACTCGTTCAGGTCGCGCGCGTCGGGCAGGGCGTTGACGACGGTCCAGCGCACGACGCCCTCCTTGTCGATGACGAAGGTGCCGCGCACCGCGCAGCCCTTGTCCTCGGCGAAGACGCCGTAGGCGCGGCTGACCTCGCCGTGCGGCCAGAAGTCGCTGAGCAGCGGGTACTCCAGGCCCTCCTGCTCGGCGAAGACGCGCAGGGTGTGGATGGAGTCGTTGGAGACGGCGAGCACCTGCGTGTCGCGGTCGGAGAACTTCGGCAGGTTGTCGCGCACCTCGCACAGCTCGCCGGTGCACACGCCGGTGAAGGCGAACGGGTAGAAGAGCAGGACGACGTTCTTGGAGCCGCGGAAGTCGGAGAGCTTCACGGTGGCGCCGTGGTTGTCCTTGAGCTCGAAGTCGGGGGCCTTGTCGCCGACCTGGATCGCCATCGCGTGGATGTCCCTTCGGTGGGTCTGTTCGGGTGGGAACCACCCTATGCAGCGACCACCGGGGCCCGTGCAGGAGGCCGGGCCGCGCCTTCTCGGCCCGGCCCGGCTTCGCCACCGGTTACTTCTTGGACTTGGCGGCCTTGGGCGTCACCAGACGGCTGCCGCTCCAGTCCTTGCCGACGCTGACACTCTTCGACGCCGACAGACCCGCCGTGGTCGCGGCTTCAGAGATGTCGCTGGGCTCCACATAGCCGTCACGGCCGGTCTTCGGCGTGAGGAGCAGGATCGAGCCGCCCTCTTCGATGTACGTGGTGGCGTCCACCAGCGCATCCGTCAGGTCGCCGTCCTCGTCGCGGAACCACAGCACCACGGCATCCGCTACGTCGTCGTAGTCCTCGTCCACGAGCTCGTTGCCTACGACTTCCTCAATGGCCTCGCGGAGTTCCTGGTCTACGTCGTCGTCGTAGCCGATCTCCTGGACCACCTGCTCGGGCTGGAACCCCAGCCTTGCGGCAGGGTTCGTCCGCTCCTCCGCGTGGTCCGCGGTCGCGCTCACGGGTTGCCTCCTGATCATGTCTTGGGAATAACTCAGCCACGCGCGTGCGCGAAGCATTGGCCGTAGTCCACACGGGCGGGGCGGATCGCGCAAGTACCCGGCCGTTCAGACCGCCGAAACGGTGACGATCCTGAACGTGTCACCGCAACTCCAGGCACACCCTCATGGTCTCAAGGTGACGCGCACCACACCAATCTGCCCCCTTTGTGCGTTTGGGAACCATCTGCGGGCCCTCCACCGTTGATCGGAGCAGCGGTTACCTCGCAGTAGAGATGACGTTTGGCCCCCTGAGGTACACGATGGGGAGCGGTGCAGACCCTCAGAAACACGGCCCTCTGACAGGTAAGGAACAGCGTGGCTTCCGGATCCGATCGCAACCCGATCATCATTGGCGGCCTTCCGAGTCAGGTTCCTGACTTCGATCCCGAGGAAACCCAGGAGTGGCTCGACTCCCTCGACGCCGCCGTCGACGAGCGTGGCCGGGAGCGGGCCCGCTATCTGATGCTGCGGCTGATCGAGCGGGCCCGCGAGAAGCGCGTGGCCGTGCCCGAGATGCGCAGCACGGACTACGTCAACACGATCGCCACCAAGGACGAGCCGTTCTTCCCGGGCAACGAGGAGATCGAGCGCAAGATCCTGAACGCGACCCGGTGGAACGCCGCGGTCATGGTGTCCCGGGCCCAGCGCCCCGGCATCGGCGTCGGCGGTCACATCGCCACGTTCGCCTCCTCCGCCTCCCTCTACGACGTGGGCTTCAACCACTTCTTCCGGGGCAAGGACGAGGGCGACGGCGGCGACCAGGTCTTCTTCCAGGGCCACGCCTCCCCGGGCATCTACGCGCGCGCGTTCCTGCTGGACCGCCTCAGCGAGCAGAACCTGGACGCGTTCCGCCAGGAGAAGTCGAAGGCGCCGTACGGCCTGTCGTCCTATCCGCACCCGCGGCTGATGCCGGACTTCTGGGAGTTCCCGACCGTGTCGATGGGCCTCGGCCCGATCGGCGCGATCTACCAGGCGCGGATGAACCGCTACATGGAGGCGCGCGGTATCGCGGACACCTCCAGGTCGCATGTGTGGGCGTTCCTCGGCGACGGCGAGATGGACGAGCCGGAGTCGCTCGGCCAGCTCTCCATCGCCGCGCGCGAGGGCCTGGACAACCTCACCTTCGTGGTCAACTGCAACCTGCAGCGCCTGGACGGCCCGGTGCGGGGCAACGGCAAGGTCATCCAGGAGCTGGAGTCGATCTTCCGGGGCGCCGGCTGGAACGTCATCAAGCTGGTGTGGGACCGCACCTGGGACCCGCTGCTCGCACAGGACCGCGACGGCGTGCTGGTCAACCGGATGAACACCACGCCGGACGGCCAGTTCCAGACGTACGCCACCGAGACCGGCGCCTACATCCGCGACCACTTCTTCGGTGACGACCAGCGGCTGCGCGCGATGGTCGAGGGCATGACCGACGACCAGATCCTGCACCTGGGCCGCGGCGGTCACGACCACCGGAAGATCTACGCGGCGTACTCGGCGGCCCGCGCCCACAAGGGCCAGCCGACGGTGATCCTCGCCAAGACGATCAAGGGCTGGACGCTCGGCCCCAACTTCGAGGGCCGCAACGCCACGCACCAGATGAAGAAGCTGACGGTCGACGACCTCAAGGGCTTCCGCGACCGGCTGCACCTGCCGATCGCCGACAAGGAGCTGGAGAGCGGACTCCCGCCGTACTACCACCCTGGGCGGGACTCCGAGGAGCTCCAGTACATGCACGACCGCCGCAAGGGGCTCGGCGGCTACGTCCCGACCCGCGTCGTGCGCTCCAAGCCGCTGGCGCTGCCGGCGGACAAGACGTACGCGACCGTGAAGAAGGGCACGGGGCAGCAGTCCATCGCGACGACCATGGCCTTTGTGCGGCTCCTGAAGGACCTCATGCGGGACAAGGAGATCGGCAGGCGGTTCGTGCTGATCGCGCCGGACGAGTACCGCACGTTCGGCATGGACTCGTTCTTCCCGAGCGCGAAGATCTACAACCCGCTCGGCCAGCAGTACGAGTCGGTCGACCGCGATCTGCTGCTCGCCTACAAGGAGTCCCCGCAGGGGCAGATGCTGCACGACGGCATCTCGGAGGCCGGCTGCACGGCGTCCCTCATCGCGGCGGGCTCGGCGTACGCCACCCACGGCGAGCCGCTGATCCCGGTGTACGTCTTCTACTCGATGTTCGGTTTCCAGCGCACCGGCGACCAGTTCTGGCAGATGTCGGACCAGCTCGCACGCGGTTTCGTACTGGGCGCGACCGCCGGCCGCACGACGCTGACCGGTGAGGGTCTGCAGCACGCGGACGGCCACTCGCAGTTGCTCGCCTCGACCAACCCGGGCTGTGTCGCCTACGACCCGGCGTACGGGTACGAGATCGCGCACATCGTGCAGGACGGCCTGCGCCGGATGTACGGCGGCGACGCGGAGCACCCGCACGGCGAGGACGTCTTCTACTACCTCACCGTCTACAACGAGCCGATCCAGCACCCCGCCGAGCCGGAGAACGTCGACGTCGAGGGCATCCTCAAGGGCGTCTACCGGCTCAGCGAGGGCTCCTCGGGGTCGATCCCGGCGCAGATCGTGGCGTCCGGTGTGGCCGTCCCCTGGGCGGTCGAGGCGCAGAAGATCCTCGCCGAGGAGTGGAACGTCAAGGCGGACGTCTGGTCGGCGACCTCCTGGAACGAGCTGCGGCGCGAGGCCGTTCAGTGCGAGGAGCACAACCTGCTGCATCCGGAGGAGGAGCAGCGGGTGCCGTATGTCACACGGAAGCTCGGCGGCGCCGAGGGGCCGTTCGTGGCCGTCTCCGACTGGATGCGATCGGTTCCGGACCAGATCGCGCGCTGGGTGCCGGGGACGTACCAGTCGCTGGGTGCGGACGGCTTCGGCTTCGCGGACACCCGTGGCGCGGCCCGGCGCTTCTTCCACATCGACGCGCAGTCGATCGTGCTGGCGGTGCTGACCGAGCTGGCCAAGGAGGGCAAGGTGGACCGGTCGGCGCTGAAGCAGGCGATCGACCGTTACCGGTTGCTCGATGTGTCGGCGGCGGATCCGGGTGCGGCCGGGGGCGACGCGTAGCCCTTGACGGGTCAGGCGGGGCGGCACCTCGGCGGTGCCGCCCCGCTGTTGTTTCCTACGATGCTCCCCATGACGCGCCCGATGACCGAACCGACCGCTCTGGACCGTTGGGAGCGGCGTACCCAAGGCCCGCTGCTGGCGCTCGCCGTTCTCTTCGCGATCGCCTATGCCTTCCCGATCGTGGATCCTGACGCACCGCAGGCCCTGCTCGACGCGTGCCACCTCGTGAACTGGGCGGTGTGGGGCACCTTCGCCGTCGACTATGTGATCCGCCTCTGGCTGAGCGAGGACCGGCTGCGGTTCGTGCGGGGCAATCCGCTGGCGCTGCTCGCGGTGGCGCTGCCGCTGGTCCAGCCGCTGCGGCTGCTGAAGCTGGTGTCGATGCTGTTCCTCGCGGGGCAGCGGGCGCGGATGGCGTCCCAGGTGCGGGTCACCACGTATGTCGCGGGTTCCTGTCTGGGGCTGCTGGTCTTCGGTGCGCTGGCCGTGCTGGAGGTGGAGCGCGGCAAGCCCGGGGCCTCCATTCACACCCTCGAGGACGCGATCTGGTGGGCGTTCACGACGATGACGACCGTGGGGTACGGCGACATGGCGCCGACCACGGGGCTCGGGCGGGCGCTGGCGATCGGGCTGATGCTGTCGGGTATCGCGTTGCTGGGTGTGGTCACCGCGAATATCGCCGCCTGGTTCATCGCGCGGTTCGAGAGCGAGAACGAGGAGGAGCGGCGGCAGACGGAAGCGATCCGGGTGCTGACGGAGGAGGTTCGGGCGCTGCGGGCGCAGGTCGCTGCGTTGTCCGGGGTGTCCGGTGTGTCCGGAGACAGGGTGGGTGACGAGAAGGTGAGTTAGGTGGTTGCCCGGGGTGGGGGCTGGGCGGGGGGTGGGTGCGCAGCCCGGCGCGACGGGGTGCCGCCTGCGCCCACCCGTGCCGCCCCAGCGGCACGACTGCCCGCAGCTTTGCGAGCTGCAACGCCCCAAGGGGCGCGGGGAACTGCGCGACCAGCCACAACGTAGCCGCAGCCCGCATACAACCCGCACCCCTACGGCGAACCCGTTGCAATCCCGTCAGATGTGCGCGGCACCCGCGCCGGCCTCCGCGTTCTCGCCCCGCTTGGTGAGGAACGCGATCCCGACGGCCACGACCGCCACCGCCGCCGCGACCAGGGACGCCGCGCTCATGCCGGAGATGAACGTGTCGTGCGCCACGCCGGTGATCTTCGCGGCGATGGCGTCCGGGGTACCCGGCGCCACCGGGGGCACGCCGACCTGGACCGCTTCGGAAGCCTGGGCCTCCTGCGCCGCCGTCAGCGGCGGAAGCCCCGCGGACGTCCAGTTCCCGGCGAGGTCGCTGTCGACCTTGGAGGCCATGACGGCGCCCAGGACGGCCGTACCGAGGCTGCCGCCGATCTGCATCGCGGCCTGCTGGAGACCGCCGGCCACGCCGGACAGCTCCAGCGGCGCGTTGCCGACGATGACCTCCGTGGCGCCGACCATGACCGGCGCGAGGCCGAGGCCCAGCATGGCGAACCAGAGCGACATGACGCCGCTGGCGGTGTCCGTCTGAAGCGTGGACATGCCGTACATGGCGATCGCGGTGAACGCCATGCCGCCGGCCAGCGGGATGCGCGGGCCCACCTTGGTGATCATCGCGCCCGCGAGCGGGGAGCCGACGATCATCATCCCGGTGAGCGGGAGCAGGTGCAGACCGGCGTCGATCGGGCTCATACCGTGGACGTTCTGGAGGTAGAAGGTCACGAAGAACAGGCCGCCCATGAAGGCGATCGCCATCAGGACCATCAGGACCACGCCCGCCGACAGCGGGACGGAGCGGAACAGCCCCAGCGGGATCAGCGGCTCCTTCACCTTCGTCTCCCACAGGGCGAAGACCGTGAAGCCCACCACCGACGCGGCTATGAACAGCCATGTCCTGCCGTCGCCCCAGCCCCACTCCGGAGCCTTGATCAGGGCCCAGACCAGGGAGAACATCGCGGCCGACAGCAGGGCTATGCCGAGGATGTCGAAGGAGCGCGGCGCGTTCTCGGCGCGGTGGTCGAGCAGGATCATGACGCCGAGGACGACGGCGAGGATGCCGACCGGCACGTTGATGAAGAACACCGACTGCCAGTTGACGTGCTCGACGAGGACACCGCCGAGGATCGGGCCGCCGGCGGTCGAGGCGCCGATGACCATGCCCCAGATGCCGATGGCCATGTTGAGCTTCTCGGCCGGGAAGGTCGCCCGCAGCAGGCCGAGCGCGGCCGGCATCAGCAGCGCGCCGAACAGGCCCTGGAAGACACGGAAGGTGACGACCAGCGCGATGCTGTCGGACAGGCCGATCGCACCGGAGGCGGCGGCGAAGCCGACCACGCCGATCAGGAAGGTCTGGCGGTGCCCGAAGCGGTCGCCGAGCTTGCCGGCGGTGATCAGGGAGACCGCGAGAGCGAGGAAGTAACCGTTGGTGATCCACTGGACCTGGGCGAAGGTGGCGCCCAGGTCCTTCTGGATGGCCGGGTTGGCGATGGCCACGATGGTGCCGTCGAGGGCCACCATCATGACCCCCACTGCGACGGTGATGAGCGTGAGCCAGGGGTGGCCGCGCAGCCCCTTGCCCGGTGTCGCGTCCGACGGGACTACTGGCGCGTCGCCCCCCGACCCCGTCTTGTCGATGGTGGTCTGACTAGTCATGCGTTCGAGGCTAATGACAGCCTCTGACAATTGACAAACCAATTCACAAGTCGGTAACTGACACGTATGGAAACACTGCGCGAACGCAAGAAACAGCGCACCCGGGAAGCGTTGCTGCGCACCGCGCTGGAGCTGTTCACCACCCAGGGTTACGAGACCACCACCGTCGATGACATCGCCGCGGCCGTCGACGTCTCGCAGCGCACCTTTTTCCGCTACTTCGCCGGCAAGGAGGAGGCGGCGCTCGCGATCCAGGACATGACGGTGGCGCACTTCGTGGAGACGGTGCGCGGGCGCCCGCCGCACGAGGCCCCGATGGAGGCCCTGCGGCAGTCCGTGCTGGAGGGCTGGGACACGCTCAACGACGTGATCGAGTCCGTCGTACCGGTCGAGCTGTATCTGCGCATGTACCGGGTGGTCGAGTCGACGCCCGTGCTGCTCGCCGCCCATCTGCGCAGGTCCGCGGAGATCGAGGAGGCGATCGCGCACATCCTCGCCGAGCGCGAGGGAGTCGACGTGGACACCGATCCCCGGCCTCGGCTGGCGGTGGCCGTGTTCGGCGGGGTGATGCGGCTGACGGAGCGTCAGTGGAGCGGCGGCGAGGACTTCAGCCTGGACGCCATGCGGGCGCTGACCGTCTCATATCTCGAACAGGTGGGCTCCGCACTCAGCGAGAGCTGGCGAACACGCTGAGGTCATGGGCGGGTTCACACGGGCGTGACCGAAACGTGATACCTGTCACTTGGTTAACGCGAGACCCTCTCGTTCTCCTAGTGTGTCCTCCCAGTGACTTCCTTCGACACCTCCCCGCAACTGAACGTCTGGCGTGCTCTGCTGGCGCTGGCCGTGGTGTTCGTGATGCTGGCGACCACCGGTTGGACCGCCCTGCGTCAGCACCGCGACGGCACCGAGCTGCAGGTCTCGATCAGCGCCTGGGAGAAGGGCAGCATCGCCGGGCGCCGACTGCCGGCCATGGACTCCACCCCCGCCAGGCTCGCCCGGTTCTTCGCCTCGCTCGACAAGGCACAGCGCAGCAGCCTCGCGCACCGCTACGCGCTCGCGGTCGGCAACATGAACGGCGCCCCTGTCGAGCTGCGCTACCGGGCCAACCGCGTCGCCCTCGACGAGGCGCGCGAGGTCGAGCGAAAACGCATGCACGACCAGCGGCTCACGCCCGACGGGCAGCGCGAGGCGGGCCGCCGTATGCACCGCTTCGAGGACATGATGCGGCCGGAGAGGCACATCCTCGCCTTCGACCCGGAGGGCTCCGGGCGGGTGGCCGAGGTGTTCGGTGATCTGACCAGAGCCGAGCGGATCTCGGTCGTCGTCCCCGGCGTCGACACCGACCTGCTCACCTTCCAGCGCACCGACCGCAAGTACTCGGCACCGGTCGGCATGGCCCAGTCCCTGTACGCGGCCGAGCGCGCGGCCAGTCCCTCGACGCGTACGGCCGTGATCGCCTGGGCCGACTACACCGCACCGGCCGGGCTCGGCATCGACTCGGCGACCGCGATGCGGGCCGCGGACGGCGCCGTACGGTTGAACGCGCTGCTGCGGGGGCTGCCCGGCGGCGCACCGGTCTCGCTGTTCTGCCACAGCTACGGCTCGGTGCTGTGCGGCCTGGCCGCGTCCGGGCTGCCGGACCGGGTGGCCGACATAGCGGTGGCCGGCAGCCCCGGAATGCGGGTCGCGAAGGCCTCCCAGCTCGGGACGTCCGCGCAGGTGTGGGCGATGCGGGACGCGGACGACTGGGTGCAGGACGTGCCGTATCTCGAGGTCGGCGGGCTGGGGCACGGCGAGGACCCGGTGTCGTCGGTGTTCGGGGCGCGGGTGCTGTCGGCGCGGGACGCGAAGGGACACAGCGGCTATTTCGAGCCGGGTACGGAGAGTGTGGCGAATTTCGCCGAAATCGGGGTTGGCGCATACCAGGCGGTTCGCTGCGCGGACGAGGTCGGAGCCTGTCGGGCGGGTTTGTCCGACGCGGCGGCGGCCGGACGCGCGTAGAGGCGCGGGAATTTGCGGTGTGCGCGGGGTGGCGACGGAGGAGGACGTGCCGCATACGATGAGCCGCATGGGTGACGTACTGGCCGGATTTCATGCCGCCTGGGAGTTCGAGTCCGACTCCGTGCTCATCCGTTACGAACGGGGGATTCGAACACCTAGGCTCTTCCAGGCGCTCGGAGAGCGCCGCGTGCCGCTCGAGGCGATCGGCGGGGTGACGCTGACGCCGGGCAGGCGCGGGACGGTCGTGCTGCGCATCGAGCCGCGGCCCGGCGCGGATCCGCTCCTCGAGGCGGCGGCCGGGCAGCTCAAGGAGAGCGGCGATCCGTACCGGCTGGTGCTGCCGGCGGAGCGCGAGACGCTGGCCGAGTACTACGCCGACGAGCTGCGCGCGCGACTGACCGGGGCCGGGCCCGTGGACGAGTTCCTCGTGGGGGCGCCGGATGTGCCGCTGCAGTTCAAGGCGTACGACGCGAAGGCGTCCTTCGACGGGAGTGTCGTCCGGTTCCGGTGGTTCTGGACCGGGGCGTCCTCGACGAAGTGGAAGGCCGGGGACCAGAGCTTCCCGGTGGCCGAGCTGAGTGGGGTCGAGTGGCGGTCGCCGGAGGTGTTCGAGGGGCATCTACGGCTGCTGCGGCGGGACTTCGCGGATGCGGATGCGCAGCCGGCGCAGGCGGATCTGGATCCGGCGGCCGTGGTGTTCGGGCTTGGGTACGGGCCGGTGCACGAGTCTTTGCCGTTCGCGGCGGCGGTGCTCTCTGCGGTGCGCTCCGCGGGGGTGGCGGCTGTCCCGGCTGCGGCTGCGCCGCGCCGGGATCCCGCCGACATCGCTGAGCGGATTCGTCACTTGGGGGAGCTGCATGAGGCCGGACTCGTGACGGATGAGGAGTTCTCCAGCAAGAAAGCGGAGTTGTTGGCGGAGCTTTAGCGCCTGCCGGGTTCTGTTCGTCGGCGGCTGCGGGTTGTGGTGGGTTGTTCGCGCAGTTCCCCGCGCCCCTGAGGGCGTCTACTCCCGGCCGGCGGAAGCGAACCGCATGTCTGCGTACCTGTCGCCTGCCACCTTCGATGCGATCGGCTCCAGCAGTGCCAACTCATCCTCGGTCAGCATGATTCGGGTAGCCGCCGTGTTCTCCTCCACCCTGCCCGGCCTGCGGGTGCCCGGAATCGGGATCACCGGAAGGCGGCGCAGCGCAGTCTGTTGCTGTACCCACGCCAGGGCGATCTGGCCCAGGGAGGCCCCGTGGGACTCGGCAACCGTGCGGATGGGGTCCAGGAGGGTGGCGTTGGCCGCCGCGTTCTCGCCGGTGAAGCGGGGCTGCTGGCGGCGGAAGTCGTCGGTGGTCAGGTCCTCGGCCTTGGCGAAGGAGCCCGTGAGGAAGCCGCGGCCCAGCGGCGAGTACGGGACCAGGGTCACGCCCAGGTCGCGGGCGGCCGGTACCACGTTCGCCTCGATGTCCCGGCTGAACAGGGACCACTCGGACTGCACGGCCGCGATGGGGTGCACGGTGTGCGCGGCGCGCAGCTCGTCCGCCGTCACCTCGCTCAGGCCGAGCTGCTTGACCTTGCCCTCGCGGACCAGGTCGGCCATCGTGGCGACGGTCTCCTCGATGGGGACGTTCACATCCCGGCGGTGCATGTAGTAGAGGTCGATCACATCGACGTCCAGGCGGCGCAGGCTCGCCTCGACGGCCTGGCGTATGTACGGCGCGTCGTTGCGGATGATCCGGCGCGTCGGGTCGTCCGGCGGGATCGCCAGGGCGAACTTGGTGGCGATGACGACCTCGTCGCGGTGCGCCTTGAAGAACGGGGAGAGGAACTTCTCGTTCTCGCCCGCGCCGTACGCGTCCGCCGTGTCGTACAGCGTGACGCCCAGCTCCAGTGCCCGTTCCAGGGTCGCCCTGGACGCGTCCGCGTCCGAGGGGCCGTAGGCGAAGCTCATGCCCATGCAGCCGAGGCCCTGGACGCCGACCTCGGGGCCGCCGGCGCCGAGTCGTGCGGTCGCGATCCTGCTGCTGTCCGTCATCCGGCCCTCTCCGTCTTCTCCTGCTCGTACAGACGCCCGGCGTCCGCGTAGAAACTGATCTTCCGGTCGAGTACGGCCAGCGTGTCCTGCAGCTCGGCGATCCGGGCGACGACGTCGCGGCGGGTCTCCTCCAGCAGTTCGAAACGCTCGCCGAAGGTGTGGTCGCCCTCGCGCACCAGCTCGGCGTACCGGACCATGTCGGCGACCGGCATGCCGGTCAGCCGCAGCTTGCCGACGAGGTCGAGCCAGTCCAGGTCCCGGTTGCTGTAGCGGCGCTGGCCGGTGTGCGAGCGGCCGATGTGCGGCATGAGGCCGATCCGCTCGTACCAGCGCAGGGTGTGGGCCGTCAGCCCGGTGAAGGCGACGACCTCGCTGATCGTGTAGCTGTCCTGGCCTTCCGGCCGCCGGTGCGGGTGGGGCGGGGCGGCACAACTGTCGGTCCTGGTACTCGTGCTCTCCATCACCGTCATGCCCTCCACGCTATGACCTTGGAGTGCGCTCCAAGCAAGCCGAAACGGTAAGAAAACCACGGGACATGACGTGATCGCCGTGATTAGCGTGCGGGACATGAGCCTCGTACGCCGTGCCGTGCCCGAGGACGCGGAGGAAGTGCTGCGTCTGCGCCAGGTGATGATCGACGCGCTGCCCGGTGGGGACAGCTCCACGGACCGGCCCGGGGCACTGGCGGCGCTGGTGGTCGGGACCGTCGACTACCGGATCGGGAAGGCGGGCAATCCGCGCGGGCTGGCCGGATACGTCTTCAGCGTCGCCACCGACCCGCAGGCCCGGCGACGCGGGTACGCTCGCGCGTGCATGGACGAGCTGCTGGCGTGGTTCCGCGAGCGGGGCGCCGGACAGGTCATGCTCACCGCGTCCCCGGAGGCCGAGCCGCTCTACGCCTCCCTCGGCTTCGTCCACAAGCCGGACCCCACGATGATGCTGAAGCTGTGAGCGGCTTAGGCTCACAGACATGTCCTTGCAGAGTCTCGCACTGATCGAGAACTGGCCGGTTCCCACCGCCGCGGCGGGTGTCGTACGGGCCGACGGCACGGTCCTGGGTACGCACGGCCCGGTCGGGCAGCGGTTTGCGCTGGCCTCGGTCACCAAGCCGCTGGCCGCCTACGCGGTGCTCGTCGCCTACGAGGAGGGCGCGGTCGAGCTGGACGAGCCGGCCGGGCCGCAGGGGGCGACCGTGCGGCATCTGCTCGCGCACACCTCGGGGCTGGCCTTCGACGAGCACCGGGTGACGGCCCCGCCCGGGGAGCGGCGGCTGTACTCCAACGCCGGGTTCGAGCAGCTCGGGGACCACATCGCCAAGGCGACGGACATCCCGTTCGCGGAGTATCTGCGGCAGGCGGTGCTGGAGCCGCTGGGCATGACGTCCACCGCGCTGGAGGGCTCGCCGGCCAAGGACGGTGTGTCGAGCGTCGAGGATCTGCTGCGGTTCGCGGCGGAGGTGCAGGCGCCGCGGCTGCTGGACCCGCGCACGGTGGCCGAGGCGATGACCGTGCAGTACCCGGGGACGAAGGGCGTGCTGCCCGGGTACGGGCATCAGAACCCGAACGGCTGGGGGCTCGGCTTCGAGATCCGGGACTCCAAGTCGCCGCACTGGACGGGGTCTTCGTCCTCGCCGCGCACCTTCGGGCACTTCGGGCAGTCGGGTACGTTCCTGTGGATCGACCCCGACGCGGGGGCGGCCTGCGTGGCGCTGACCGATCGCGCCTTCGGGCCCTGGGCGGTCGAGGCGTGGCCGGCGTTCACGGACGCGGTGCTCGCCGAGCTGTAGCCCGCCCCGCCCCTCACCGCTGCCCGGCGGCCATCTCCCAGATCAGCAGCTCCGCCGCGCTCGCGCCCACCGCCTCGACGTCCTTGGCGTCCGTGATGCGCGCCGCGTCCCCCGCGCCCAGCTCCTCGCCGTCCAGGCGTACCTCGCCGCGCACGACATGCACGTACAGGTACGCCCCGTCCGGCACCGCCGTCCGCTCCCCCGCCCCCAGCCGCCGTACGTGCAGCATCGCGCCCGCCTCCGGGACGGCGTACGGCGTGGAGTCCGCGATGCCGTGGACGATCTCGTACGCGGGGTCGCCGCCCGGCGTCAGCGGGGCCAGCCAGGTCTGGATGAAGGTCAGCGGCGTGTCGGCGTCGTTGCGCTCCACGTGCCGTACGCCGCCGGCCGAGCTCAGCCGCTGTACGTCTCCGGGGCCGACCCGGGTCTCGTGGCCGGTGGAGTCGCGGTGGGTCAGCTCGCCCTCGACCACCCAGGTCACGATCTCGGTGTGGCTGTGCGGGTGCTCGTCGAAGCCGGCGCCGGGCGCGAGCCGCTCCTCGTTGCAGGCGATCATCGCGCCGAAGCGGAGGTTGTCGGGGTCGTAGTGCGGACCGAAGGAGAAGGCGTGGCGGGAGGCGATGCCCATCGCCGGCTCCCCTCCCGGATAGCGCTCCGCGGCGCGCCGTACGTCCATCACGAGCACCACCGTAGCCCCACCTGGGAGAGCGCACCCGCGACCCTCCGGCACGCGTACCCGTCCCGATAAGGCAGTCTTGTCCACGTGCCCGAACCCGAAGCCCGTAAGTCCCCCGCCGCCGCGCACGACGTCCATCCCCACTCCGCGACCCTGAGGCGACTGGAGAAGTCCTCCGGTTCACTCGCCGCGCAGGCCATCGCGCGGATGGACGAGACGCTGCCGTGGTACCGGGCGATGCCCCCGGAGAACCGTTCCTGGATCGGTCTCGTCGCCCAGGCCGGTATCGCCGCGTTCACCGAGTGGTTCCGGCATCCCGACGCGCCCCAGGCCATCTCCACCGATGTGTTCGGGACGGCGCCGCGTGAGCTGACCCGCGCCATCACGCTGCGTCAGACCGTGGAGATGGTGCGCACGACCATCGAGGTCATGGAGTCCGCCATCGACGAGGTCGCGGCGCCCGGTGACGAGGGGGTGCTGCGCGAGGCGCTGCTGGTGTACGCCCGCGAGATCGCCTTCGCCACCGCCCAGGTCTACGCCCAGGCCGCCGAGGCACGCGGTGCCTGGGACGCGCGCCTGGAGTCGCTCGTCGTCAACGCCGTGCTCAGCGGCGAGGCCGACGAGGGGGCCGTCAGCCGTGCCGCCGCGCTCGGGTGGAACTCCCCGGAGCATGTGTGCGTCGTCCTCGGGACCGCGCCCGACGGGGACTCCGAGCTGACCGTCGAGGCCATCCGGCGGGCCGCCCGGCATGCGAAGTTGCAGGTGCTGACCGGGGTGCTCGGGGACCGGCTGGTCGTGATCGCGGGCGGCAGCGACAACCCGCTCGCCGTCGCCAAGTCGCTGATCGGACCCTTCGCCGCGGGTCCGGTCGTCGCGGGGCCGGTCGTACCGGATCTGCTGGCCGCCACCCGGTCCGCGCAGGCCGCGGCCGCCGGGCTGAAGGCGTGTTCCGCCTGGCAGGACGCGCCCCGGCCGGTGCTCGCGGACGATCTGCTGCCGGAGCGCGCCATCGCGGGGGATCCGAGTGCGCGCGAGCAGTTGGTGGAGGAGATCTACAGACCGCTGGAGGAGGCCGGGTCGGCTCTGCTGGAGACGCTGTCGGTCTATCTCGAGCAGGCGAGCAGTCTGGAGGGCGCGGCGCGGATGCTGTTCGTGCATCCCAACACCGTGCGCTACCGGCTTCGACGTGTGACTGACGTCACCGGCTGGTCGCCGTCCGATGTACGCTCCGCGTTCACTTTGCGCATCGCGCTGATCCTGGGGCGTCTGGTCGACGGCGATCTCCAGCTCTAGGCTTTTGTCGGGGGCCCACAAAACCCCCTCGTGTTCTTCGTCCTTGTCCCCACGGGCGGCGTCGGCCGTCCCCAAGAGAGAGTGTGAGAGTGCTCGTACTCGTCGCTCCCGGCCAGGGCGCCCAGACGCCCGGCTTCCTGACCCCCTGGCTCGAACTGCCCGGTGCCGCCGACCGCCTCGGTGCCTGGTCGGACGCCATCGGACTGGACCTCGCCCACTACGGCACGCAGGCCGACGCGGACGCCATCCGGGACACCGCCGTGGCCCAGCCGCTGCTCGTGGCGGCCGGGATCCTGTCCGCCGCGGCACTGGGTGACACCTTCCTGCCGGGCGCCGTCGCCGGTCACTCCGTCGGCGAGATCACCGCCGCCGCCTACGCGGGCGTCCTGGACGACACCGCCGCGCTGACCCTCGTACGCAAGCGGGGGCTCGCCATGGCCGAGGCCGCCGCGATCACCGAGACCGGCATGTCGGCGCTGCTCGGCGGGGACCCGGAGACCTCGGTCGCGCACCTGGAGAAGCTGGGCCTGACGCCGGCGAACATCAACGGCGCCGGCCAGATCGTCGCCGCGGGCACCATGGAGCAGCTCGCCGCGCTGGAGCAGGACAAGCCCGAGGGCGTGCGCAAGGTCGTCGCGCTGAAGGTCGCCGGCGCCTTCCACACCCACCACATGGGCCCCGCCGTCGAGACGCTGGCCGAGGCCGCCAAGGAGCTCGTCCCCGCCGACCCGAAGCTCACCTATGTCTCCAACAAGGACGGCAAGGCGGTCGCCACCGGCGCCGAGGTGCTTCAGCGCCTCGTCGGGCAGGTCGCCAACCCGGTCCGCTGGGACCTGTGCATGGAGACCTTCAAGGAGCTTGGTGTCACGGCCTTGATCGAGGCGTGCCCGGGCGGCACCCTGACGGGTCTGGCCAAGCGCGCACTGCCGGGTGTGAAGACCCTGGCGCTGAAGACCCCCGACGACCTGGACGCTGCTCGCGAGCTCATCGCCGAGCACAGCGCCTGACAAGGAGCCCGGAGCATGGCGAAGCTGAAGCCCAGCAAGGGCGCCCCGTACGCGCGCATCCTCGGTGTGGGCGGCTACCGCCCGACCCGTGTGGTGCCCAACGAGGTGATCCTGGAGAAGATCGACTCGTCCGACGAGTGGATCCGTTCGCGCTCCGGCATCGAGACACGGCACTGGGCGAACAACGAGGAGACCGTCGCCGCGATGTCGATCGAGGCGTCCGGCAAGGCGATCGCCGACGCCGGGATCTCCGCCGAGCAGATCGGCGGCGTGATCGTCTCGACCGTCTCGCACTTCAAGCAGACCCCGGCCGTCGCCACCGAGATCGCCGACAAGCTCGGCACGAACAAGGCCGCCGCCTTCGACATCTCGGCCGGCTGCGCGGGCTTCGGCTACGGCCTCACCCTCGCCAAGGGCATGATCACCGAGGGCTCCGCGGAGTACGTCCTGGTCATCGGCGTCGAGCGGCTGAGCGACCTGACCGACCTGGAGGACCGGGCCACGGCCTTCCTGTTCGGCGACGGCGCGGGCGCTGTCGTCGTGGGCCCCGCCAAGGAGCCGGGCATCGGCCCGACCATCTGGGGTTCCGAGGGCGACAAGTCCGAGACGATCAAGCAGACCGTGGCGTGGAACGAGTACGACAGCTCCACGGACAAGTTCCCTGCGATCACGCAGGAGGGCCAGGCGGTGTTCCGCTGGGCCGTGTTCGAGATGGCGAAGGTCGCCCAGCAGGCGCTGGACGCGGCCGGGATCACCCCGGACGACCTGGACGTCTTCATTCCGCACCAGGCCAACGAGCGGATCATCGACTCGATGGTGAAGACGCTGAAACTGCCGGAGCATGTCACGGTCGCCCGCGACGTGCGCACCACCGGCAACACCTCGGCCGCCTCGATTCCGCTCGCGATGGAGCGGCTGCTGGCGACCGGTGAGGCGAAGAGCGGCGACACCGCGCTCGTCATCGGCTTCGGGGCGGGTCTCGTGTACGCCGCGACGGTCGTTACCCTCCCCTAGGCACTCCGTGCCGGATCATCATCGGGTCCGGTACGGGACACACCGCCAAACCCTCTGGATCAACAACGAAGGAGCGCCAAGATGGCCGCCACTCAGGAAGAGATCGTCGCCGGTCTCGCCGACATCGTGAACGAGATCGCCGGCATCCCGGTTGAGGACGTCCAGCTGGACAAGTCCTTCACCGACGACCTGGACGTCGACTCGCTGTCCATGGTCGAGGTCGTCGTCGCCGCCGAGGAGCGCTTCGACGTCAAGATCCCCGACGAGGACGTCAAGAACCTCAAGACCGTGGGCGACGCGACCGACTACATCCTCAAGCACCAGGGCTGATCACCGATCAGGCCTCTGGGCTGACTGCCCCGCCACCCGGCGGTGGCGCCGCTGAATCCCCATTCCGTTGGAGAAAGAATTCCCGTGAGCTCGACCAATCGCACCGTGGTCGTCACCGGTATCGGCGCAACCACACCGCTGGGTGGCGACGCAGCCTCTACCTGGGAGGGCCTGGTCGCCGGACGTTCCGGCGTCAAGCCCCTGGAGCAGGACTGGGCCGCCGACCAGGCGGTCCGGATCGCCGCGCCGGTCGCCGTGGAGCCGACCGAGATCATCCCGCGGCCGCAGGCCCGCCGACTGGACCGCTCGGCGCAGTTCGCGCTGATCGCCGCTCAGGAGGCCTGGAAGGACGCCGGGTTCGAGGCCAAGGCCGGTGCTGTGACATCAGGCGCTTCCGCGCCGGGCACAAGCGTCGACCCGGACCGCCTCGGTGCCGTCATCGCCTCCGGCATCGGTGGTGTGACGACCCTGCTCGACCAGTACGACGTGCTCAAGGAGAAGGGCGTCCGCCGCGTCTCCCCGCACACCGTGCCCATGCTGATGCCGAACAGCCCCTCCGCCAACGTGGGCCTGCTGGTGGGCGCCCGTGCGGGCGTGCACACGCCGGTCTCCGCGTGCGCGTCGGGCGCCGAGGCCATCGGCTACGCCATCGAGATGATCCGCACCGGCCGCGCCGACATCGTCGTCGCGGGTGGCACGGAGGCGGCGATCCATCCGCTGCCGATCGCCGCGTTCGGCAACATGATGGCGATGTCCAAGAACAACGACGACCCGCAGGGCGCGTCGCGTCCCTACGACGTCGCGCGCGACGGCTTCGTCCTCGGCGAGGGCGCGGGCGTGATCGTCCTGGAGTCCGCCGAGCACGCCGCGGCGCGCGGGGCGCGGGTGTACGCCGAGGCGGTCGGTCAGGGCATCTCCGCCGACGCCCACGACATCGTGCAGCCGGAGCCGGAGGGGCGCGGCATCTCGCACGCCCTGCAGAACCTGCTGGAGCGCACCGACCTGGACCCGGCGGAGATCGTGCACGTCAACGCGCACGCGACGTCGACGCCGGCCGGTGACATCGCCGAGCTCAAGGCGCTGCGGAAGGTGTTCGGCGACGACGCCGACCACATGGCCGTGTCGGCGACGAAGTCCATGACCGGGCATCTGCTCGGTGGCGCCGGTGGCGTCGAGACGGTCGCGACCGTGCTCGCGCTGTACCACCGGGTGGCCCCGCCGACGATCAACATCGAGAACCTGGACCCGGAGGCCGAGGCCACCGCCGACGTCGTCCGCGGCGAGGCGCGCAAGCTGCCGGTCGAGGGCCGGATCGCCGCGCTGAACGATTCGTTCGGGTTCGGCGGGCACAATGTGGTGCTGGCGTTCAGGACGGTCTGAGCAGTAGCCATACGTAGGTGACCATACGTAGGTGAAGGGCCCCCACCTCGAAAGGTGGGGGCCCTTCAGCATGTCCTGGGGTCCTGGGCGTCAGACCACTTGGTGCAGCCAGCGCACCGGCGCTCCCTCACCCGCGTACCGGAACGGCTCCAACTCGTCGTCCCAGGGCTTGCCCAGCAGCTTGGCGATCTCGGCCTCGAGGTCCGTCTCGCCGCGCTGGGAGCGGGCGAGGGCCGCCCTCAGCCGGTCCTCGGGGATCAGGATGTCGCCGTGGATACCGGTCACCGCGTGGAAGATGCCCAGGTCGGGGGTGCAGCTGTAGCGCTCGCCCTCGGCCGTGGGGCAGGGCTCGGCCGTGACCTCGAAGCGCAGCAGGTGCCAGCCGCGCAGGGCGGAGGCCAGCTTGGAGGCCGTGCCCGCCTCGCCCTGCCAGGAGAACTCCGAGCGCCAGGTGCCGGGCGCGGCCGGCTGCCGGATCCAGTCGAGGTTGACGCGTGTGCCGAGCACCCCGGCGACGGCCCACTCGACGTGCGGGCACAGCGCGCGCGGCGCGGAGTGCACGTACAGAACTCCACGTGTCGTCACCGGTACCTCCGGGCAGAGCGGACATCTTGCGAACTGGCGGACGATCGTGGCCGGGCGGCCACGTTGATGGCGAGGCTACCGTGCGGCGGCGCAAGGAGTGTGACGTACGGTCGGTCCCGGTGCCGTGAAACCCCCGCCATTCACCCGGCAGGACGCTTGTACGGGTGTGAGCCGTTGCATGAGTCGGCCGGGAACCCTCGTGCGTTGTTATGGGTTGGAAGCCATGACGGGGCCTAGCGAGGGGATGGACCAGGCATGCGGAAACGACGGCACGTCGCGCGCGCTGTCTTCGCCGCCGTGACCGCGGCCGTCCTCGGCGTCGCCGGCTGTGACGCCGTCGGCGGCAACTCCCCGGCCCCGTCCGGCACCGAGGCGCACAGCGCGCGGCCGTCGCCGAAGCCGACCCCCACCTGGGACCGCAGCCCCGCCTCGGTCGCGGCCGTGGGCGACTCCATCACGACCGGCTTCGACGCCTGTGCGGTCCTGTCGGACTGCCCCGAGGTGTCCTGGGCGACCGGCAGCAGCCCCGAGGTAGACAGCCTGGCCGTACGCCTGCTGGGGAGGGCGAAGGCGGCCCAGCGGAGCTGGAACTACGCGGTGACCGGGGCGCGGATGGCGGACCTCCCCGGGCAGATGGCCCAGGCGGCGACGCGCAGGCCGGAGTTGGTGGCGGTGATGGCGGGGGCGAACGACGCCTGTCGTGACACGACCGACGCGATGACCTCGGTGGCCGACTTCCGCGCGCAGTTCGAGGACGCGATGAGCACGCTGCGCGAGGCCCTGCCGAAGACCCAGGTGTATGTCGCGAGCGTGCCGAATCTGATGCGGCTGTGGGAGCAGGGCCGTACCAGTCCGATGAGCAAGCAGGTGTGGGCGCTGGGGATCTGCCCGTCGATGCTGAGCGACCCCGACTCCCTCACCGCACTGGCCAACCAGCGGCGCGAGACGGTGCGAGAGCGCGTCGAGGCGTACAACGAGGTGCTTCAGGAGGTCTGCGCCAAGGACCGCAGGTGCCGCTTCGACGACGGTGCGGTGTACGACTTCCGGTTCGGCACCCGGCAGCTCAGCCGGTGGGACTGGTTCCATCCGAGTGTCGACGGTCAGGCGAGGCTGGCCGAGATCGCCTACCGGACGGTCACGAATTAGTGTTCCGCTCATGAGCGAACACTTCGGCACACTTTCCGACGGCACCGAGGTCCGGCGCTGGACCCTGGAGCGCGCGGGCGTACGGGTGCGGGTGCTGTCGTACGGCGGGATCGTGCAGTCGCTCCAGGTCCCGGACCGGGACGGGCATCCGGCGGACGTGGTGCTGGGGTTCGCCGATCTGGACGGCTATCTGACCCACCCCGGGCCCTATCTCGGTGCCCTCATCGGCCGGTACGCCAACCGGATCGCGGGCGGTCGCTTCCCGCTGGACGGTCTGACGTACGCGCTCGAACCCAACACCCCGCCCAACTCCCTGCACGGCGGCGGGCGCGGCTTCGACAAGCGGGTGTGGGAGGTGACGCCGGTCGAGCACGGTGTGCGTCGGTTCCCGATTAACGCCGGCGCACCGAACAGTCACAACCGGTAAGCGGCCACTCCCTGAGGGTGAAATCGTGGGATAGTCGGTTACAGCGAGGCGCCTGTTATCGGCGAGGTGTGACTCGAGTACGACCAGAGGATCGTGCCGAGAGAGCTACCCGTCGGGGCGCCTGCGGCCGAGGACCGCAGGGAGGACGGACCAGCCCGCCGAGGACTTCGCGCAGCCCACAGGCTGTAAGACGCGGATCGCCGAGGCGGATCAGCGCACCTTCCGACCCCGAAGACCGTTCGCGGGGCAGTCCGGGACAGCCCGGATGCGGAGTTCGCCCGATAGTGGCCAACAACGCGAGGAGCGGTACGACCACAACTTCAACTTCGTGCTCGACGAGTTGTGACGGCGGCTGGAGACCCAGCACTTCCCGCTCGGCGCGCTGAGGGGTGCTGGAGCGGCCTGACAGTACAAGCCCCGGTCCAGGTGTCAGGGTCCTGGACCGGGGCTGTTCCTGGGTACTTCTCCCGGATCAGACGTTAATCGCCGCCGCCAGCCGTCGGTCGGCGATCGAGCGACCCACCTGGATCTCGTACGAACCCTTCACAAAGGTCCACGCCTTGGTCGTCTCGTCCCACACCTCGAAGGCCCGGCGCGGCAGCTCGATCACGACCTCGCCCCGCTCCCCCGGCCCCGCCGTCACCCCCGCGAACCCGGCGAGCCACCGCGCCGGCCGGTCGGCGTCGGGCTCAACCGGTGCCAGATAGACCTGCACGACCTCACGGCCGGCGCGCTCGCCGGAGTTGCGGACGCGGACGGTGACCGTGGTGCCCGTGACCTCGGCGGACTCGTACGTCCACTCGGTGTAGCCGAGCCCGTGCCCGAAGGCGTACGACGGGACCCGGCCCGCCTTCTCCCAGGCGCGGTAGCCGATGAAGACGCCCTCGGAGTACGGGAGTTCACCGGCCGAGGGGACGACCTCGGTGACCGGGGCGTCGGTCAGGGAGCCCCAGGTGGTGGGCAGCCGGCCGCCCGGCTCGTGGGCGCCGGTGAGGACGTCGGCCAGGGCCGCGCCGCCCTCCTGCCCGGGGAACCAGCCGAGCAGCACGGCGGCGACGTCCTCGCGCCAGGGCAGCTCCACCGGGGAGCCGGAGTTGACGACCACGACGGTGTTGGGGTTGGCGGCGGCGACGGCGCGCACCAGGGCGTCCTGGCGGCCGGGCAGCGACAGGTCGGCGCGGTCGTAGCCCTCGGACTCGACGCGCTCGGTGGTGGCGACCACGACGACGGCGGTGTCGGCGCCGCGGGCGGCCTCGACGGCCTCGGCGATCAGCTCGTCGGGGTCGCGCTGCGGCTCCTGGTGGGAGAGGGTGAAGCCGACGACCTTCATCGCGGCGCCCTCGGGGAACTCGACGGCGTAGGTCAGACAGACCTCGACCGGTTCGCCGGCGGTGAGTTCGGGCCGGGCGTGCGGGACGGGGGCGCCGAAGAAGGAGACGAACGGATCGTCCTTGGCGGGCCGCTGGACGTCGTCGTAGTACGTGGTCCCGTCGATCGTGAGTCTGAAGGCGCCGACGCCCTTGATGCCGAAGGTGTGCGCGCCGCTCTCACGCGGGGTGAAGGTGCCGGTCAGCTCGACGGTGCGCAGCGCCTCGTGGGTGACGCCCTCGGGGAGGTCGGTACCCATCCACTGGATCTGCCCGTTGGGTGCGGACCCGGTGCCGATGACCTGGCCCGCCGCGTCCCGGCACACGGCCCGCAGCGCGAAGCCCTTGTCGGCGACACCGAGTTCGGTGGTCGGGTCGGCGCCTACGGCGTAGGTGAGGGTGCCCTCGGGGAGGGCGGCGGTGAGGCCGTCGAGCGGGGAGACGACGCGGGCGGGGAAGACGGTGGCGGAACCGCCGCCGAGGACGCGGGCGTCGCGGGCGGCGGCGCCGATGAGGGCGACCGTGCCGTTCGGCCGCAGCGGGAGGGCGCCCTGATTGCGGACCAGGACGAAGGAGCGGCGGGCGATCTCGCGGGCCAGCGCGCCGCCGTCGACGGTCTCGGGGGGCTCGGTGACGACCGGTTCGGCGCCCTGGAGGATCCCGACGCGCGCGGCGAGCCGCAGCACGTTACGCACGGCGGCGTCGACCGCGGCCTCCGCCACCTTCCCGTCCCGTACGGCCTGGGCGAGGGGTTCGCCGTAGACGGTCCGCGGGCCGGGCATCGCCACGTCGAGGCCGCCGGCGATCGCGCCGACGGTGTCGCGGGCGGCCATCCAGTCGGAGACGTTGCAGCCGTCGAAGCCCCACTCGCCGCGCAGGACCTCGTTGACGAGGTGGTGGTGCTCGGTCATCGTCGTGCCGTTGACCGTGTTGTACGCGGTCATGATGCCCCAGGGACGGGCGTTCTCGACGATGATCTCGAAGGGCGCCAGGTACAGCTCGCGCAGGGCGCGTTCGGAGACGAGGTTGTTGACGGTGAAGCGGTCGGTCTCGGCGTCGTTGGCGACGAAGTGCTTGACGGTGGTGCCGACGCCGCCGGACTGGACGCCGCTGACGTATCCGGCGCCGATCACGCCCGTCAGAAACGGGTCCTCGCTGTACGCCTCGAAGTGCCGCCCGCCGAGCGGCGAGCGGTGGAGGTTCACGGTCGGGGCGAGCAGCACATGGACGCCCTTGCGGCGGGCCTCCTGGGCGAGGAGGGTGCCGGCGCGGCGGGCGAGGTCCGGGTCCCAGGCGGCGGCGAGGGCGGTGGGCGAGGGCAGCGCGACGGACGGGTCGTCGGCGGTCCAGCGCACGCCCCGGACGCCGATCGGGCCGTCGGACATGACGAGGGACCGCAGTCCGATCTCGGGGAGCGCGGGCAGCGTCCACATGTCCCGACCGGACAGCAGCCGCGCCTTCGCGTCGAGATCGAGCCGGCCGAGAGCGGCCTCGACGACCGCCTCACGTGCCGCATCGGCCCGGGTACGGGTTCCCGCCATGTGGGTGCCTCCTCGTCGAAGTCCACGGACACCTCCATCCTGCCTCGATCGACTGCGCGGGAATCACGCTCTGGCGTAGACCACTTCCGTCACGCGATACTTCCGGCGTCCCACAGCACGCTCCCCCACCGTGACGAAAGGACCGGAACCCCCTTGAATTCCATACGCGTTCGGATCGGCGTCCTCGGCCTCGCCCTGCTGACCGGCCTCTCGGCCCCCACCACCGGGGCGGCCGCCGCCGAGACGGCTCCCGCGCCGACCGTCGAGGAACAGCGCCTCGACAGAGCGGTCCCCCAGGAGATCCTGCGCCGCTCCGGATTCGACGCTCCGGCGCAGAGGTTCGCCCGTGACCTCGACGCCGCGCACTCCTACGCCCAGGCCCGCCGCGTCGTCCTGCGCGAGGGACGGGCCCTGTGGCGGCGGGCCGTCGACCGGGCGCAGGGGCGCGGGCCGGCGGGCGGGGATCTCAGCCGGGACGACGACCGACCGCTGTACTGGGCGCGGTTGTCGATGACGCGGGAGGTGCATACCTGGGAGCCGGGGTTCGGGCTGAGTGAGGCCCAACGGGCCGCGCTGCTCGACCTCCTGGAGCGGACCTCGCGCGGCCAGACCGACATCCGATACCCGCACGGTGACGGGATCAGAAGGATTCTCGTGACCGGCTTCGACCCGTTCACCCTCGACCGCGACATCCGTATCTCCAACCCGTCCGGGGCGACCGCGCTCGCCCTCGACGGCACGGTGATCGAGACCGAGGACGGGCCGGCGCGGGTGGAGACCGCCGTGTTCCCGGTGCGCTGGCGGGACTTCGCGGACGGGACGGTGGAGCGGACGCTGCGGCCGTATCTGAGGCAGGTCGATCTGTTCACGACCGTGAGCCAGGGGCGCGTCGGGCGGTTCGACATCGAGCGGACCAACGGGGCCTGGCGGGGCGGGTTCGGGGACAACGAGAACATCGGCCGGACCGAGACCATCCCCGTCGCCGATCCGGCCTCGCAGCCGCAGTGGACGACCACGACACTGCCGTACGCGAAGATCGTCGCCGCGGACACCGGGCGTTTCCCCGTGTACGACAACACCAGCGTGACCGAGATCCCGGCGGGCGGCACCCAGGCCGTCGTGCGGCCGGACGGGCCGACGCCCGGGTCGACCGCGCGGGCCGGAGGCGGCGGGGACTACCTCTCCAACGAGATCGCCTACCGCGCGACGCTGCTCCGGGACCGGCTCGGGCTGCACGGCACCCTGCCGGGCGGGCATGTGCACACGCCCGTGCTGCAGTTCGGGGCGGGCAACACGGATCCGGCGACCGGCTCGGTGACCGACCCGGAGTTCGTCCGGAACCGGCTGGACATCATCGCCCAGGTGCGGACGATCCTGAAGGTGGCGGCCGACAGCCCGGTCACCGGCTGACGTGCTCCGCTTCGGGCGCGGGCGCCGCTTTCTCCCGGGTCTCCTCGCCCAGCAGCTCCCGCGCCATCAGCGTGCCCCCCGCGACCGCGCCCGGCATCAGGAACACCGCGACGAACGGCACCAGGAAGGCCGCGGCGAGGGGGGTGCCGAAGCCCCAGACCAGGGTCTTGCGGGAGCGGAGCATGCCGAGGCGGTCGCGGAGTTCGACGCGGCGGCGCTGGAGGGCGACGGCCGTGACCTCCTCGGTGAGGAAGAAGCCGGTGACGACGACACCGATCACCGGTACGACCGTCTGGCCGACGACCGGGATGAAGCCGAGGGCGAAGAGCAGCACGCCCCACACAAGCGCACGCAGCACGATGCGCAGGCTGTCGCGGCCCGACATCCACAGCTCGCGCCAGAGCGGCAGGCCGGACTCCGGGGCCGTGCCGTCCGGGGAGACGTCCCGGTCGACCTTCTCGGAGAGGTTCTCGTAGAAGGGCTGGCCGATCAGGAGGGTGACTGCGGTGAAGGTGACCACGCACAGGAGGAGGCCCAGGGCGAACAGGACGGCGGTGAGGAAGCCGCGGAACAGGCGCTGCCAGGGGCTCGACCAGTCGTCGGCGAACGGTGTCGACCAGGACACGAAGGCCTCGCCCCAGATTGCGAGGGCGACGAGTGCGGCCACGTACAGGACGAAGGTGATCAGGCCGGGGATCAGCCCGAACTCGTACTGCTTTCCGTGCCGGGCCACCCATCGCTGGCCGTTGAGGAAATATCTGAAACCGGCACCAAGATCGCGCATGCGGGGAACTCTAGTCGGGGCGTGTCACACGGGAGTCACGGTGGCTATCGAGCCCGGTCACCGCCTCACACCGGGCTGACGGCCACCACGACCCCCTGCTCGGCCGCCGGGCTCACCGCCGCCGAGACCCGTACCGCCACCGCCCGTGCCACCCGCCCCGCCCGCGACGCCCCGGCGAGCAGCACCGGCTGAAGCCGCTCGAGACCCGCCACCAGGAGTTCCTCACCGGCGATCAGCACCGGGCGGGCCGCCTTGGCCGTCGTCGCCGCTGCCTCCGTGAGGTCGGCGAGGGGCGGGAGGGTGACGCGGACGGCGTTCGCCCCGGCGGTGGCCGCCCGCTCCGCCAGGGCCACCTGAAGGGGCATCAGGGGGGCGAGCGCGGCCGTCAGCGCGTCGGCGATGCGCCGCAGCTCGGGGGACTGCTCCCGCAGGACCTCCGCCGCCGAGCGGAGCAGCGGCGTCAGGGCCAGCAGCGTCCCGGCCGCCACGCCCGCCGTCGCCGGGAGCAGCGGCGACGACGCCTCGACCAGCTCGCCGAGCGCCGCCGCGAACTCCTCCACCGCCGGCTCCACCGCGTCCAGCACCGGCAGCAGGCTGTCGCCGAGGGCCGCCAGCAGGGCCTGGGCCGGTTCGCTCACCGGGTGGGAGGCGAGGGGTGCGCCGCTGGTGCCGAGCCGGGTGAGGGTCTCGACGATGCGGTAGAACGCCTCCTGGGCCTGCGGGGAGGCGCTCGCCTCGGCCAGTTCGGCGGTGGTCTGCCGCAGCACGCGCAGGACCTCGGGGCCCGATCCGTCCCTGGGGTCGAAGGTGTTGATCGCGATGCGGGTGATGTTCCCGGCCGTGTCGAGGAGTTGGCCGGTGATGTCGGTCGTGCTGCGTGCCATGCGCAGTACGTCGTCCCTGCTGGGGAGCGAAGGAATCGTTGCCATGGTTCTCCTAGCGTCGCCGCCGGTCCGCTCTCAGGATGCCCCTTCCGGCCCCGGCCGCATGCGCCATCCGGGGTATCCGTGCCACCAACTCCCTCTTGTTGCGGTTGAGTCGAACAGGTACACCTCGCCGTACCGATCTCAGGAAGTTCCCGGAGGAGGTACGCGTGCGCATCACGAGAACCGTTCCTGCGAGACCCGTTCTGATCACCGCCCTCGCCGTCACCACGGCGGGCTCCCTGCTCCTCGGCCCGGACACCGCCGTGGCGAGGCCCGAACCGCCGGTCCACCGCGAGGCCGCGCTCGACCGGCACACCGCCGCACGGGCCCCGTTGAACACAGCCCAGCGGACCCTCGCCGCCCCCGAATCAGCACTCGGCGACGACAACCGCGGCTACCCCCGCCGCCAGACCCTCACCCCCGACCCCGAGAACCCGGCCGACAAGTCCCTCAAGCTCGGCCTCACCCCGTACCACTCCATCGCGCCGAAGCTGAACGCCCTCCAGGCCCTCGGCGACCGGGTGAGCGTCGAGGTCGCCGGGCGGTCGGCCGGTGGGCACCGGCTGTACCTCGTCACCGTCACCGCGCCGGAGAGCGCCCGCCAGGCCCGGGCCCAGGCGCGCATGCGCGAGCTCATCGAGAAGGCGCCCGCCCTCGCCGCCAAGTCCCCCGAGATCAAGCGGTCCTACAAGGCGCCCGTCTTCGTCAACAACAACATCCACGGCAACGAGTGGGAGGGCACCGACGCCTCCCTGAAGCTGATCGAGCGGCTCGCGACCGCCGGGGACGGCAGGACCCGCGACCTCCTCGCCCACAGCCGCCTGTACTTCAACATCACCGCCAACCCGGACGGCCGTATCGCCGGAACCCGCGCGAACGCGGGCGGCTTCGACATGAACCGGGACTTCGTCACCGCCTCGCAGCCCGAGGTGCGGGCGATGCGGCAGATCATGGTCGACAAGCAGCCGGCCGTGATGCTCGATGTGCACGGCTACGTCAACGGCACTCTCATCGAGCCCACCACTCCCCCGCACGGCGAGAACTACGAGTACGACCTGTTCCTGAAGAACACCTACGCCAACGCCCTCGGCATGGAGGCCGCCGTCAACGGCCTCGGCTACACGCCCGGGGAAGACGGCGTGCAGCCCGTCCAGATCCCGTTCCGCGACCAGGAGGAGGGCTGGGACGATTGGCCGCCGATCTTCACCCCGCAGTACGCGGCCTACCACGGCACCGTCGCCGCGCACACGGTGGAGATCCCGCTGCGGGTGAACGGCTCCGCCTACGACACCCTGCCCGTCACGGAGCTGCGCCGCCGCGCCGCGATCAACGTCGACGTCGCCGGCGCCGCCCTGCGCGCCACCCTCGACTTCGTCCAGGCCAGGCGCACTTCCCTCGTCGCCGACCAGATCGAGGTCTTCCGGCGCGGTGCGGCGGGGGCGGCACAGGTGCCGGTGTCGCCGGAGACCGTCCCGGGCGTGCCCGGCATCGGACCCGAGGACGTCTACACGACGGACTTCCCCCGCGCCTACGTCATCCCGGCCGGGCGCGACGCGCAGCGCTCGGCGACCGCCGCCGCCCGTCTCGTCGACCATCTGGTGGCCAATGACGTCCGCGTCACCCGGGCGCTGCGCTCCTTCCGGCTCGGCGGGCGGACGTACGCGAAGGGCTCGTACGTCGTCGACATGCGCCAGGCCAAGCGCGGGCTGGCCAACGCGCTGCTCGCCGACGGACGGGACATCAGCGACAAGGTGTCGGTGATGTACGACATCTCGGGCTGGAGTCTGGGGCGGCTGTGGGGCGCGACCGTCGAGCCGGTGACGCGCGGGAGCCTCGTCGCCGCCCCGCTGTGGCCGGTGTCGGGCGCGGCCCGGGTCGGGTATGTCGCCCCGCGCGGCGACCTGCGGCTGCGCCTCGACGACCCGCGCGAGATCGCGGCGCTCAACTCCCTGCTCAGGGACGGTGTTCCGGTACGGCAGGCCGCCGACGGGAGTGCGATCGTCCCGGCGGCGGCGCGGGCGAAGGCCGCGGCGGCGGCGCGGACGTACGACGTCGCCTTCGACGCCACGACGGCGAAGGGCACGACCCCGCTGCACCGCACGCGCGTCGCCGCCGCCGTCACCGCGGGTGAGCTGCTGGCGCTGCGGGAGATGAACTTCGAGGTCACGCCGGTCTCGACTCAGGTGCTGAACGCCGGGTTCGACTGGTCGGCGGTGGATGTGCTGTTCGTGTCGGCGGGGCTGGAGTACGACGAGCTGGGCGCCGGGGCCCGTACCGCGCTCGACGGCTTCCTCGACGGGCACGGGCTGGTCGGCCGGGGTGCCGCCGGTGCCGCGCTCAACTCGGCGGCCGGGCTGCTGGCCGTGAAGCCGGTCGAGGGCAACGGGGACGCCAACGGTGTCGTAAGCGTGGTGAATTCGGGCAGTGTCCTGATGCGGGGCGCTCCCTCGCACGGCTTCGTCTACGCGCCGGTGTGGTTCACCGACCTCGGTCCGGGTGTGCGGGTAGAGCAGGCGTACGGGAGCGGGAACCCGCTGGTCTCCGGGCACTGGCGGCCGGCGGAGGACGGCCTCGGAGGGCCCGCGGACGCGGCGGGGCGGGCCGCGGTGGTGAGCGGTCCGCAGGCGGTCCTGTTCGGCACCGAGCCCCTGTTCCGGGACCATCCCAAGGGGGAATTCGCCCAGGTCGGACGGGCGTTGTTCAGCATGGTCCAGGCCAGTGGCAGCAGATGAGGAGAGCGGATGACGCAAGGGATCCATGGCACCGTCGCGGCCGGTTTTGAACCGGTGCGCGAGGAGTTCGCGGCCTTCGTGGCGGGTGAACTCCCGGACTACGAGGGTCAGTTGTGCGCGTATGTGCACGGCCGCAGGGTCGTCGACCTGTGGGCCGGTGAGGGCTGCGAGCCGGACTCCCTCTACGGGGTCTTCTCCTCCACCAAGGGCGCCGCGCACCTCGTGGTCGCGCTGCTCGTGCAGGAGGGCACACTGGAGCCGGACCGGAAGGTGACGTACTACTGGCCGGAGTTCGGGGCCGAGGGCAAGGGCGGTGTGACCCTGCGCGATCTGCTCTCGCACCGGGCCGGGCTGGTGGGTCTTGACGCCGGGTTCACCCCGGCCGAGATGGCCGACGACCGCGCGATGGCCGAACGCCTCGCCGACCAGCGGCCGTTCTGGCGGCCGGGCACGGCCTTCGGCTATCACGCGCTCGTCATCGGCGCGCTCACCGGTGAGGTCGTACGGCGTGCCACCGGCCGTACCCTCCAGGAGGTGTGGGAGGAGCGGATCCGGGCCCCGCACGGACTGGACTTCCACCTCGGGCTCCCCGAGGAGCTGGAGCCGCGCTACCGCTCCGTGCAGCCGATGGCGCCGACGCCCGACCAGCAGGCGGTGCTGGACTCGGTGCCGACCGGGCCGCACACGCTGGCCTCGATCGCCTTCAACACGCATGTGCCGGGGGCGGGCGAGCTCGCGGACTATCCCAACTCCCGTGCCGTGCGCGCGGGCGGGCCCGCCTCGGCGGGCGGCGTCGCCGCCGCGCGGGGGCTCGCCGGGATGTACGCGGCGGCGATCAGCGAGGTGAACGAGCGTCCGCCGCTGCTGAAGCCGGACACGATCGCCGAGGTCGGCCAGATCCACTCCACCGGGTACGACCTGGTGTCCAGGACGCACAAGTCGTTCGGCCTGGGCTTCCAGGCGGTGTCCGACACCTGGTACCCGTTCCTGGGCGCGGGCTCCTTCGGGCACAGCGGCGCGGGCGGCTCCCAGGCGTTCGCGGACCCGCGCAGCGGCCTCGCCTACGGCTACACCCGCCGCCGCTGCGCCTATCCGGGCGGGGCGGCACCGGAGAACGAGCGGCTGGTCAGGGCGGTACACGGCGCTGCGCTGGCCGACGCCGAGTCCGCCTAGTAGCTCGGGAAGTTCGGCCGCATCGCGGGTGCGGCCCTGTGAGGGCTGGTCGCGCAGTTCCCCGCGCCCCTGAAGGGGCGAGGCCGCCCCCTACGTCCAAGGGGGCGGCCTCGTCCTATGCAACGAACGACGTCAGACCAGCGTCACGCTGATGTTGCCGCGCGTCGCCTTCGAGTACGGGCAGACCTGGTGGGCCTTCGCTACGAGCCCCTTCGCGGTCCGCGCGTCGACGTTGGGGATATCGGCCGAGATCTCCACGATGATCCCGAACCCATCCTCGTTCCTGCCGATGCCGACCTTCGCGGTGACGGTCGAGCCGGTGATGTCGGCGTTCTCCTGGCGGGCGACGACGCCCAGGGCGCCCTGGAAGCAGGCACTGTACCCGGCCGCGAACAGTTGCTCCGGGTTGGTGCCGGCGCCGCTGCCGCCCATCTCCTTGGGCGGGTTCACTACGACGTCGAGCTTGCCGTCGTCGGTGGCGACCCGGCCGTCACGGCCGTTCTCGGCGGTCGCGACGGCGGTGTACAGGACGTCGGTCTGCTGGATCGACATGCGGTGTCTTCTCCTCCTCGGTCCGCCGCGACTCGCGCCCACGATCGACGGCGGTTTCGGAAAGAAGTTACCGCATGCCGGAAATTCAGCAAGAGGTCAGAGCTTGACGATCATCTTCCCGGTGTTGTCACCGCGCAGCACACCGAGGAACGCCTCCAGGTTGTTCTCGATGCCCTCGACGACCGTCTCGCGGTACTTGAGCTGCCCCGAGGCGACCCAGGGCCCGACCTCGGAGACGAACTGCGGCTGGAGGTCGTAGTGGTCGCCCACCAGGAAGCCCTCGATGCGGCCCCGGGTCTGGATGAGGCGGGCGAGGTTCTTCGGGCCGGGGGCGGGCTCGGTGTTGTTGTAGACGGAGATCATGCCGCAGACGGCGATCCGGCCGCCCCGGTTGAGGGAGCCGATGGCGGCCTCCAGGTGGTCGCCGCCGACGTTGTCGAAGTAGACGTCCACACCGTCGGGCGCGGCGGCGCGCAGTTGCCCGCTCACCGGCCCGTCCTTGTAGTTGAAGGCGGCGTCGAAGCCGTACTCCTCCACCAGGAGCTTGACCTTCTCGTCCGACCCGGCGGAGCCGATGACCCGCGAGGCGCCCTTCAGCCTGGCGATCTGTCCCACCTGGCTGCCGACGGCACCCGCGGCACCCGACACGAAGACCGCGTCACCCTCCTTGAAGGCACCGACCCGCAACAGGCCCGCGTACGCCGTCAGGCCCGTCATGCCGAGGACGCCGAGGTACGTGGACAGGGGCGCGGCCTCCGGGTCGACCTTGACGGCGTTCTTCGCGTCCACGGCCGCGTACTCGCGCCAGCCGAAGAAGTGCAGGACACGGTCGCCGACCGCGATGCCCTCGGCGTTGGAGGCGACGACCTCGCCGACGGCCCCGCCCTGCATGACCTTGCCGAGTTCGAAGGGGGCGACGTACGACTTGGCGGCGCTCATCCGGCCGCGCATGTACGGGTCGACGGAAAGGTACTCGTTCCGTACCAGCACCTGCCCCTCGCCGGGCGTCGGCATCTCGGCCTCGACCAGGGCGAAGTCCTCGGCCTTCGGCCAGCCGACGGGGCGGGAGAGGAGGTGCCATTCGCGGTTGCTCACGGGGTGCGCCTTTCCAATTTACTTCAGAACCTGAAACAATCATGCTCCTGAATATTTCAGGTTGTCAAGTAATGGAGGTACGCTGAGGGCATGGCCACTGCACCCAGGACCCGCCGACCCGATGAGCTGACCCTGGAGGTCGTCGACCTCATCGGCTCGGTCGTGGCCCGCTACCACGAGGAGTACGACGAGGCCGCCGCCGAGCACGCGCTGACGGGCGCGCAGGCGCGGCTGCTGAGCCTGCTGACGCTGGAGCCGCTGCCCATGCGGAAGCTGGCGCACAAGCTGAAGTGCGAGCCGTCCAACGTCACCGGGATCGTGGACCGGCTGGAGTCGCGAGGCCTGGTGGAGCGGCGTCCGGACCCCGCGGACCGGCGGGTGAAGGTGGCGGCGGCGACGGAGGAGGGGCGGCGGATGGCCCGGAGCCTGCGGGAGTCGCTGCGGTTCGCACGGGAACCGCTCGCGGGTCTCTCCCACAGTGAGCGGCTCGCTCTGCGGGACCTGCTCCTTCGCATGCTCGGCACGTGACGGAGCGGTCCGTCGCACGGTGTGTGTGCGACGGACCGCTCCGGGCCCTGGGACGTGCCGTTCGGCTCAGGTTTTCCCGCGGGTCGTCATGGCGCGCTGGATCAGGATGAACGCGCAGAGCAGCACTCCGGTGGCGATCTTCGTCCACCAGGAGCTGAGCGTGCCCTCGAACTGGATGATGCTCTTGATCAGGCCCAGCACCAGCACACCGAACAGCGTGCCCAGCACATAGCCGGAGCCGCCGGTCAGCAGCGTGCCGCCGATGACCACCGCGGCGATCGCGTCGAGCTCCATGCCGGTGGCGTGCAGCGGGTCGCCGGACTGGATGTACAGCATGAACAGCAGACCGGCCAGGGCCGAGCAGAAGCCGCTCACCGTGTACACGGCGATCTTCGTGCCGCCCTGCGGAAGACCCATCAGCAGCGCCGACTGCTCGTTGCCGCCGATGGCGTAGACCCGGCGTCCGAAGCGGGTGTAGTGGAGCACGTAGAAGGCGGCACCGAGGACGACCAGGGCCACGACGGCGCCGATCGACAGTTCCCCCACGCCCAGCGGCACCCGCGTCTGCGCCAGGCTGCTCACCGAGGAGTCGCTGATCGAGATCGACTCCTTGCTGATGACCAGGCACAGTCCACGGAAGAGGAAGAGCCCGGCGAGGGTCACGATGAACGGCTGGATCTCGAAGTTCTGGATCACATAACCCATGAGGAAGCCACCGAACGCGCCGACCAGCAGCGCGATCGGGACGACCAGCACCAGCGGCAGCCCCTGACGCTCCACCAACCACGCAGTGAGCATGGTGGTGAAGCCGATCAGCGAGCCCACCGACAGGTCGATGCCGCCCGACATGATGACGAAGGTGACGCCGACGGCGGCGACCAGCAGATAGCCGTTGTCGATGAACAGGTTGAGGAACACCTGGGGTTCGGCGAACCCGTAGTTCTGGTACCGGCTGAGACCGCCGATGTACATGGCGAGGAACAGGGTGGCCGTGACCAGGACGGGCAGCCGCCGGTCGCCGAGCAGGCGCGCGGCCTGGGACGTCGTACGGCTTTCCGGTGCCGGCCGGGTCTTGGTGGTCGCGCTCATCGCGACACCTCCATCTTCGGGGCGGCGTCTGCCGCGGGGGCGGGCTCCGCCGGGGCGGCGGCCCGTGCGCGTCCCCTCGCGCCGAAGACCTTGGCCCGGAACTTCGGGGACTGCAGCAGGCATACGACGATGACGACCGCGGCCTTGAAGACCAGGTTGGTCTGGGTCGGCACGCCGATGGTGTAGATCGTGGTGGTCAGGGTCTGGATGACGAGGGCGCCGATCACCGTGCCGCCGATGGAGAACCGGCCGCCGAGCAGCGAGGTGCCGCCGATGACCACCGCGAGGATGGCGTCGAGTTCGATCCACAGGCCGGCGTTGTTGCCGTCCGCGGCCGAGGTGTTGGAGCTGATCATCAGTCCCGCGATGCCCGCGCACAGCGCGCAGAACATATAGACCATGATCTTGATGCGCCGGGACCTGATGCCGACCAGGCGGCTGGCCTCGGCGTTGCCGCCGACCGACTCGACGAGCAGGCCGAGCGCCGTACGGCGGGTCAGCGCGACCGTGACGGCCACGACCACGGCCACCACGAAGATGGAGAACGGCAGGGTCAGCCAGTAGCCGCCGCCGATCAGCTTGTACGGCTCGCTGTTGACGGTGATGATCTGGCCGTCGGTGATCAGCTGGGCGACACCGCGCCCGGCGACCATGAGGATCAGCGTGGCGATGATCGGCTGGATGCCCATCCTGGCGACCAGGAAGCCGTTCCACAGGCCGCAGACGACCGCGGCCAGCAGACCGAGGCCCATCGCGAGCAGCACTCCGGCCAGGGCGCTCTGGTCGGCCTGGTCGCTGATGTACGAACAGGCCAGGGCTCCTGTGATGGCGACGACCGCGCCGACGGAGAGATCGATGCCGCCGGTGGCGATGACCAGGGTCATGCCGACCGCCACCAGGATCAGGGGCGAGCCGAACAGCACGATCGAGACGAGGCTGCCGTGGAGGTGGCCGCCCGTCATCCTGATCGAGAAGAAGTCGGGGGTGAAGGGGACGTTGACGAGCAGCAGGACGACGAGGACGGCGACCGGCCAGAACAGGTGGTGGCGCGTCAGCGCTCGCCAGCGGGAATGAGTGGTCACTGGTGCTCTCCGCTCGCGATGGTCTCCAGGATCCGGCTGGGAGTGATCTCGGGCCCGTTGGCGATCTGCGCCACCAGCCGGCGGTCGCGCAGCACTCCGATGGTGTGGCTGAGCCGGAGTACCTCCTCCAGCTCCGCCGCGATGTACAGCACGGACATGCCGTCCTCGGAGAGGGAGACCACGAGCTTTTGGATCTCCGCCTTCGCGCCGACGTCGATGCCGCGGGTCGGCTCGTCGAGGATCAGCAGCTTCGGCTGGGTGATCAGCCAGCGGGCGAGCAGCACCTTCTGCTGGTTGCCGCCGCTGAGTTGGCCGACGCGGGCCTCCGGGTTGGCGGGGCGGATGTCGAGGGCCTTGATGTACTTGGCGACGAGTTCGTCGCGCTGGGAGGCGGGGATGGGCCGGGTCCAGCCGCGGGCCGCCTGGAGGGCGAGGATGATGTTCTCCCGCACCGTCAGATCGGGGACCAGGCCCTCGGTCTTGCGGTTCTCCGAGCAGAACGCGACCCCGGCGCCGATGGCGTCGTTCGGAGCGCTCATCGACACCTGCTCGCCGCCGACGGTCACCTTGCCGCTGTCGGGCTGGTCGGCGCCGAACAGCAGCCGGGCCAGTTCGGTGCGGCCCGAGCCGAGCAGGCCGGCGAGTCCGAGGACCTCGCCGTTCTTGATCTCCAGGTCGAAGGGGGCGATGCCGCCGGTCCGGCCCAGGCCCTCGGCCTTGAGCAGTGTCTCGCCGACGTCGGAGCGCAGCTGCTGGTCGTGTAGCTCCTCCAGCTGGTCAAGCGCCTTGCCGATCATCAGCTCGATCAGCCCGACCTGGTCGAGGTCACGGACCAGGTGCTCGCCGACCAGGGTGCCGTTGCGCAGGACGGTCATCCGGTCGCAGATCTCGTAGATCTGGTCGAGGAAGTGCGAGACGAACAGGATCGCGACGCCCTCGTCCCTGAGCTGCCGCATCAGGCGGAACAGTTCGAGGACCTCGTCGCGGTCGAGGCTGGAGGTGGGCTCGTCCAGGACCAGCACCTTGGTGCCGGAGCCCTCGCCGTCGCTGTCGCCGTGGCCCACCGACCGTACGATCGCGACCAGTTGCTGCACGGCCAGCGGGTACGAGGACAGGGGGGCGGTGACGTCGATGTCGAGGCCGAGGCGGTCGACCAGCTCCGCGGCCTCCCGCCGCATCCGCTTCCACTGGATGCGGCCGAAGCGGGTGGGTTCGCGTCCGATGAAGATGTTCTCCGCCACCGACAGGTTGGGGCAGAGGTTGACCTCCTGGTAGACCGTGCTGATTCCGGCGTGCTGCGCCTGCAGCGGGCTGCCGAACCGCACGGACCTGCCGTCGAGGGTGATGGTGCCGCCGTCCAGCGAGTAGACGCCCGTCAGCACCTTGATGAGGGTGGACTTCCCGGCGCCGTTCTCGCCCATCAGGGCGTGGATCTCGCCGGGGAAGAGCCGGAAGTCGACGCCCGACAGAGCCCGTACCCCCGGAAACTCCTTGACTATGCCCGTCATCTCCAGGACGGGCCGCGGCTCTGCCATGGCAGCGCTCCTCTTGAAATGGTTCAGGCCCGCAGGGAGCCTCCTGGACCGAGGCGTCTCGGTCGGCCGAAGGCTCCCTGCCGGTGGGTGCGGTCGGTCAGTACTTGCGGTTCGGGAGGGCTTCCTTGGCCTGGTCCTGCATGAAGTCGCTCTCCTCGGTCTTGATCCACCGCTCGACCTTTTCGCCGTCGTGGACCTTCTGCACGACCTCCATCAGCTGGGGGCCGAGCAGCGGGTTGCACTCGACGATGGCGTTGATCTTGCCCTCGGACATGGCGACGAAGCCGTCCTTCACGCCGTCGACCGTGACGATCAGGATGTCCTTGCCGGGCTTCTTGCCGGCCGCCTCGATGGCCTGGATGGCGCCGATGCCCATGTCGTCGTTGTGCGCGAACAGCACGTCGATGTCCGGGTTGGACTGCAGGAAGGCCGCCATGGTCTGCTTGCCGCCGGCGCGGGTGAAGTCACCGGTCTGGCTGACGACGATCTTCCAGTCGTCCTTGTGTTCCGCGTCCATGACCTCCTTGAAGCCCTTGGCGCGCTCGATGGCCGGGGCGGCACCGGTGGTGCCCTCCAGCTGTGCGATCTTCACCGGGCCCTTGTGGCCGGCCTCCTGAAGGACCCTCTCCAGGATCCGTGCGGCGCGGCGGCCCTCGTCCGTGAAGTCGGAGCCCACCAGGGTCACGTAGAGGGAGTCGTCGGAGGTCTCGATGGAGCGGTCGGTGAGGACCACCGGGATGTTCTTGGCCTTGGCCTCCCTCAGCACCACGTCCCAGCCCTTGACGACCACCGGCGAGAAGGCTATGACGTCGACACCCTGGGCAATGTAGCTGCGGATCGCGGAGATCTGGTTCTCCGGCTTCTGCTGGGCGTCGGAGAACTTGAGGTTGAAACCGGCCTCCTTCGCGGCCGACTTCACCGATTCGCTGTTGGCGGTGCGCCAGCCGCTCTCCGAGCCGACCTGGGCGAAGCCGAGGGTGAGCTTCTTGCCGCCGCCCGAAGAGGAGGAGCCGGAGGGGCTGCCGTCCTCCTTGGCGCAGGCCGCCAGGCCGCCCGCCGCCGCCACGCCGACCGCCGCGGTGAGGAAGTTCCGTCTGTTGAGCATGCTTCTTCTCCTTTGAAGAGCCGGTCCGTGGATGGACCTGCTGGTACTCGATGGGACCGGCGGCACTACGTCCAGCCTGTCGATCATTGTTCGAAATATCGGTCACACGGATGGGTGGAAGGCGACCGGTTGGTGCCGTGTCAGCCGGGAGCACTCTCCGCTTGTGGAGTGGACGGAAAAGTACTGGCGCGGACGACGAGTTGGGGTTCGATGGCGAACCGGGGTGCCCCGGAGGGGACCCGGCCCTCGATGAGGTCCAGCAGCAGGGCGATGCTCCGCTTGCCCACCGCCGAGAAGTCCTGCCGGACGGTGGTGAGCGGTGGAGCGAAGAACTCCGACTCCGGGATGTCGTCGAAGCCGACCACCGCGACGTCCTGGGGAGTTCTCACACCCGCCTCACGCAGGGCCCGCAACACCCCCAGTGCCATCTGGTCGTTGGCGACGAAGACGGCGGTGAGTCCGCGGCCCACCCAGCCGGCCAGTTCCTGACCGGCGCGGTAGCCCGACAGTGGACTCCAGTCCCCGCGCAGCAGCATCGGCGGCTCGACGCCCGCCGCTTCGAGGGTCGCCCGCCAGCCGGCGGCCCGGTCGGCCGCCTCCTGCCAGTCCTCGGGTCCGGCGAGATGCCAGACCTTGCTGTGGCCGGTGGCCAGCAGATGACCGGTGGCCAGCCGCGCTCCCAGATGCTGATCCACGTTGACGCTGGGGATCCCCGCTCCGGGCCCGCTGCCCACGGTCACCACCGGGAACGGGTGGCGCAGTTCGGTGAGGGCCTCGACCGCCGACCGCTGCGGGGCGATGGCGACCACTCCCTCGACCCCGCCCTCGCTGAGGTGGTCCAGGGCCTCGGACAGCTTCTCCACGGTCAGTTTGCGCAGACTGACCGTGGAGACGAGGTACCCCTCGGCACGTGCCGCCTCCTCAAGCGCGAACAGCGTGCTGGCCGGTCCGTAGAGGGTGGTGTCGGAGGCGACCACACCCAGCGTCCGGGTGCGCCGGGTGGCCAGGGCCCGTGCCGAGGAGTTGCGGCGGTAGCCCATCTCCTCGATCGCGCGCAGCACCCTGGCCCGTGTCTCGTCCCGCACGTTGGGGTGCTCCCCCAGCACGCGGGACACGGTCTGGTGGGACACACCGGCCAGGCGTGCCACGTCGGCCATGGTGGGCGGCCGAAGCTGTGAGTGGGTCACTGCCGCACCTCCTTGGCGGTCGTGTGCCGATAACACCTGCGATGTGGGCGGACTACTCCGCGCCTCCGGGTTCATGCCGGCGCTCGCACCTCCTTGGATGACGTCGGGCGCGACTGGTGAACGCGGACGTCATTGTGAGCGCTAACAATTCATGGCGGTCAAGAGGCCTGCAGCGGGAAGTCGTTACGGTTGAATAACGCGGCAGGCGGCGGGTCGCCGGAGACGGCGATCAGCCCGTACGACCTGAACCGCCTTACGCGCACCACCACAAGAAGCGCGTGCACGTCTGAGAAGGGGTCGGCTCCGGGACCGGATCCGAGGTCGGGTCGGCCGTGGGGTCCGAGGGCGAACCGGGAGCCGGGGCACCGGTGTCGGCGGGCGGGGAGGTCCGAGCGGGAGCCGTGGGCGCCGGATTCGCCGTCCTGTCCGAGCCCGCGGGGTCCTCGGACTTGTCCTGGTCCTTCTCGTCGGGCTTCTTCGACTCCGAGGCCGAGGGAGACGCCGACTCGGTCGGCGAACGCCGTCCCGCATCGACCGATCCCCGCGCCCCACCGCCGGACTCCGGGGCGCCCTTCGCCGACGGCGTCGGCGAACCGGTGGCGGCACCGTCCTCGGTCGCCGTGTTCGACTCGCCCGTCGGTGCCTCCATGCCCAGTTCCGCGAGACTCAGCCCGCCCGCGGCGAGCAGCAAGCCGGTCCCGAGCATCAGAACCCGTCGGCGGCGGCGCCGGTGCAATGCCGCCTTCCGGTCGCGCCGACTGGCTCCCACGCCACGGTCCCTGGAGCGGGACGGGGAGCGGACTCGGTCTCCACCGGCCTCCGGTTCGTCACCCTCGTACGCTTCGTCCTGTTCGTCCGCGGCCACACCGTCCCGATCGAGCACGGAGTCCGCATACTCCCGGCACGCTTCGGCCGGCGTGCCGCACCCCGGACAAGCGAGGGCGCCGTTGAGGTGCCGTTGGCACGGGTGGCAGTAGTCCATGACGCGGGAAGGCTAAGTTCCGCATCGGTCACGTTCCCGGGCGAGGGTGTGAAAGTTGTGTAGAGGTTCCGCGTTCCGGTATACGGGAGCGGGGACAGCCCGGACCATTCCCCGCCATCCCGGCCATCGCGTCGAAATCGTTGTCGGCTCGACCCATTGACACTCCGACCGCGCCGTCCTTACTGTCGCGTCAGCATTTCGAACGTGTGACGATATTTCGAACAAGTCTGACGAGTACAGGGGAGTAACTACCGTGCGCATCACGGGAATCAGCACGCACGTGGTCGGTACGCCGTGGCGAAACCTGACCTACGTCCAGGTGCACACCGACGAAGGACTCACCGGCGTCGGCGAGACCCGCATGCTGGGCCACACCGACGCGCTGCTCGGCTATCTGCACGAGGCGGAGGTCAACCACATTCTCGGGTCGGACCCGTTCGCTGTCGAGGATCTGGTCCGCCGGATGAAGTACGGCGACTACGGGCGCGCCGGCGAGATCGTGATGTCCGGCATCGCCGTGATCGAGATGGCCTGCTGGGACATCAAGGGCAAGGCCCTGGGCGTCCCCGTCTGGCAGCTCCTCGGCGGCAAGGTCACCGACAAGGTCAAGGCGTACGCCAACGGCTGGTACACCACGGAGCGCACCCCCGAGGCGTACCACAAGGCCGCGCAGGAGGTCATGGCGCGCGGCTACAAGGCCCTCAAGATCGACCCCTTCGGCACCGGACACTTCGAGCTCGACCACGACGAGACCCTCTACTCGGTCTCCCTGATCGAGGCCGTGCGGGACGCCATCGGCCCCGACGCCGAGCTGATGCTGGAGATGCACGGCCGCTTCTCCCCCGCCACCGCCGTACGGCTCGCGCGCGAGCTCGCCCCCTTCAAGCCCGCGTGGCTGGAGGAGCCGGTGCCGCCGGAGAACCTCAAGGCCCTGGAGAAGGTCGCCGCCAAGGTGGACATGCCGGTCGCCACCGGTGAGCGCATCCACGACCGCATCGAGTTCCGCGAGCTGTTCGAGAGCCAGGCCGTCGACATCATCCAGCCGGACGTCGGCCACATCGGCGGTATCTGGGAGACGCGAAAGCTGGCCGCGACCGCCGAGACCCACTACATGCTGGTCGCCCCGCACAACGTCGGCGGCCCGGTGCTGACCGCCGCCTCTCTCCAGGTCGGCTTCACCTCCCCCAACTTCAAGATCCTCGAGCACTTCAACGACTTCGCGGACGCGGAGATCAAGAAGGTCGTCAAGGGCGCTCCGCAGGTGGTCGACGGCTACTTCCACCTCTCCGACGCCCCCGGCCTCGGTGTCGAGCTCGACACCGACGCGGCGGCCGAGTTCCCGCAGCAGCAGGCCCGCTTCGACCTGTGGGCCGAGGGCTGGGAGCGCCGCAAGCCGAAGGGCACCGAGCGGTGAGCACCGCCGTCGTCATCGAGGCGCCGGGCTCGCACCGGCTCGTCCCGCACGAGCCCCGCGATCCCGGACCCGGCGAGGCCCTCGTCGCCGTCCACGCCGTCGGTATCTGCGGCAGCGACCGCGAGGTGTACCAGGGCAACCGGCCCGAGGGGTACGTCCGTTACCCGCTCACGCCCGGCCACGAGTGGTCCGGGACCGTGCGGGCCGTGGGTGCCGGGGTGCCCGAGTCGCTCGTCGGCCGCAAGGTCGTCGGTGAGGGCTTCCGCAACTGCCAGGTCTGCGACCGCTGCCACGCGGGCGAGACGACGCTGTGCACGGCCGGCTACGAGGAGACGGGCTTCACCCAGCCCGGCGCCATGGCCACCACGCTCACCCTGCCGGCCCGGCTGCTCCACGTCCTCCCCGACGACGCCGACCTGACGGCCGCGGCTCTCCTGGAGCCCGCCGCCTGCATCGCCGCCGCCGCGCTCAAGGCGAACGCCCAGCCGGGCGAGCGGGTCGCCGTCGTCGGCACCGGCACCCTCGGCATGTTCGCCGTGCAGTTCCTGAAGGCCGTCTCCCCCGCCGAGCTGCTGGTCGTGGGCACCCGGGGCGACCGGGAGGCGCTGTCCCGGCAGTACGGCGCCACCGACTTCCGCACGAAGGACCAGTTGCTCCCCGACGACCTCGACGTCGTGATCGAGACCGCCGGGTCCGCGGACGCCGCGCGCACCTCCGCCGCCCTGCTCAGACGCGGCGGACGGCTGGTCCTCACGGGCATCCCGGCGCCGGGCGCCGACGGGCTCGACCCGACCGATCTCGTCGTACGGCAGCTGGAGGTGCACACCGTCTTCGGTGCGCCGCCGGACGCCTGGGCGCACACGGTGCGGGTGTTCGGGGCCGGACTGCTCGATCCGCTGCCGCTGGTGACGCACGAGCTGCCGCTCGCCGAGTTCCCCGAGGCGATCGAGCTGGTGGGGTCCGGCGATCCGAAGGTGGGCAAGGTACTGCTCCGCCCCTAGACGTACGCCGGTACGGGGGCAACCTGACGGCTTCCGTACCGGCGTACACCCAAGCCCCCCACGCCCTGAGCCGCGAACTTCGTCCGACATTTCGAACACTAAGGACAGCTTGTGACCGACGCTTCCGCCACGGCAGCCCGTCGACCCGGTGAGCAGGCGCTCGCCGCGCTCGGCCTGGGCGCGCCCGACCTGTCCCCCGCCGACGCCTCGCCGCACACCTTCCCGGGCGGCGGCCGCTGGCGCACCGAGATCCCCTCGTGCGAGGGTCCCGAGGCGCTGGCCGTGGTCCTCAAGGAGGCCTCGCGCCTCGATGTGCCGATCCACCGGATCAGCCAGGGCAGCGGCGTGTGGATGCTCACCGACGCCGAGATCACCGAGATGGTCGAGGCCACCGCCGAGCGCGACATCGAACTCTGCCTGTTCACCGGGCCGCGCGGCACGTGGGACATCGGCGGGTCCACGCGCACCGACTCCAAGGGGGCCGGGCTGCGCGCCCGCGGGCACGACGCCGTCGCCGGGTGCGTCGAGGACGCCGTACGGGCCACGGAGCTGGGCGTCAAGTGCCTGCTCGTCGCCGACGAGGGCGTGCTGTGGACGCTGCACCGGGCGCGGGCCGCCGGGATCATCCCGGCCGACACCACCCTGAAGGTCTCGGCGCTGATCGGTCCGGTCAACCCGGCCGCGTACGCCGTGTACGAGAACCTGGGCGCCGACTCGATCAACGTGCCCAGCGATCTCACGCTCGACCACCTCACCGAGATCCGGCGGGTCTCCGCCGCCCCCATGGACATGTACATCGAGGCCCCCGACGATCTCGGCGGCTATGTACGGATGTACGAGGTCGCCGAGCTGGTCCGGCGCGGCGCACCGATCTACCTGAAGTTCGGCCTGTCCAAGGCGCCCGGTATCTACCCGTACGGCCACCACATGCGGGACCTGACCCTGGCCACCGCCAAGGAGCGGGTGCGGCGCGGCCGGCTCGCCCTGGACCTGCTGGCGCGGCACGGGGCGGACGGTGACATGGCGCCGCTCGGTTCACGACTGCCGGGCGCTCTGACACGGTTCGATCACTAGGCATAACGTTCCAGAAACATCCGCGACAAAAGACGACACAGTCGCGCAGAATCCCACGCATCGCTTCTCGGTCTTTCCGGGCATGATCCTCCGGGCGACTTCGCACTCCAGACCGAGCCCTGCACACACATCAAGGATGATGACCATGCGCAACCGCAGAGCCGCCCTGGCCGCCATAGCCTCCGCCGCCTCCCTCGCCCTGACCCTGTCCGCCTGCGGCCAGAGCAGTGAGGGCGGGAGCGAGGAGAAGGGCGGCGACACCAAGGGCGCCACCATCGGCATCGCGATGCCCACCAAGTCCTCCGAGCGCTGGATCGCCGACGGCAACAACGTCAAGAAGGACCTGGAGTCCAAGGGCTACAAGACCACGCTGGTCTACGGCGAGGACGACCCGGACCAGCAGGTCTCGCAGATCGAGAACCTGATCACCCAGGGTGTGAAGGCGCTGATCGTCGCGGCCATCGACAACAAGTCGATGAACAACGTGCTCCAGCAGGCCAAGGAAGCCGACATCCCGGTCATCTCGTACGACCGCCTGATCCTCGGCACCGAGAACGTCGACTACTACGCGTCGTTCGACAACGAGAAGGTCGGCGAGCTCCAGGGCACCTACATCGTCGAGAAGCTGGGCCTGAAGGACGGCTCCAAGAAGGGCCCGTTCAACATCGAGCTGTTCGCCGGCTCCAACGACGACAACAACACCCGCTACTTCTTCCAGGGCGCGATGAACGTCCTGCAGCCGTACATCGACAAGAAGCAGCTCGTCGTCAAGTCCGGCCAGACCAAGCTCAACCAGGTCACCACCCTGCGCTGGGACGGCGGCACCGCCCAGAAGCGCATGGACGACATCCTGACCGGGTCCTACCGCAGCGACCGGGTCGACGCGGTGCTGTCGCCGTACGACGGCATCTCCATCGGCATCCTGTCGGCGCTGAAGTCGGACAGCTACGGCACCAAGAGCAAGCCGCTGCCGATCGTCACCGGCCAGGACGCCGAGGTCGCCTCGGTGAAGTCGATCATCGCCGACCAGCAGTCGATGACCGTCTACAAGGACACCCGTGAGCTCGCCAAGGTGGCCTCGAACATGGTCGACGCGGTGCTGAACGACAAGAAGCCCGAGGTCAACGACACCAAGACCTACGACAACGGCGCCAAGGTCGTCCCGGCGTACCTGCTGGAGCCGGTCAGCGTCGACAAGACGAACTACAAGGAGACGGTCGTCGACTCCGGCTACATCAAGGAAAGCGACCTCAACTAACCGCCGGCTCCTAACTGATTGGAAGGCACGACCATGGCGGGACCCGTCCTGGAAATGCGCTCGATCGTCAAGACCTTTCCCGGCGTCAAAGCGCTGTCGGACGTCACGCTGACCGTCCAGCAGGGCGAGGTCCACGCCATCTGCGGGGAGAACGGCGCCGGCAAGTCGACCTTGATGAAGGTCCTCTCCGGCGTCCACCCGCACGGCACGTACGAGGGCGAGATCCTCTTCGAGGGAGACGTCTGCGAGTTCAAGGACATCCGCGCGAGCGAGCAGCACGGCATCGTCATCATCCACCAGGAACTGGCGCTGTCGCCCTACCTCTCCCTCGCGGAGAACATCTTCCTCGGCAATGAGCACGCCAAGAGCGGGTTCATCGACTGGCGGGAGACCCTGCGGCACGCCACCGAGCTGCTGAAGCGGGTCGGGCTGAGCGATCACCCCGACACCCGCGTCGCCGACATCGGCGTGGGCAAGCAGCAGCTCGTGGAGATCGCGAAGGCGCTGTCGAAGAAGGTGAAGCTGCTCATCCTGGATGAGCCGACCGCGGCCCTGAACGACGAGGACAGCGGCAAACTCCTGGATCTGATCCTGGAGTTGAAGAAGCAGGGCATCACCTCGATCATCATCTCCCACAAGCTCAACGAGATCCGCAAGGTCGCCGACTCGGTGACGATCCTCCGCGACGGGCGGACCATCGAGACCCTCGATGTGAAGGCGCCGGAGACCACCGAGGACCGGATCATCAGCGGCATGGTCGGCCGGGACCTGGAGCACCGCTTCCCCGAGCGCACCCCGCACGAGCCGGAGGAGGGCGCCCACCCGGCCCTCGAGATCCGCAACTGGACCGTGCACCACCCGATCGACCAGCAGCGCAAGGTCGTCGACGATGTGTCGATCGAGGTGCGGCGCGGCGAGATCGTCGGCATCGCGGGTCTGATGGGCGCCGGCCGCACCGAGCTGGCGATGAGCGTCTTCGGGCGGACGTACGGCCGCCACGCGGGCGGCACGGTCGTCAAGGACGGCACGGAGATCCGTACCAAGTCCGTCGCCGAGGCGGTCAAGCACGGCATCGCGTATGTCACCGAGGACCGCAAGCACTACGGCCTCAACCTCATCGACACCATCAACCGCAATATCTCACTCAGCGCGCTGGGCAAGGTCGCCAAGCGGGGCGTGGTCGACGAGCACGAGGAGCGGCAGGTCGCCGAGGGCTTCCGCAAATCCATGAACATCAAGGCGCCGACCGTCTTCGAGCCGGTGGGCAAGCTCTCCGGCGGCAACCAGCAGAAGGTCGTCCTCAGCAAGTGGATCTTCGCGGGTCCCGATGTGCTGATCCTGGACGAGCCGACGCGCGGCATCGACGTCGGCGCCAAGTACGAGATCTACACGGTCATCGATCAGTTGGCCGCCCAAGGCAAGGCGGTCGTCTTCATCTCCTCCGAGCTGCCGGAGCTGCTCGGTATGTGTGACCGCATCTACACGATGGCCGCGGGACGGCTGACCGGTGAGTTCTCGCGGGCCGAGGCCTCGCAGGAATCGCTGATGCGTCAGATGACGAAGGACAAAGAGGTAACCCGATGAGCACGGATGTGACCGCCAAGAGCCCGGCCCCCGCGCCGCCGGGGAAGAGCGGAGGGGCCGCGGGCGACGGTCTGCTCCAGCTTGTGCTGGAGGGCCTGCGCCGCAACATGCGCCAGTACGGCATGCTGATCGCGCTCGGCCTGATCGTGGCGCTGTTCGCCGTGTGGACCGACGGCGACCTGCTGCTGCCGCGCAACGTCTCCAACCTGGTGCTCCAGAACAGCTACATCCTCATCCTCGCGATGGGCATGATGCTGGTGATCATCGCGGGCCATATCGACCTGTCGGTCGGCTCGCTGACGGCGTTCATCGGATCGATGGCGGCCGTGTTCATGGTCAGGAACGACCTGCCATGGCCGGTCGCCGTCATCCTCTGCCTGGCGGTGGGCGCGATCGCGGGCGCCATCCAAGGGTTCTTCATCGCATACGGCGGCATACCATCGTTCATCGTGACCCTCGCGGGCATGCTGATCTGGCGCGGCCTGACCGAGATCTTCCTGGAGGGCCAGACCCTCGGCCCGTTCCCGAAGGGTCTGCAGAAGGTCTCCAACGGCTTCCTGCCCGAGGTCGGTCCGAACACGAACTACCACAACCTCACCCTGTTGCTCGGCTTCGCGCTGATCGCGTTCGTGGTCTTCCAGGAGTTTCGCGACCGCCGCCGCCAGCAGGAGTTCTCCCTCGAGGTTCCGCCCTTCAACCTGTTCCTGCTGAAGCTGGTCGCGCTCGGCGCCGCCATCCTCACGCTGACGCTGCTGCTGGCCAGCTACAAGGGCGCCCCGATCGTGCTGCTCATCCTGGGCGTGCTGCTCGTCGGCTTCGGCTACGTGATGCGCAACGCGATCATCGGCCGCCACATCTACGCGATCGGCGGCAACCTGCCCGCGGCCAAGCTGTCGGGTGTGAAGGACAAGAAGGTCACCTTCCTGGTCTTCCTGAACATGGGCATGCTCGCCGCGCTGGCGGGTCTGGTCTTCGCCGCCCGCTTCAACGCGGCCTCTCCCAAGGCCGGCCTCAACTTCGAGCTGGAGGCCATCGCGGCCTCGTTCATCGGCGGCGCGTCGATGAGCGGCGGCGTCGGCACGGTCCTCGGCGCGATCATCGGTGGCCTGGTCCTGGGCGTGCTGAACAACGGCATGAACCTCGTCGGCATCGGCACCGACTGGCAGCAGGTCATCAAGGGCATGGTGCTGCTGGCCGCGGTCGGATTCGACGTCTGGAACAAGCGCAAGGTCGGTAGCTGACAGCACCGGAAGGGGGGCCTCGCCGAAAGGCGGGGCCCCCTTCGTGCGAGAAGGGCGGGGAGCAACCCGTGAAGGAACTCTTCGGCAGGCTCGCCGACGGCACGGAGATCCACAGCTGGTCGCTGGCCAACGGCGGCACCCGTATGAAGGTCCTCTCCTACGGCGGCATCGTGCAGTCCCTGGAGATCCCGGACCGGCGTGGCCACTACGCCAACGTCTGCCTGGGCTTCGACAACATCGAGGACTACGTCACCGACAGCCCCTACTTCGGCGCGCTGATCGGCCGCTACGGCAACCGCATCGGCAAGGGCGAGTTCACCCTGGACGGCAAGTCCTACCAGGTCGACGTCAACGACGGCGAGAACGGCCTGCACGGCGGCGCCAAGGGCTTCGACAAGCGGGTGTGGGACGTCGAGCCGTTCACCAAGGGCTCCGACGTCGGCCTGCGCCTGTACTGCACCTCCGTCGACGGCGAGATGGGCTACCCGGGCACGCTCAAGGTGAAGGTGACGTACACCCTCACCAAGCACGGCGACTGGCGCATCGACTACGAGGCCACCACCGACAAGGCCACCGTCGTCAACCTCACCAGCCACGTGTACTGGAACCTCGCCGGCGAGGGCAGCGGCACGATCGAGAACCACGAGCTGAAGATCGCCGCCTCCCGCTACACCCCGGTCGACCCGGGCCTCATCCCCACCGGTGAGCCGGCCCCGGTCGCGGACACCCCGTTCGACTTCCGCCGCTCCAAGGCGATCGGCGAGAACCTCCGCGGGACGCACCAGCAACTGCTGTACGCCAAGGGCATCGACCACAACTGGGTGCTCGACAAGGGCATCTCGCCGAAGCCCGAGTGGATCGCCACGCTGAAGGACCCCTCCTCCGGACGCACCCTGCGGATGGCGACCACGGAGCCGGGTCTGCAGTTCTACTCCGGCAACTTCCTCGACGGCACGCTGGTCGGCCCGAGCGGACGGATCTACCGGCAGGGTGACGCGCTGTGCCTGGAGACGCAGCACTTCCCGGACTCGCCGAACCAGCCGTCGTTCCCGTCGACGGTGCTGCGGCCGGGGCAGACGTACCGCTCGACGACGGTCCACTCGTTCAGCCGATAGCTTCATACTTCTGTCACATCTATTGAACGAGGTACCTCCAGCCTCCGTATGTAAGGACGGCCCGCGCTCCCCCGCGCGGGCCACCCAAGACGACGGGCCCGATCGTCCCCACCGGGCCCGCCCCATACGGAGGTTCCATGGCCGACAACGTCACCTCGCTGTTCCGCAGCACCGCGGCACACAGCCCGTCGATGGCGGCGCTGACGCGGGAGGGCGGCGACGGGGCCGGTCCGGTCGACTTCTGCATCCCCTGCAATCCGTACTTCCCGACCCCGGAGATGTTCCAGGAGATGGCGGGGAAGCTGCGGGACATCATCACCTTCTACCCGAGCAGCGCCGACACGATCACGGCCGAACTGTGCAGCCTGCTCCAGCTTCCGCCGCAGTGCGTGGCGATGGGCAACGGCTCCACGGAGCTGATCACCTGGATCGACCACCTGATGGTCCGGGAGTCCCTCGCCGTCCCCGTCCCCACCTTCGGCCGCTGGACCGACCAGCCGATGGAGACCGGCAAGCGGGTCGACATGTTCCCGCTCCAGGAGTCCAGCGGATTCGCCCTGGACCTCGCCCAGTACGCCGAGTTCATCCGGGCCAGGGGGACCCGGGTGGCGGTCATCTGCAACCCGAACAACCCCGACGGCGGCTACCTCCACAAGCACGCGCTGGTGCAGTTCATGGACGCGATGGCCGACCTGGACCTGGTCATCATCGACGAGTCGTTCCTCGAGTTCGCCGACGCCGAGCAGGAACCGTCGGTCGTCCAGGAGGCGATGCTCCGCCCGAACGTCATCGTCCTGCGCAGCCTCGGCAAGAACTTCGGCCTGCACGGCATCCGCTTCGGCTACCTCGTCGCCAACCCCGCGCTGGCCGGCATGGTCCGCTCCATGCTGCCGAAGTGGAACCTCAACGCCTTCGCCGAGCACGTGGTGTTCATGCTGAAGGAGCACGGCCCCGAGTACGCGCAGAGCCTTCAGCAGGTGCGCCGGGACCGCCTCGACATGGCGAGCCATCTGGCCCAGCTGCCCGGCCTGACGGTCTACCCGTCGCAGGGCAACTTCCTCTTCGTGCGCCTCCCCGTGGGCGCGGAAGGCACCGTGGTCCGCGACCGGCTGCTCACCGAGCACCGGATCCTGGTCCGCGAGTGCGGCAACAAGATCGGTTCGTCCAGCCGCTTCCTGCGACTCGTGGTGCGCCCCCAGGTGGACGTGCGTCGCCTGGTGTCCGGCCTGGAACAGGTGCTCTACGGGACCAGGAGGGGAGCCGCCGTACCCGAGCTCGGTACAGGGACCAACTACAGCTCGGGTACGGCGGCCGTGGACCGGTTGGTCAGCTCCACCAACGGCGCCGGGGTCCAGGGTCTTGCCGCTCAGGCCGTGGGCGCGGGAATGCCTGCGGCTGCGGCGCCTCAGCCGCAGGGGGCTCCGCAGGGGACCGGGGTGCCCATGCCGACGCCGGCTCCTGTGGCCCCGATGCCGGCGCCGGCGCCGGTTGCTCCGATGCCGGCGCCTGCGCCTGCCGCGCCTGCCGCCGCCGCTCCTGCGCCCGCCCCGGCCCCTCCGGCACCGATGCCGTTCCCGTCGCCGGTGGCGCCGGCTGCGGCGGTGGTGCCGCCGCCCAGTCCCACGCCGCCCGGAGTGCCGGCCCGTGGAGGGCTTACGGCCGCGCAGGTGCGGGGTACCACCGGGCCGGGGTTGTCTCCGGCGCCGGCTACTGGGTGGCCCAATGCGCAGAGTTGGCCCAATGCGGCCGGGATGCAGGCCGGGTAGCGCCTATTCGCCGTGGGGGGGTGAGGGACTTGTGCGGCTGCGGGTTCGTTGTGGCTTGTCGCGCCCACGCGGCGGAGCCGCATATCGATACAGCCCCGCGCCCCTGGGGGCGTTACAGCTGGGTCAGTAGGCGACGGGCCATCCGCTGCTCCAGTTCAGAAGGTTGATGCCCAGCTTGGGTGTGCCGTTGTCGTTGCCGTCGTAGTAGTGGTAGACGATCAGGTCGCCGTCGACGTCGTTCATGATCGACTGGCCGCCGGGGCCGATGACGCTGCCGTGGGACTCGAGAACGGGCGTCCCACCGTTGTTCATCATCGAGACGCCGTTCCTGTCGCGGTACGGCCCGGTGACGCTGGTGGCGCGGCCGACCTTCACCTTGTAGGTGGAGCTGGTGCCGGCGCAGCAGGTGTCGTAGGAGGCGAAGAGGTAGTAGTAGCTGCCGCGTTTCACGATGTACGGAGCCTCGACGGCGTTGGGACCGGTCCCGCGGGAGGCGAGCGAGTACCGCGTGGTGTTGGAGGAGAGCTGTTTCCCGGTGGACGGGTTGATCTGGATCATCTTGATCCCGGTCCAAAAACTGCCGAAGGACAGCCACCACTTGCCGTCGCCGTCGACGAAGAGGTTCGGGTCGATGGCGTTGTAGTCGCTGGACGAGCTCGACGTGTAGACGGTGCCCTGGTCGGTCCAGCTGCCCGGCTGCCCGGTGCTGGAGGTGGCGAGCCCGATGGCCGAGGTGTTCGAGCGGAACTTCGAGACGGAGTAGTACATCAGGTACTTGCCGCCGTGGTACGAGATATCCGGCGCCCAGGCCTCCGGCACGGAGGAGTAGTTCCGCCACCAGCCCGGACGGCTCCCGAAGGCGTCGGCGCCCGCGCTGAACGCGGTGCGGTCGGACGACGTCTTGCTGGCGATGCCGCCGCCGGTGGCGTACAGCAGGTACTGGCCGGACGAGGTGCGCAGCATCGTCGGGTCGTGGGTGACGACGGAGCCGGTGACCCGGCCGGGGTTGGGGTAGGCCGACGCCGAGGACGGGATGAGGGCGAGGAGAGCGGCGGCGGGGAGGGCGAGAAGAGCGGTGCGCTTGCGGCTCATGGGGGGACGCTCCTGTTCTGTATGTCGAACAACGATCGCCACTTCGGACGGGACCGTAGAATCGAACACCTTGCGCGTCAATGGTTCGCGCAGCCCCGCAGGTCCACTTCCGCACGGACCGTCTTGCCGGGAGCCGGGTCCCGGTCCAGCACCTCCCACCGGGAGGCCAGCGCCTCGACGAGCACGAGTCCACGGCCGTGTTCATCGAGGGGATGCGCAGGCCGTACGTCACCTGGCTTCGGTGGACGCTGTTCGGTGAGGGTGTCGCTGACCTCGATCCGGACGCTGCCCGTGGGCCGGGACAGCCGCAGCTCGAAGTCCCGCCCGGGAACGCGGCCATGGGTGACGGCGTTGGCGGCGAGTTCCGCGACGATCACGGCGACGGCCTCGGAGACGCCACTGCCGTACGGGATGCCCCACGCCTGGAGCTGGGTCAGGGTGAGGTGCCGGGCGAGGCGGGCGCCGCGGGGAGTTGCGCTGAGGCGCTGGGTGAGCGGTACTGGCATGCGCTCAATCTGGCGGCTGTGGAGGGTGGTTCACCAGGTGAGTGCCGCGTACGGTGCGGGAGCGTACGCGGTTACGCGCTGGACAGTACGCGTGACTGACCGTGACCATGTGCGCGGGAGGTGACCTACCGTGGTCGATGGTACGGGTGCGGGTACGTGCGGTGAGCCGGAGTCCTCGGACAGTATGCGGACGTTCGGGGCGGTTGCACAGGCCCTGCGGGAGCATGTGGGGCTGAGCCGGGAGGAGTTCGGAAACCTGGTGGGGCTGTCGAAACATACGGTGACCTCGCTGGAGTTGGGGCGGCGGATGCCGGATCCGACGTTCGCGGATCGGGCGGAGCCGGTGCTGGGGAATACGGGGGCCTTGCGGAAGGCGGCTCGGCATCTGGCCCGGCAGCCGGGGTTGGCGGCGTGGTTTCGGCGGTGGGCGAAGCTGGAGCAGGCCGCGATCACGTTGTGCACGTACGAGTGCCGGTTGATTCCAGGGCTGTTGCAGACAGAGGCGTACGCTCGCCAACTGTTCGACGATGAGTTGCCCCCGCTGACCGACGAGCAGATCGAAGCCCAGTGGGAAGCGCGAGCGGAACGACAGCGGCTGCTCCGGGAACGGCCGAACACCGAGTTCAGCTTCATCCTCGAGGAGCACCTGTTCCTGAGGCACACGGGCGGTGCGCAGGTCGCACGGGCGCTCATCGATCACGTACTGGAGATCTGCGCCGTGCGGAACGTCGAGATCCAGATCATGCCGGTGATGCGGGAATCCCATGCCGGGCTGCACGGACCCATGCAGTTGCTGGAGACTCCCGAGAACAAGTGGTTCGCGTACATCGAGGGGCCGGAATGCGGCCAGCTCATCTCGGACCCAAAGGTGGTGGGCATCCTCCAGAGGCGATATGCCAGGATGCGTGCGCAGGCTCTCTCTCCCGAAGACTCCGTGAGCCTGTTGCAGCGGTTGCGAGGAGACCTATGAGCACCAGCGAATTTACTTGGTTCAAGTCCAGCTACAGCAGCAGCGGTTCGGGCGACTGCGTCGAGGTAGCCACCTGCCCCCACACCATCCACGTCCGGGACTCCAAGACCCCGGACGAGCATCAGCTTGCGTTCTCGCCGGAGTCCTGGGGGGCGTTCGTCTCATCGGTTCACGCCCAACGCCGGTCCAGCAAAGCCAGCCCCAGCGGCGTCACCGTGTGAAGCACGGCCGGCCTCGCGCAGGATGTTGTCACTCCGTGGTCCGCGACGGATTCCAGGATCCCGGCGCGGGTGCTGCCCAGGAGGGCGTTCAGGGAGGACGTCCCGGGCGTGACGCTCAGGGGCGTCTCGTGGGTCATCGGGTAGACGACAACGCAGGGCAGGGAAGGGTCCCGTAAGAGCGTCGGCTTGCGCCGGCAGAAGTAGGACGGGAGTACGAGGAGCCCGCGTCCGTCGAGGTGAACGTCTCGGTCGATGCCCAGGCCGGCGACCTCCAGGACCGGCTTGCGCCAGACGAGGCCGGGATGGAGCGTGTTCAGCAGGCCGCCGAGGTCGCCTTGGGCCAAGGCCCTGCTGTGCGCGGCGCGTTCGGCCTCGAAGCGGGTGCGGATACGGCCCCACCAGGGGGCCGGCGCGGTCGCGAAGTAGCTCCGGAACAGGCGTGCCAGATGTGTGACCGCGCCCTTGTCCCCCTCCGCCAGCGACCTCGCCCAAGACGGCAGTCGGCGGCCGCTGTGGGCCAGTTCCAGAAGGTCGCGGCGGAGACGCTGCCGTGGGGTCGACAGCAGGGCGCCGATCCCGGCGTCCAGGCCGCCCGTGCCGGCCGCCGGGGTGAGGAAGTCCGCCGAGTAGCCGACGGGCGGCGCGAGCCGTAGCAACGAGCCCACTGGAGCCGTCAGTTCACAGCGCACCGCGTGCCGCCAGCCGCCGAAGACGACAGACGCGGTGTCCGTCTGGAGCGTGTGCATGCTGAGCAGCGCCTCCCACATGGGGTCGGGAGCCTGTGCCAGCCTGGTCTGAGCAAGGTCGTCGTCGGTGAAGTGAATGCGTACCGGCATATGAGTCATCCCCGTTCGGTACGTCGGTACCGTCACTCACATGCTGGGCGGTTCCGCCTCTCCTGCCATCCTCAGAAGTCATTGGGGCCCCACCCCGGCCGCCGTCAACGGATGGCACGCAGAGCGACACCCCGTCGCACGGCCACGCGGACGGGGAGTTCGAGGTGTCCTCGGCAGGCGTCCTCAGCACTCCCTGACCGAGGTGACGTGGTCGCGGATGTGCGCAGCCAGGTCAGGGCCTGGCCGTCCAGGATCACCTGGAGCTCCCCCTCGTAGCCGGCGTCCCGGTACAGGCACCAGTCGTCGCCCGCCCCGCCGCGCACGCGCCTTCGATCTGAGTCGAATCGAGACGCGCACAGCCCCAACCGCCCCGGTGACCGTATGCTTGTTCTTGGGTCAACATCCCTGTGGCAGACGGGGCGTTGACACCGGAACCGATCCATCGTGGCCCGACCCGGCAGGGGGCGTAGGAAGGGCATGGACGTCAGACTCCGGCTGCCCGACGATCCGTACGGCGATGAAACCAAGCAGCTCTACGACTGGTTGATCCGCGACCGCGAACTCCACCTCGACGCGGACATTTCCCTGCGTCCGGCGGCCGGGGAAACCGCAAGACCGGAGCCGGGCTCCGAGCCCGGCACCAGCATGGGCGACACCCTCGACATCGTGCAGTTCATCGTGGACTCGGGATTCCAGCTGCTCTCCCTGGGCATCGCCGTGGCCGCCTGGCACAAGGCCCGGCGGCCACGGTCACCCCTGGTCGTCGAGCGGGGTCGCTTCCGTGCCGAGTTGCCGGCCGGCGCCACCGAAGAGCAGATCAACGCCTTCCTGCGGGCCCTGGAGAATGAGGACAGCACAGGCGGTACGGGCAGCCCGGCGCCCGGCCCGGACGACGACTCCGAGAACTCCCGGGCTCCCGAAAGCGACGACCAGTGACCGAGGCACCGACATCGGCTCCGGCGCCGGCGCTACCCGACCCCGGTGCCTCCGCCGCCGTCCTCATCGGCGTCAGCGCCTACCAGCACATGTCGCGGCTGCCGACGGTGGCGAACAACCTCACCCGGCTCAGGGAGGTGCTGACCGACCGGGAGATCTGGGGCCTGCCCGCAGAGCGCTGCCACGTGGTGACCGACCCGGTGTCGTCGAAGGCGTTGATCGGCCCGGTCATCACGGCGGCCAAGCAGGCCCGCGACCTGTTGATCGTCTACTACGCCGGGCACGGCTTCGTCGACCACCACGGCGCCTTCCACCTCACCGTCGTCGACTCGGAGGACGGCGAGCAGCACACGGCGGTCCCGTACGACTGGCTGCGCGACGCGCTGCTGAAGCACGACCGCGCCCGGCGCCGCGTCATCATCCTGGACTGCTGCTACAGCGGGCGGGCGCTCGGAGGCATGGCCGAGAGGGTGACGCCGCTGCGGACGGCGGCGGGAGTGAAGGGCAGCTATGTGCTCACCTCCGCCGCGGAGAACGTCAAGGCCCTGGCTCCGGCAAAGGAGGAGTGCACGGCCTTCTCGGGAGAGCTCGTCCGTGTGTTGCGGTACGGCGTCCCCGCCGAGGGCGGCGGCGTGCCGGAAGCCTACCTGAGCCTGGACACGATTTACGACGAGGTCCGCAACTCGCTGCAGGAAAAGGGCAGACCCACACCACAGCAGCAGGACCGCGGCCGGATCGGCCAGTTCCCCTTCGTCCGCAACACGGCCCGCCCGGCACCCGACCCGCCGCGGCGTCGGAGGAGGGGGCGCGTCGTGGCCGTCGCGGCGGGTGCCCTGCTGGCGACCACCGCCGCGACCTCCCCGATCTGGTGGCCCACGGGCGGCACCCCGTCCGACCGCTGCTCGCCGCGGGCGGCCCTGCTCGGGTTCTCCGACAGTCTGAACAAGACAAAATTCCGGGGGAAGAAGATCAACGGCCTGTCCTCCCTCGCCCTGGTCCCCGGTTCGTCGGACGTGCTGACACTGGCCGACAACTCGCCGCCGATCCTGTACCGCCTCGCGCTGGGCGAGACGGGCGGGAAGCCTGAACCCGAGGTCACGGCGATGACGGAGCTGCTCAGGGCCGACGGCAGCCGCTACGGCAAGGATGACTTCGACGGTGAGGCCATCGCCTTGGAAGACGGCGGAAAGACCGTCCTGGTGGCGGACGAGTCCCGTCCGTCGATCGGCCGCTACAACCGCGCGACCGGTCGGCTCGAGGACGAACTCCCGGTACCGGCACGCTTCTCCGAGGAAGGCATCGCCAACGCGATCTTCGAGTCGATGGCCCTCACCCCGGACGGCAGGTACCTGTACGTGGGCCTGGAGGATCCGTTCCGACGCGACGGATCCAAGCAGGGCCGCAACCTGATCCGCATCCTGCGCTACACGCGAGGTCCGGACGGCGCGTACGCCGTCGACCGCCAGATCGCCTACGAAACGGGCTCGGGCATGCGGCTCGCAGAACTCGCGGCGGTGGGTGACGGGGACCGCTTCCTGGCCCTGGAACGCGACTACACCGAGCGCCAGGGCAACACCGTCCGCGTCTTCGAGGTCTCGTTCGCCAATCTGCCGGACGTGAGCGGCATCGAGTCCCTCACGTCCGCGCAGGACACCGCTTTCGTCCGCAAGACCGAACTGGTCGACATCGGCGCATGCCCGCCCTCCGACGCCCCGGCGAAGCAGCCGCAGACCAACCCCCTGCTGGACAACATCGAGGGCATGGCCCTCGGCCCGCCGCTGACGGAGGGCGAGTACCAGGGCCGGCGCCCGCTGTACCTGGTCACGGACGACAACGACAACGCCGTGCAGATCACTCGGTTCTACGCCCTGGCGGTCGCCCTCACCCCCGAGTGAAAGGGCCGCCCGCTTGGCGGGCGGCCCCCCTTCTCACTTGCGCGGGCACTCCTTCCACGCCAGGTGGTAGATCGTGCTGATGTCGCCGTCCGTCGAGTCCATCGTCATGAAGCTGACCTTGCTCGACGAGGACGAGCCGAGGTTCACCCGGAGCTCGGTGTTGATGTTGAAGTTGCGCTGGACTCCGCAGGGCGCATAGACCAGTTGGGCCCAGTCGGTCTCGTCGGTGGCCTGCCAGTTGTCGACGAGCGGGCCGCTGAAGGAGTGGTTGCGGAACTGGGTGTTCGGCGAGCCCTGGAAGTAGTACGAGGCTCTCTGGAGGGCGCTCGCACCGGGCTGGAGGGAGGCGAAGCCGCGGTAGTCGGCGCTGGCGATGGCGTAGGTGAAGCCCTGCGGCACGTGCACGACCAGGCTGAGCTGGCAGTTCTTGCGGAACGCCGTGGGGTCGGAGTTGCCGCCGACCTGGGCGAGATAGTCGCTGTAGGTGACGGTGAACGCGGTGTTGTCCTCGGAGACGGCGACGGCGGTGGTGCCCTGGGGGCAGCCGGAGCCGTTCACCGTGGCGACCTTGATGACGATCTTGTCCGGCGGCGGGTTGTCGAACGCGGGGGCCGCCTGGGCGGGAAGCGCCGTGGTGAGGAGGGCGGCCAGCGCGCCGCCGCTCAGCAGGAAGCGCAGGAGTCCACGTGCCATGGGTCTACGTGCCATGGTTCTCTCCTTGGGGAGGGGGGTGGCTGCGCCTGGGGCCCTTGAAGAAACAGTGAGGTTTCTGTGAAGGCCGAAGGCGTACGCATCGTAGAAGTCATGAGCATGACTGGCAGGAGCCAACTCCAGCCATTTTTTGCCGCGTTGGCCGGTGGGTCAGGCCAGGCGGATCACGTTCCAGGACAGCGGTTCCAGTACGGCGGTGAGGCGGCCGTCCGTCAGGGTCGTGCCCTCGACCGGGTGCGGGGTGACGCGCTCGGGGTCGTCCAGGGTGTTGCGGGCGTCGGGGTCGGCGTCCGCGAGGGCGCTGTGCTCGACGACCGAGGTCAGGTCGAGGCCGCCGAGGGCGACCTCCAGCGGCAGCGCCTCGGTGCGGCCGCGGTTGACGGCGAAGACGGTGACCGTGCCGTCGTCGGCGCGTACGGCGGTGGCGTGCAGCAGGTCGGCCTCGCCGTACTTCTTCGTCTCGTATGTCGGGGAGTCCACCCGCACGTCCAGGACCTGGCCGCGGCCGTACCGGGAGGCCTGCGCGAAGGGGAAGAACGTCGTCTGCCGCCAGGCCGGGCCGCCGGGCTCGGTCATGATCGGGGCGATGACGTTCACGAGCTGCGCGAGACAGGCGACGGTGACGCGGTCGGCGTGGCGGAGGAGGGCGATGAGGAGGGAGCCGAAGACGACGGCGTCCATGACGCTGTAGTTGTCCTCCAGCAGGCGCGGCGCCTCCGGCCAGTCGGTCAGCGTCTTGGCGTGCTCCTCCCACTCGGGCAGGTACCAGACGTTCCACTCGTCGAAGGAGAGGTTGATCTTCTTCTTCGACTTCAGCCGCGCGCCCACGTGGTCGGCGGTCGCGACGACGTTCTCGATGAAGGACTCCATGTCGACGGCGGAGGCGAGGAAGGAGTCGACGTCGCCGTTCTCGGGCCAGTAGTAGGCGTGCAGGGAGACGTAGTCGACCAGGTCGTACGTCTCCTTGAGGACCGTCGCCTCCCACTCGGCGAAGGTCGGCATGGACTGGCTGGAGGAGCCGCAGGCCACCAGTTCGATGCCCGGGTCGATCTGGCGCATGGCGCGGGCCGTCTCGGCGGCGACCCGGCCGTACTCCTCGGCCGTCTTGTGGCCGGTCTGCCAGGGGCCGTCCATCTCGTTGCCCAGGCACCAGAGCCTGATGCCGAAGGGGTCCTTGTCGCCGTGGGAGACGCGGAGGTCGGACAGGGCCGTGCCCTCGGCGTGGTTGGCGTACTCCTGGAGTTCGAGGGCCTCGGCGACGCCGCGGGTGCCGAGGTTGACGGCCATCATGGGCTCGGCCTGGGGGCCGATCTTGCGCAGGAACGCGATGTACTCGGAGAGGCCGAAGTGGTTGGTCTCGGTGGAGTGCCAGGCCAGGTCCAGGCGCCGGGGGCGGTCCTCGACCGGGCCGACGGAGTCCTCCCACCTGTACCCGGAGACGAAGTTGCCGCCGGGGTAGCGCACGGCGGTGACGCCGAGTTCGCGGACCAGGTCGAGGACGTCCGTGCGGATGCCGTCATCGTCCGCGGAGGGATGCCCCGGCTCGAAGACGCCGGTGTAGACGCAGCGTCCGAGGTGCTCCACGAACGAGCCGAAGAGACGGGGGTTGACCTCGCCGACGGTGAAGGCGGGGTCGAGGGTGAAGCGGGCGGTGTGCATGAGCGCCTTTCGGGGTGGGTGGTTCTTGGTTCACAGGCAGGTGATCGACGTGCGCGCTCTCACTGTCCCGCCAGACCCGTGTGGGCGACGCCCGCCACGATCTGCCGCTGGAAGAAGACGAAGACGACGATCAGAGGCAGGCCCGCCATCAGGCCGCCGGCCATGAGCTGGGCCCACTGGATGCCGTAGGAGTTCATGACGGTCGCGATGCCGTTCGGCATGGTCATCAGGTCGGGGTTGTTGGTGACCATGTAGGGCCAGAGGAAGTTGTTCCACGAGGCGATGAAGGTGAAGATGCCCACCGCCGCCAGGGACGGGCGGGCCAGCGGCACCACGATCGTGAAGAAGACCCGCCAGCGGCCCGCGCCGTCGATGAACGCGGCCTCCTCCAGCTCGCGCGGGATGCCCTGGAAGAACTTGTAGAGGATGTAGACCATCGCGGCCGGCGCGCACTGGGGGAGGATCATGCCCCAGTACGTGTCGACCATCCCCATCTGCTGGACGGTGGTGAAGAGCGGTACGCCGAGGACCGCCGGGGAGATCATCAGGCCCGCCATCACCACGCCCATGAGCACACCCTTGCCCCGGAACTCCGTGCGGGCGAAGCCGTATCCGGCCAGCGCGCTCACCAGCAGCACCACGGATGTCACGCAGACCGAGACCACCAGCGAGTTCACGAACCAGTTGGTGATGTTGCCGGTCTCGAAGAGGGCCTTCCAGGCCTGGCCCGTCCAGTCCTGCGGGAGCCAGTGCGGCGGGACTTCCACGGCCTCCGTCTCCGACTTGAGGGACGTGAACAGGCCCCAGGCGAAGGGGGCGAGGAAGACGGCGGACACGGCGGCGCCGAGGAGAGTGAGGACGATCTGGCTCGGCGTCCAGGCTTTGGTGGTCATCGGGCGGCGCCCTCCTCACGGTTGCGCAGCAGCCACATCCGCGCCAGGGCGACGGCCGCGATGATCACGAAGAAGATGACGGAGATCGCGGAGGCGTAGCCCACGCGGTAGCTGGTGAAGCCCATTTCGAGCGTGTACTGGACGAAGGTGCGGGTGCTGTTCTCCGGTCCGGGGCCGAAGTCCATCATCACGACCGCCTGGTCGAAGACCTGGAGGGAGGCGAGGATCTGGAGGGCGATGACCAGGCCCGTGATGTTGCGGAGCATCGGCAGCGTGATGTGGATCATGCGGTGCCAGGCGTTCGCGCCGTCCAGCTTGGCCGCCTCGTAGAGGTGGTCCGGGATGGACTGGAGCGCGGCGAGGTAGAGCAGGAAGCTGAAGCCGACCGTCCACCACAGGGTGGTGATGACGATGGCGAGCATCGCGTACGACTTGTCCGTCAGCCACGGGGTCTCGATGCCGAAGACGTGGTTGATCATGCCGGTGCCGGGGTTGAACAGCCACTGCCACAGGTTGCCCGCGACCGTGGAGGGGAGGAGGAAGGGGGCGAAGAAGCACAGGCGCCACAGCCATTTGCCGCGTTCTATGTGGTGCGCCAACATCGCCAGGAGGAAGGCCATGACCGTGATGCAGGGCACGACCAGGAGCGTGAAGTACGCGCTGTGGCCGAGCGCGTCCCACATCAGGGGGTCCTGGAGGGCCTCGCGGTAGTTGTCGAGGCCGACGAAGCTCTCGCCCTCGCCGGAGATGTTGGCGTCGGTGAGGCTGAGGTAGACGCCGCGCAGCAGGGGCCAGATGACGAACAGGGTGAACAGGGCGAGGAACGGGGCCACGAACCAGCCGCCGTGCTGGAAGCCCTGCTTGCGGCGGACGGCGGCGCTCGCGGCGGCGGTCGTGGCGCGTGCGCCGGTGAAGACGGTCTGTGCGCTGGTCGTCATGCGGCCGTACCTCCCTGTGCGGCGGTCCTGCCGTCCATGGGGTTCTTCATCGCGAGCAGCGTGGTGAGTTCCCTCTTCATGCGGCGGGCGACGGTGTCCGGCTCGGCGGAGCGCAGCGTCGAGGAGACGACGACCGGGCCGATGCGCTGGGCGAGGATGCCGGTGGAGCCCGCGAACCACACCTTCGGCTCGGTGGCCTGGTGGTCCATGGCGGAGACGTACTCGCTCTGCGGATTCAGCTTCTTGTACGCCGGTGTGGACAGGGTCGGTGTGTACGCCGGGATGTGGCCGCCGGCCGCCCACTGCTGGGCGTGGGTGACGACGTAGGCGGCGAGCCGGTGCGCGGCCTCGTTGGTGGCGCCGCCGCGGTCGGACTGGTGGGGCAGGACGAAGGAGTGGGACTCGGCGTGGGTGGCCTGCTCGCCGAAGACGGGCGGGAGGGGGGTCGCGCCGTAGTCGAGCTCAGCCCCCGAGTAGACCGGCAGCGACCAGTTGCCCTCCCAGGCGAAGGGGGCGCCGTTGATGAACTGCTCGGCGTTGACGGAGGCCAGGCTCGGGACGGCGTAGCCGTCGGTGACGTGCCGGCGCAGGAACTGAAGGACCTGGACGGCCTTGTCGGTGTCGAAGGTGACCTCGGTCCGGGCGGCGTTGAACCAGGTGCCGCCGAGCTGGGTGTAGAAGGCGACGAAGAACCACCACTGGAAGTTCTGGTCGTTGATCCACAGGCCGATGGTCTGCAGCCCCTTCTTGGTGGCCTTCTTGGCCTCCTTGAGCACGTCGAACCACTCGTCCACCGACGTCACGGGCACGATCCGGCCGTCGGCGCCGAGCAGCCCGGCCTTCCTGAGCACGTCCTTGCGGTAGAAGCAGAGTTGTACGTGGACGTCGAGCGGGAGGGCGTAGAGCTTGCCGTCGATGACGCCGCGGTTCCACAATCCGGGGTTGAAGTCCGCTTGGCGCACGCCGTACTTGGCGAGCAGCTCGACGTCCCAGGGGTCCAGGAGGCGGCCGGGTGAGAAGCCGGTGACGCGGCCGAGGTGCATGACGCCGAGGTCGGGTGCGCGGTTGCCGGCGGCGGCCATGGCGAGCTTGGTGTAGAAGGGGTTGCCCCACTGCAGGGTGGAGTCCTTCACGTCGATGCCGGGGTTGGCCGCGCGGAAGGCGTCCAGCATCGCGATCATGTTGGAGCCGTCGCCGCCGCTGAACAGGTTCCAGTAGCGCACCCGGGTGTCCGCGCCGGAGGCCAGTGCGTCGGCTCCGGTGCCGAGTGCGGCGAATCCGAAGCTGCCCGCCACCGTCAGGCCGCCCAGGGTGGCCAGAAGTTGCCTGCGGTTCAGGTCAGGTCGTCCCATTGCCTGCCCTTACTGTTCGGGATATCGGAATTTGCACGGAGCTTCGAACGGGGTCGAACCGGACCGTAGGTTGCAAGCGCTTTCTAGTCAATGCCGTGTGCATGAATTCCGATCGCATGACATCGCATGACGGGGACACGTCGGGCCGCGTAGGCTCGAACGGCCCGCCGAACGGTGGGAGAACAGGGGGCGCGATGGATATCGCGGGCGCGCGCGAGAAGGCGGCCCGGGTCGCTTCGGCACTACGACTGCGGCGCTCGTCCGCCTCAGCCGGGATGCGGGACCTGGCCTCCGATCTGAGCGCGGCCGTGCGTGCCAGACCCCGTCTCCCGGCCGATGTCGGCGAGTTGTGCCGTGCGCTGTGCGCGGAGATGAGCGCGCGGCGCGGCGGGCGGCCCGTGGAGCTGCGGTTCGAGCGGTTCCCGGACGAGATCGAAGTGACCGGGCTGTGGGTGGAGTTCCAGGACTTCGACCTGATCATCGTCGAGGAGCGGGCGGAGGCCGTGCAGCAGTTGGTGGTCCTCGGCCATGAGCTGTGGCACATGCAGGCCGGGCACCGCCACGACCACACCGACGGCACGGCGGCCGCGCACGCCCTCGCGGGCACGTCCGACTGGCGGGACACCGCCCTCGCGGTGGCCGCGCGCAACGGCTCACGGCAGCGGGACGAGGCCGAGGCCGACGACTTCGGGCACCGGCTGGCCGCCGCGTTCCGGCCGCTGCTGCCGGGTGAGGGGCGCGCGGACCCGCCGCTGGACCCCGTGCAGCGCTCGCTGGGCTACCGGGGTCGCAAGAGAGGTACGGCACCGTGACGGGCCTCGCGCTGACGCCGGTCGAGTTCGTCAACGAGTTCTACCCGAACTTCTGGTGGATCCCCGCCGGGATCCTGGCCGCCGCCCTGGCCATCAAGCTGCCGAGCATCATCCGGCTGTGGCACGACCCGCTGCTGCGCGCGGTCGGCGGACTGCTGCTGCTCGCCTGCTCGGTGTTCGTGTTCGTGGCGCCGTCGACGATCGCCCGGGTCAACCGGCTCACCGGCATCCCGAACTTCTCGGGCCCCTGGGTGTACTCCCTGCTCACCGCGTTCTGCGCGTCCTGCCTCCTGCTGATCATCACCTGGCGCAGCGGCCTGTCCGACCGCTCGCCCCGCACCCGCCGCGCGATGCGCGGGGTCGTCGCCGGCTACTTCTCGGTGATCGTCGCGCTGTGGGTGCTGTTCGCGCTGGCGGACGTGCCCGTGGAGCGGCTGCGGGACCTGGACACGTACTACGCCAACACGCCGTACATGCGCGAGATGATCGTGCTGTATCTGCTCGCGCACACCGCGGCCGCGCTGGTCACCAACTGGCTGATCTGGAACTGGATGCGCACCGACGGCCTCGACGCCTGGCTGCGCTGGGGCCTGAAGTTCCTGGGTGTCGGCTACACCCTCCAGCTCGTCTTCGACGCCGCCAAGCTGACCGCCGTGGCGGCCCGCTGGACCGGCCGGAACCTGGACTGGCTGAGCACGGCGGTGGCGCCGCCCATCGCCTGTCTGTCCGCCATCCTGGTCGCCGTCGGCTTCATCCTTCCGCACGCCGGCCAGTATCTGCACGACCGCTGGCGCCTCCGCCTCGCCCACCACGAACTGCGCCCGCTGTACCTGCTGATGAAGTCCGTCAACGGCTCCGGCGTCCCCCTCCTCCTGCGCGCCACCCCGGAACTGAGGCTGATCCGCCGGGAGACGTTCATCCGCGACGTCCTGCTGCCCCTGGCCCGCTTCGTCGACGAGGACCGGCGCGCACGCTCCCACGACACCGCCGTCGCCCTCGGACTGCCGCCGGACCGGGCGAAGGCACTGGCCGCCGCGGTGGCGGTCCTGGACGCGATCGACGCCAGGAACGCGGCACGCGAGGCCGACGGCCCGTCCGACACCGACACCACGGACCTGCTGCGCGACATCGGCGCCATGTCCCGGGCCCTGCGCGACGCCGAGGGCATCCGGGCCGTACGGGAGCGGACCGGGGAGCGGTCGGAAGGTGTGCGGGTCGGGAACTGAGGTGAGTCGGGTGGGGCGCCCGGGCGCCGCTCCCCCAAGGCGGCGCCCGGATCCCCCGTGCCGGGCCGAGGCCGTCTCGCAGACGGCGAGCCGGCAGTGCTCGCGTCCCCCGTCGAGACGGGCCTCGCCCTCCTCCGGTCGCGTCAAGAGGCGGATGCGCGGCCGGAAGTCGTACGTCGCGGAATGCGGAATGCGGGATACGGAGTGCGTCGTTCAGTGACGTGATCATTGCTCGCGGTGAGCGATACTGTCAACCATCACTGCGAAAGATGGCAGTTATTCCTGCCTACCACGGCTGGTCGCGACCGAAGGGACCCGATACGCTCCCGTCAGCCCAGCCGACGATCCGGCGAACGCGCCCAGGGAGAACGGGGAGACCTCGGTGACCGACGTCCACGCCTCGCTCGCCGAACTGCGCGAGCGCCTGGAGGAGTTGACCGGACAGCCGGGCCGGCTGGCCGACGTGCTGGACGTGCCGGAGCTGTCGTACGCCACCGGCGTCCCCGCGGACACGGTCACCGCCCTGCTGGCGGGCCGCAGCGTGCCGGAGACGAGCCTGGGCGACCGCGTCCGGCAGCGGCTCGATTTCCTGCGCGAGACCCGGCGCCGCCCCGACGGCAAGCGCTACTCCCTCGACGAACTGGCCAAAATCGCCGGCACCAGCAGGCAGTGGCTGAGCGAGTGGCGCAGGAGCGGACTGCCCAGCCTGGAGCACGCCGACCGGATCCGCCGCCACTTCGACCTGCCCGCCGGCTTCTTCACCGCCGACGAGGCGGAGGCCCTGCACGCCGCGCTCCAGCCGGTGCTGGGCGACCTGGAGGCCAAGGCCGACCCGCTGGCCCCGCTGCGCACTCCCGGGTTCTACCGGCTGGCCCGACGCGCCCCGCACATGTCGCCGCGCAAGCTCCAGGCGCTGGCCGAATGGGCCGAGATGATCACGGAGCGGAACTCCGCGGAGGACGAGGACATCTAGGACAGACCCAGGACCCGCCGGGCGCCCCGGCGCCGGCGTGTCCGGTTCGGCTTCGGTCCGGTTTCGGCCATCCCTGGCCGGGCGCGGGTGCCGGAGGTGGCTGAGGCGATGGACGACTTGGCATATTGCACAGGGTCGAACGTCCAGCGGCCACGGGGAGAACCGTGCGTACGAACAGGGAGATGCGTCGCCTCGCCGACGCCCTCATCGGTCCCATCCGGGTGCCCGTCCCCGCGGAACCCGAGACCCTGTTCCAGGCGGTCGTCGACTCGGCCGTCCAATGGCGCGGACGCCCCATCGTGGTGCACCGCGAGGTGTTCCCGCCGCACACCGCCAGCGGGCTGTGGCTGGAGCGCGAGACACACGACGACGTCATCGTCGACAAGCGGGCCGCCGTATGGCACCAGATCGTGATCTTCTGCCATGAGGTGTGGCACATGCACCAGCGGCGCGACACCGGCGGCGGCACGGGGCGGCAACCCGCCGCCGCCCGCACCGACTTCACGCTCGCCGACGAGCAGGAGGCCGACCGCTTCGGCATGCTGATGGGCCGTCGGCTGCGCACCTGGCTGGAGGCCTCCGCGGACTCCGTGTTCGCGGCCGGCACCGACGACCAGGACCTCGCCGGACGCATCGGGGCCGCCCTCAACTACCGGGGCACCCGCGGATGACCGGCCCGATCGCCTACGTGAGCTGCGCCGTGCTGTGGCTGGGCCTGCTGGTGCGCGCCCCGGACCTGCTCCGCCACCGGCACGACCCCTATCTGCGCACCCTGTGTGCCGTGCTGGGCCTGGCCGGCCTGTGCTTCTTCCTCGGCTCCCCGCCCACCGTCGGCGCCGTCAACCGCCTCAGCGGCATCCCCAACCTCGCGGCCCCGCTGACGTACGCGGCGATCACCGCCTACGGCGCCGCCTCGCAGATCCTGGTCGCCCTGTGGCGGGGCGGGCCGGGCGCGCGCCGCACCGCCCGCCGCTGGGTCGCCGGCTACGCCGGTGTGGTGCTGTGCATCGCGGTGCTGTTCGCGCTGGGCGAGGCCGCGGTGGAGCGCCGCGAGGACCTGGACACCTACTACGCGACGACGCCCTACCTGCGCGAGATGATCCTGCTCTATCTCGCCGGGCATCTCACCGCCGTCACCATCACCGCGGTCTCCGCGCTGCGCTGGGCCCGCGAGGTGCGCGGCCCGCTGCGCGCGGGGCTGGTCACGCTGGGTGCCGGGGCGGTGTGCGGCGCCGGGTACAGCGGGTCCAAGCTCGTCGCCGTGACCGCCCGCTGGACCGGGCGCGACTGGGGGGCGCCGGCCACCCAGGGCGCCCTGGTCGCCGCGGGCGCGGCCGCCCTGCTGACGGTGGCCGGGGTGCTGATCCCGCTGGCCGGACCCCGGCTCACCGAGTGGCGGCGGGCCCGGCGGACGTACATGCGTCTCGAGCCCCTGGAGCGGGAGCTGGACGACATCCTCGCCCGCCGCCGGCTACGGCTGCCGCGCCCGCGCTGGTCCTCCCCCGCCACCCGGTTGGTCTGGCGCCAGACCAGCATCCACAACGCGCTCAGCCATCTGGACGCCTACGTCGACCGGGAGTTGTACGACACCACGCGCGAGGCCGCCCTGCGCACGACCGGCGATCCGGAGCGGGCGGCGGCGACGGCCTGGGCCGCGGTGATCGCGGCGGCGGCCAGGGTGTGCACGCAGGAGCGGGCCGACCGCGACGCGTGGCCGGGACCGGCGAGGGAAGACCCGACCGACCGCACCGCGTGGCCGGTGCCGCAGCGGCAGGAGCGTCGGGCGCCCGTCGGGGAGGCTGAAGTCCGTGTGGGAGCGGGGGCACCGGCCGCGCCCGCGCGGCGGGGCGGTGTGCCGGGCGCCGCCCGCGAGACGCCGTCTCCGGCACAGACCCCAGGGGACCGGACCCCGCCGCTCCGGCTGCCGGGGTACGCCGGTGAGTCGGAGTGGTTCCAGCAGCGGGCGCCCGGCCCGGACGCGCTGGTGCGGATCGCGGACGCGCTGGTCTCCTCGCCGCTGGTGCGCGGGGCGGCCACGCCGGCGGTGGAACGGAGCTCCCCCGTATGAGTCTCGTCGTCTATCTGGCGGCCGCCGTCCTCGCGCTGTCCGCCGCCGTACTGTTCCGGCGCCCGAGCACGGCCGCCGGGACGCCGTCGGGCCTGCGCAACGCGCTGACCGTCTCCACCTGTGTGGCGATCGTGCTCGGCGCCGTGGTGTTCCTGTGCTCGGCGCCGATGACGCTGGCCGCCGTCAACGACCTCACCGGCGTCCCGAACTTCGGCGCGCCGCTGACGTACGGGCTGCTCTCGGCGTACAGCTGCTCGCTGCTGATCCTGCTGATCAACTGGCGGGGCGGGCCCCGCGAGCAGGTACGGCGGCTGGTGCTGCGCTGCATCGCCGTGTACGGCCCGCTGATCGTGGCCATCGTCGTGCTGTTCGCGCTGGCGGACGCGCGGGTGGAGCGGCTGACCGACCTCGACACGTACTACGCCGACACCCCCGGCATGCGCGAGATGATCGTGCTGTACCTGCTCGGGCACACCGCGGCCATCGTGGCGATGACGGTGGTGTGCGTGCGCTGGGGCCGGGAGGTCACCGGGCTGCTCAGGGCGGGCCTGTGGCTGATCTTCGTGGGGGCGCTGCTGGACCTGGTGGGGTTCCAGCTCGCCAAGTACACGGCCGTGGTGGCCCGTTGGACCGGCCATGACCTGGACTTCCTCTCCACCCGGGTGGCCCCGCCGATGGCCGCGCTGGCCGCGCTGATCTGTTCCGCCGGGTTCGTGCTGCCGCGGCTGCTGCCGGCCGCCGTGGGGCACTGGCGCGGGCTGCGCGACTACCGGCGCCTCGACCCGCTGTGGCTCCGGGTGGGTTTCGTCTCGACCGCCCCCAAGCCGCCCTCCTCCTGGTGGCAGTCGCCCGCGGAGCGCCTGCACTGCCGTGAAGTGGCCATTCACGACGCCCTGTTGGCGCTGGCGCCGTACTTCGACGACCGGGTGCGCGAGCGGGCGCGGGGCGCCGCGCTGGCCGAGGGCCGGTCGACGCACGAGGCTCGCGTGCTCGCGGAGGCGGCCATGGTCGGCGCGGCGGCCCGCCGGGCGGCGGCGCGCGAGGAGCCGCTGCCGACGCCGAGCACCGTGCGGCTGCACGCGACCGAGGTGTCCGGGGCGGGCGCTCTGGTGGAGTTGGCGCAGGCGCTGGGGGGAGCGGATGACGCCGGGACGATGCGTGAAGGTACGGTTAAGGCCTTCTGAAGTGCCACGAGTTGGCGTCGATCGCTGTCGACCTGCCCAGGTCCGCTCGGCTGAGTGCGAGGAACCCATGTCGCGTAGAGCTGTCGTCATCGGTGCGGGACTGGCCGGCATGCTGGCCGCGGCGGCGCTGTCCACCGTCGCGGACGAGGTCGTCGTACTCGACCGGGACGAGCTGCCCGACGGGCCGGAGCACCGCAAGGGCCTGCCGCAGGGACGCCACGCGCATCTGCTGATGGCCGGCGGGCTGGCCGCGATGGAGGACCTGGTGCCGGGCGTGGGCATGCGGGGGCATCTGCTCGCCGCCGGCGCGCACGAGATCCCGCTCGGCTCGGGCATGGTCGCCCTCACCCCCGAGGGCTGGTTCCGGCGCTGGCGCCATCCCGGGCCGCACATGCTCACCTGCACCCGGGCGCTGCTGGACTGGGCGATACGGGTGGCGGTGCTGGCCAACACCGGGGTTCACGTGCGCAAGGCCCAGGCACTGGAGCTGACCGGCACGCGCGAGCGGGTCACCGGGCTGCGCATCTCGACCGGCGCCGGGGAGGAGGAACTCGCCGCCGATTTCGTGGTGGACGCGAGCGGACGTGGCTCACGGGCCGTCACATGGCTGGCGGCGCTGGGCATTTCGGACGTCCGGGAGAAGACGGTGGACGCCGGCCTGGTGAACGCCACCCGCCTCTACCGCACCCCCGCGGGCGCCGCGCGCTTCCCGCTGACCATAGTGCAGGCCAACCCCTACCTCGGCCGCCCCGGCCGCAGCGGGATGATGCTGCCCATCGAGGGCGACCGCTGGATGGTGAGCCTCGCCGGCACCCGGGGCGGCGGCGAGCCGCCGGCGGACCCCGACGCCTTCCTGCGCTACGCCCTGGACCTGCCCGACCCGATCGTCGGCCGACTGGTCTCCGGCGCCGAGCCGCTCACCGACGTCCACGTCAGCCGCAGCACCAGCAACCACCGCCGCTATCTGGAGAAGACCCGCCATTGGCCCGAGCGCTTCGTCGTCCTCGGCGACGCGCTGGCCACCTTCAACCCGGCGTACGGGCAGGGCATGTCGGTGGCGGCGATGGGCGCGCAGGTGCTGGCCCGGGAGGTGCGGGAGGCGGGACTGACCGGGGCCGGACTGGCCCGGCGGGTACAGCGGACGGCGGCGCGGTCGGTGGACGGGGCGTGGACGATGGCGGTCAGCCAGGACGTCTGGTACCCCGGCACCCGGGGCGGCTCGCCCGGACTCGCGGACCGCCTGGTCACGGCGTACACCCGCCGCATGATCCGCACGGCGACCGGCTCGTACCCGGCGGCGTCGGCGGTCTGGGACGTGACGAGCATGACGACGGGGCCGACGCGGCTGCTGCGCCCGTCGACGGTACTGGCGACGCTGAACGGTCCGCCGCTGCCGCCGGCGGAGGGGGCCCCGCTGACGAAGCAGGAACGGGAGATCCTGCGGGACCTGGACCGGACGGGCACCTGACGAGGAGGAGAAGGAGGCGAGGCCACCTGGGATACGGCGCCTCGCCTCCCGAAGCCGATTCCCCCCGTCAGCCGTCGAAGGCGGGCTGTGCCAGCCCCTTGCCCGCCCCCGGCACGACGAACAGCGAGCCCGACAGCGGAGGCGGCGCAGCCAGTCCGACCCGGGCCGTCGTGATGTACAGGTCGGTCAGTCCGGGCCCGGCGAACGCGCACGCGGTCACCCGGGGCACGGGAAGCTCGATCACCCGGTCCAGCTCCCCGCTCGGTGTGTAACGGCGTACGGCCGAGCCCTCCCACAGGGCCACCCACACGCACCCGTCGGCGTCCACCGTCAGCCCGTCGGGGAACCCGGCGCCGTCCTCGATCTCGACGAAGGGCCGGCGGCCGGTGACGCCCCCGTCCGCGTAGTCGAAGACGTCGATACGCCGCGTGGGCGAGTCGATGTAGTACATGAGGCTGCCGTCCGGGCTCCAGCCGGTGCCGTTGCTGACCGCCACGTCGTCGAGAACGACGTCGACCGCCCCGGCACCGGTGAGCCGGGACAGCGTCCCGCCGCCCGGGGCCTCGTCGTAACGCATGGTGCCCGCCCACAGGGCGCCGTCGGGGGCGACGGCGGCGTCGTTGGCGCGGCGGCCGGGGACGGGCTCGTGGTGCAGCCAGCGGAAGGTGTCGTCGGGGTCGAGCAGCCCCACGCCGTCCCGGAGGTTGAGGACGAGCCCGCCGCCCGCGCGGGGCTTGACGGCGCCGACGTGCTGGGGCGTGGTACGGACGCCGCGCCGCCCCGAGACGGGGTCGAAGGTATGGATCCGACTCCCCAGGATGTCGATCCACAACAGCAGCCCCCGGTCGGCGTCCCAGGTCGGCCCCTCGCCGAGCTCGGCTTCGGCCCGGACCGCGACGTCATAGCGAGTGTTCATGCCACGCTCCGGTGTCCGAGCCGCTCCGACAGTTCCGCGGCGCCCTTGGCGGCGAGCTGCTCCAGCTCGACGCGGCGCTCGTCGCTCCAGCGGATCATGGGCACGGAGATGGAGAGGGCGGCGACGACCTGCCCGGTACGGTCCTTCACCGGCGCGGCCACGCACGACACGTCCGGGTTGGACTCCCGGCTCTCGACGGCGATCCCACGCTGCCGGATCGTGGCGAGGGCCTCGCGCAGCGCGCCGGGGTCGGTGATGCTGTTCGGTGTCATGGCGACGAGATCGGCGTCGTCGGGGATACGGGAGCCGAGTTCCGGCTCGGGAAGGGAGGCCAGCAGCATCTTGCCGACGGACGTGCAGTGCGCGGGCAGGCGGCGCCCGGCGGCGGACACCATGCGCACGGCGTGCGTGGAGTCGACCTTGGCGATGTAGATGACATCGGTGCCCTCGAGGATCGCCACGTGCACGGTCTCGTCGCAGGTCTCGGCCACGGACCGGGCGACCTGCTGCCCCTCGGCCGCGAGGTCGAGCTGCTCGGCGTAGCGGCTGCCGAGCTGGTACGGCCGTACACCCAGCCGGTACCGTCCCGGCTGCCCCGGGACCTGGACGATGTACGACCGGGCTGCGAGTGTGGTGACCAGCTCGTGCACGGTGGTGCGCGGAAGCTGGAGCTTGCGCACGATGTCAGGGGCGGAGAGCGTGCCGTCCCCGTCGAGGAAGAGCTCGAGAATGTCGAGAGCCCGGGTCACGGCTGGTACGAGGCGTCCCACGTCCGGCCCCCTCCCTTGGGTATCAGTAGCTGCGTTCGAGATTTCAACAGCCGATCGGAATAACGAACACAGGCTACTCAAATTCGGTTTCTCCCGGCAATGGTCATGTACGCCGACGTCAGTATCCGGGGTTACTCCCGCTGTCAGACGTGCTCGACGCTCGTGCCCGGCACGGTGTTGTGCATGTCTTCCATGTCCTCTGCGTCCTCCGCATCCGCCAAGAAACTGAGCCGCCCCGCCCGCCGGGTGGTCCTCGTCGTCCATGTCGTCGCCTCCGCGAGCTGGCTCGGGCTCACGGTCGGGCTGCTCGCGCTCGCGATCACCGCGGGCGCGACCGGGTCCGCGGTGACCGTGGAGGCGTCCGTGCGGGCGATGAAGCTGTTCGCCGACTGGCTCCTGCTCCCCCTCGCGTTCCTCACCCTGCTCAGCGGACTCGTGCTGTCCCTGGGCACGCAGTGGGGGCTGGCGCGGCACCGGTGGGTCTACATCAAGTTCTGGCTGACCCTCGCCACGACCGCCGCCACGGCCTTCGCCCTGCGCCCCGGCCTGGGCACGACCGTCAGCGCCGTCGCCGCGGGCGAGCCGCTGCCCGATCCGGGTGACCTGATGATGGGCCCGATCGTGTCGCTGTCGGCGTATGTGTTCATGACGGTGATCTCGATCCTCAAGCCCTGGGGTCTGACGCGACGCGGCCGAAGGCAGCGGTCGGCCGCACACAGGCCGGTGAACGCCGAGCGCGCACGTCAGGCAGCCTGAAACGACCAAGGCGCTGACCCACAACGCCGCCCGAAACGTTCTGCACCTGTACCGGATGGGCCTGGACGCCGACCGGCCCCGGCCCGCGACTGCTGCGGCGCGCAGTTGGACCGACTAGCGGTGTGCCTCCCCCAGCACCCCTCTCAACCGCTGCGCCCGCAACACCAGCTCCAGCTCGAACCGCCGGTCCGGGTCGTCCATCTCCTCGCCCCACAGCTCCCGGATCTGGCGCAGCCGATAGCGGACCGTCTGGGGATGCACCCCCAGGCGGGCCGCCACCTCCGGCGCCCCGCCCCTGGTCTCCAGCCACGCCAGTAACGTCTCCGCCAGCCGTCGGCCGTGGGTGGGACCGCAGTGCTCCAGTGGTGCCAGGCACCGCACCGCCAGATCGTCGATCAACTCCTCGGGCTGGAGCAGGACCAGTGCCTCGGTGTGCTCGGTGCAGTACAGGACCTCGCCGGCCGGCAGCAGCCGCCGTTCCATCAGGCGTACGGCGGCCTCGGCCCAGCGCAGTGACTTCGCCGCGTCGGCGAGGGGAACCGGGGGCCCGATCGCCCCCGCCCAGCCGGCCAGCGCCCGGTGCAGCAGCTCGGGGCGGCCGGCGGCGTCCGGCTCGGGTACGACCATGCGCGGCTGCTCGTACTCCAGGTCCAGCAGCACCCCCTGCCCCACGGCCGGGGCCACCGCCTCCCGCGCCGGGCGCAGCAGCACGCCCACCGCGACCTTCTCGGGCAGCGGCCAGCCGATCCGGGCCGCGCGCTCCGACAGGGCGTCCGCGGGGTCGCCCCGGTGGTGTTCGGCGAGCAGGAGTTCCATCAGCCGGCGCTGGAGGCGCAGCCGCTCGCCCGCCTGGCGCGCCGCCGCCTCGGCGTAGCCGCGCACCGACTGGTCGACCAGGCCGTCCAGGTACTCGTAGCCCGCGTCCACCAGCTCGTACATCGCGGGCGGCGGGATGTCGACGCGCTGCCCGATCTCGGCGAAGCGGCGCCAGGCCAGCCGTACGCCCATCCGGTAGATGGCCTGGAGGGAGTCGAGCGAGCGGCCGCCCCGGCCCTCGCCGCGGCCGAACTCCTGGAAGACGCCGGGCGGCACGGTCGGGCGGCCCTCGGAGGTCTCCAGGTGCTGGACGAAGACCTCGATCGCCCGCCGGATGCCGACCAGGGCCATCGGCTCGCCCGACTCGTTCAGGACGACCGGCAGATGCGGGTACTCGCGCTGGATCTCGTGCAGGATCTGCTCGGCGAGGTGCGGCGCGTCCGCCATGGCCAGCTCCGCGAAGCGGCGGACCTGGTAGCGGGGCACGTCGTGCCAGGCCGAGCGGGCCACGGCGGCGGGGGCCGGGGAGCGGGTGACGGCCACGGTCAGCTCCCCTGGCCGGCTTGCTCGTATGTGATCAAGGGTGTGTTCGGCTGGTCGGGCGTCGCTTCCAGCAGCGCGACGACACCGAGCGCGGCACCCACCGCGAGTACGGCGGCGAGCGCGACGGTCAGCGCGGCGGCGAGCGGTCTGGACATCGCAGGGTCAGCCTCTCTGTCCGGAGTCGTCCCCACCCCGGTGTCGCCTGCCCGACCCCTGCCTGTGGGCCCAGTCTCGACAAGCTGTGTCAGCCCGTCAAGACATTGACACTCCGTCAATGGGCGCCTACGGTTCCCGGCCCAAGAACGGCCAGGCAACGACCGTGCACCGAACGTAGATCGAACGTGCACTGACCATGCGTCAATCCCCCAGGAGTGCCGGATGCGCCGTACAGCCTCTCCCCTTTCGCTGATCCTGCTGGGCCTCGGCACATTTCTGCTGGTACTGGCGCCCATGCTGGCCTGGTACGTGACCCCGCGTGCCGCCGTGAACCCGATCGACATCGACACCACAGCCGTTTACAAAGGCACCGGAAGTGTCTTCGACACCGAGAAGATCGAGACCGTGCCGGACCAGACGATCACCGTCACCCAGCGGGTGCGCGGCGATGTCGCGGCGAGCGAACGCAGCGGCGACGCGGTGTGGGACGTGATCACCACCGTCGACACCGACAAGTCGCTGCCGGCCGCCGATCCGCACGACGCGCTGGACTTCGCCCCGCACCGCTGGGTGATGGACCGCAGGACCACCCGGCCGGTGCACTGCTGTGGCGAGAAGCCGTACATCGAGGGCGAGGCCTATCTGAAGTTCCCCTTTGACGTGCAGAAACGCTCCTACCAGTGGTGGGACAACACGGGTGGGACCACGGTCACCATGCGCTACGACGGCACGGAGAAGATCCAGGGGTACACCGGCTACCGGTTCACCGCCACGGTCGCGCCCCGCAAGGTCGGCACCCGGCTCGTCCCCGGCACCCTCGTCGACGAGCCGAACCGCGCCCAGGTGCTGGCCGAGGAGTGGTACTCCAACCACGGGTTCAAGCTGGTCGTGGACCAGCGCACGGGACGCGTGATCTACGCCCAGACCGGCCCGCGCCGCACCCTGCGGGCGCCGGGCGGCGACAAGGACGCGGCGGTGCTGCTGGACAGCGAGAAGATCGCGTTCACCACGGCCACGCAGAAGGAGGCCGTACGGCAGGCGAAGCGGGACAGCGGGCTGCTGCGGCTGGTGGGCGAAATCCTGCCGATCGGGGCCGCCGGTGCGGGATTCGCGCTTGCGGTGGTGGGTGGCGTTTTGGTGGTACGAGGCCGAAAGCAGCCGGAATCACCCGATACTGCCGAGATGCCCCAGCCCTCACTCACAATGTGACGTGACGTCAGCTCTAACAAAGCCGGAAATTGTCACGCCGGTGAGTAGCCGTGGCGAACGGCTGGGCGAAAACTGTCCAACCCCACCCGGACACAGCCTGTCCACACCCCACGCAAGACGACCGAAACCAGCCAAGGAACCTTCGAATTCCCCCACAGGAACCCAAACCCTCCCTCCCCCACACTGTGTTCCGCACCCTGAGACGAGTTGGAGCACCCATGCCCCAGCACGTGCCATCCCCGCTGCGCGCCGATCTCCCCTGGGCGCCGCAGCAGCAGCACTCCCCGGCGCACCCCCCACATCCGCGCCGAATCGTTTTTCTCGCCCACCGTGACCTGGGCAATCGTTCCGCCGGCGGCTCCGAGCTGCTGGTCGACCGCCTCGCCGACGGCCTCACCCGGCTCGGCCACCAGGTGACCCTGCTGTGCGGGGGTCCCGCGGCCTACCGCGACTACCGGGTCGTGTCGGCGGGCGGCTCGTACGATCACTATCTGCGCGCGAGATCCGCCTTCGCCCGTCAGGTCGGCGACTGCGATCTGCTGGTCGAGGTCTGCAACGGGGTGCCGTACTTCGCGCCCATGTGGCATCGCGGGCCGACGTTGTGCCTGGTCAACCATGTGCATACCGATCTTTGGCAGATGCGGTTCGGGGGGCCTCTGGCCCCGGCTGCTCGTATCGGACGGAGACTGGAGCACTGGGCGTTGACGGGTGCGCAGCGTCGGGGGCTGCTGGTCGCCGTCTCTCCGTCCACCGCGCATGCGCTGCGGGCGATCGGGGTCGAGCGGGACCGGATTCGGGTCGTGCACAACGGGGTGGAGGAACCCGGGCTCCTGGGTGACCGTTCCCCCGAGCCGCTGTTCGCCGCCGTCGGGCGGCTCGTCGAGTACAAGCGGATCGATCTGCTGCTGCGGTTGTGGGAGCGGGTGCGGCCGGTGACCGGCGGGCGGCTACTCATTGTCGGGGACGGGCCCGAGCGGGGACGGTTGGAGCAACTCGCCGGGTCCGGTGTCGAGTTCGTCGGCCATGTCTCGGAAGCGGAGAAGCATCGGCTGCTGTGTGCGGCGTGGCTGTTGCTTCATCCGTCCGCCGTGGAGGGGTGGGGGCTCGTCGTCACCGAGGCCGCGGCTCGGGAGACGCCGACGATTGCCTTTGATGTGCCTGGGCTTCGGGATTCCGTCGTGGACGGGGAGACGGGAGTGCTCGCGCGCGGGGAGTCGTCGTTTGCGGCTGCGTGGTGCACGCTCGCTCTGTCGGGACATCACCGGGAGTTGATGGGCAAGGCGGCTCGGGATCGGGCTGCGCGCTATCGCTGGGATCGGACGGTGAGACAGTTTCGGGCCGTCGCGGCGGAAGCGGTGCGACGTGGTGGGGCGCCGTGACGCCTAAACGCCGTGCTGGTGAGGCTGTCGCGCGGCTGCGGGTCCGTCGTGGCTGGTCGCGCAGTTCCCTGCGCCCCTATCCGGCATCGCCGTCGCGGGGTTTCAAGGATCCGTCTCTCCGCCGCTCCGTCACCCTCTTCCGTGCCTTCCTGCATGAACAGGACGACCCCGACGCCTGCTACTCCCTTCTCGCCCGTGACGCCGCCGACCAAGTCGAGGCCTACGACGGACCCGTCAGCGGACGTACCGTCGTGGACGTCGGTGGTGGTAGTGGGTACTTCACCGAGGAGTTCCGGCGGCGGGGTGCCCATGGCTATCTCTTCGAACCGGACTTGGCGGAGCTCGGTGAGAAGCCTCCCGAGGCGGCCGTTGTCGCCGACGGGTATCTGCTGCCGCTGCGGGACGGGGTCGCCGACGTCACGTTCTCCTCCAATGTGCTGGAGCATGTGGCCGATCCGCAGACGTTCCTGAGCGAGTTGGCGCGGGTGACCCGGCCCGGTGGGCTCATCTATGTGTCGTTCACCAACTGGCTGTCCCCGTGGGGCGGTCATGAGTGGGCCCCCTGGCACTACCTCGGTGCCGAGCGGGCCCGTGCGCGCTATCGGCGGCGTACCGGACGGGACGCCAAGCACACCCTCGGCGAGAACCTCTTCGCCGTGCACATCGGCAGCACCCTGCGGCAGGTCCGCGCCCGTGACGACGTCGAGATCGTCTCCGCGCGCTCCCGCTACTGGCCGTTCCTCGCGGAGGCCGTCGTGAAGGCGCCCGGCGTCCGTGAGTTCGCCACCTGGAACCTCCTCCTCATCCTCCGGCGGTGTCCACCATGACGACGACCACGGTCCAGGCTCCTCCCCCGGCAGCCGTGCCCACCTCGGCGCCCGCCTCCGGCCCGCCGGAGGGGCCGCGGTCGCGGCGCTGGCTGCTGGGGTTCTGGGCCGTGGTGTTCGTGCTGTTGCTGGCGGTGCAGCCGGGGCGGCAGACGTTCGACACCAAGCTGGGTGTGACCGTCGATCCGGGGCAGTTCTTCGCCGATCTCGGGCAGTTGTGGTCCGACGAGGGCAGCTTCGGCGGGATCCAGAACCAGTACTCGGGCTATCTGTGGCCGATGCTGCCGTTCTACTGGCTGGCCGATGTCGTACGGCTGCCGGTGTGGCTGGCGGAGCGGCTGTGGCTGTCTCTGATCGTGTCGGTGGCCTTCTGGGGTGCGCTGCGGCTGGCCGAGCGGCTGGGGGTGGGCAGTGGCCGGTCGCGGCTGGTGGCGGCTGTCGTGTATGCGTTGTGGCCCGTCTTCACCATCGTCGTCGGGTCCACGTCGGCCGCCGCGCTGCCGGGGGCGTTTCTGCCGTGGGTGCTGCTGCCGTTGACCGATGAGCGGTACGCGGCGCGGGTCGCCGCGCTGCGGTCGGCGTTGGTCATCCCCTTCATGGGCGGTGTCAATGCCGCCTCGACGCTGGCCTCGCTGCTTCCCGTCGGGCTGTATCTGCTGTCCCGGCCGCCCGGACCGCGGCAGCGGAAGCTGATCGCGTGGTGGGTGCCGGGGGTCGTGCTGGCGACCGCCTGGTGGGTGATCCCACTGCTGCTGCTCGGCGCGTACGGCGAGAACTTCCTTCCGTACGTGGAGAGTTCGCAGACCACGACCGAGACCATGGCGGCGACGGAGGCCCTGCGCGGGGCCGGGAACTGGGTCGCCTATCTGCACTTCGGGGACGCCTGGCTGCCGGCCGGCTGGACCGTCGCCTCCTCGGTGATCGTGATCGTCTGCTCGGCGCTCGCGGCCGGGCTGGGGCTCGCGGGGCTGGCACGGCGGGACATGCCGGAGCGGCGGTGGCTGGTGCTGACCGTGGTGACGGTCGCGCTGATTCTGCTCGCCGGGTACGGCGGGAAGTTCGGGGCGCCCTTCCACGGGGTGGTGCAGGACTGGCTGGACGGCGGGCTGGTTCCCTTCCGGAACATCTACAAGTTCCAGACCGGGCTCGCGCTCGCCCTGGTGCTGGGGCTCGCCCATCTGGCTGGCGTGGCGGCCCAGGCGCGCGGGGCGCGGCCGGTGCGGGGGCGGCGGTTCGCGCCGCTGGCCGTGGCCGTACTGGTGCTGCCCGGTCTGATGTGGCCGTATCTCAACGGCTCGATCCTCAGCCCGGGTTCCTTCAAGGAGCTTCCCAAGTACTGGCAGGCCACGGCCGACTGGATGAAGAAGTACTCCCCCGACGCCCGCGCCCTGGTCGTCCCGGCCACCGCGCACGGCATCTACACCTGGGGCTCCACCATCGACCAGCCCCTCGACGTGCTCGCCGACTCGCGCTGGGCGCAGCGGGACTACGTGCCCTTCGGCACGCCCGGCAACCGGCGCGCGATGGACGCCGTCGAGCAGGCGCTGACGAGCGGGGGCGAGGTGCCCGGGCTGGCCGACTTCCTCAGCCGGGCGGGGGTGTACTACGTCGTCGTCCGCAACGACCTCGATCCCGACCAGATCGGTTCCGTGCCCACGACGACGGTGAAGCGAACCCTGGAGCAGTCCGGGTACGAGCGGGTGACGGGCCTCGGGCCGGTGATGACCGGCGGGCGGATCGCCGCCGACACCCCGCTCCAGGTGGAGGGGCTGTATCCACGGCAGCGGGCGGTGGAGATCTACCAGCCGGTGAGCGAGGACGTGCCGCGTCCGCACCAGGCCGGGCTTCAGCCGGTCGCCGACACGGCCGTCGTCTCCGGCGGCCCGGAGGCGCTGCTGCCGCTGGCGTCCGAACTGCGCGGCCGGGCGACGGTGCTGACCGGTGACAACCACCCCGGTCTCGGCTCACCGCCGGTGCAGGTGGTGGGCGACGGGCTGCGGCGCGCGGACACCCGGTTCGGGCTGGTCAACGCCAACACGTCGTACACGTACACCCGCGACGAGCGCAACGCGCCGGACGCGGCCCAGGACGCGGGCGAGAAGCCGCACCAGATCCTGCCCACCAGCGGCCGCGACCACCAGACGGTGGCGGAGCTGCGCGGGGCGCGGTCGGTGACGGCGTCCTCGTACGGGAGCTGGCTGTTCCATCTGCCGCAGTTCGACCCGGTGAACGCCTTCGACGGCAATCCGGACACGGCGTGGGCCGAGGGCGCGGAGGGGTCGCCGGACGGGGAGTGGCTGCGGATCGCCTTCGCGGGCGGGTCGTACGACATGCCGTCGTCGTTCAAGGTGGCGCCGCTGCCGCAGGAGGGTGTGCGTCAGGCGCCGACGCGGGTGCGGGTGGAGACGGAGAAGGGCGCGGTGAGTTCGTTCCTGCGTCCGGACGGGTCGGTGCAGTCGGTGAAGGCGCCTGCGGGCGAGACGAGTTGGATGAAGCTGACGATCACCGACTCGGTGTCCCGGCGGGCGGGTCTGACCGGGGCGGGCTTCTCCGAGATCGCGCTGCCGGACGTACAGGTGACCCGGCTGCTGCGGCTGCCCACCGACGCCAAGGACTCCGCAGCCGGCGCCGAGATCGTCTCCCTGTCCCGGGCGGCCGACCCGACCGGGCTGTCGCCGACGGGTACGGAGGCCGGACTGCACCGGCGCTTCACGACCTCCGGTGCGGGGACGTACCAGATGCGGGCGAGTGCCGTGCCGGTGGCGGGCGAGGAGCTGGACGAGCTGCTGTACGAGGTGGCGCCGGACCAGCGGAACCGGATCGTGGCGACCGCCGACTCCACCGCCCGGCTGGGCGCGGGGCTGTCGCCGCGCAACCTCACCGACGGCGACCTGACCACGGCGTGGATCGCGGGCGACCGGCCGACGATCCATCTGCGCTGGCCGGGCAAGCAGGCGGTCGGGGAACTGGTGCTGGCGCCGGCCGGGGGTCTGTCCACCCGTCCGACCGAGGTGCACATCAGCTCGCCGGACGGTGCGGTGATCGCCGGGGTCGACGAGAACGGCTGGGTCCGCTTCCCGCCCATCACGACCGACCGCCTCGACATCACCATCACCGACACGGCTCCGCTGACCCTCTACAACCCCATGGTGGGCGAGGACCTGCAACTGCCGGTGGGTCTGACGGAGGCCTACCTCCCGGCCCTCGACCGGTACCGCACCCCGCAGCCGAAGGGTTCGCGGACGTTCTCGCTGCCGTGCGGTCAGGGGCCGGTGGTGTCGGTGGACGGAACGCTGTACGAGACGAGCGTGAAGGGGACCGTACGGGACCTGATGGAGCGACGTCAGGTGGATGTGACGCTGTGCCAGCAGGGCAGGGACGATGATCAGTTGTCCCTTCCGACCGGTGACCACTCGATCGAGGCCGGTGACTCTGGACCGCTCGCCCTCACCGACGTCACGCTGACCCGCGGCACGGTGAGCGAGGCCGCGACCGCTCCTCGCGATCTGGGCATACGGGACTGGCTGGGCGACCGGCGCGCGGTGACCGTCGGGTCGGGGGCGGCGAGCTACCTGACGATGTACGAGAACTTCAACGACGGCTGGCGCGCCACGCTGAACGGCAAGGAACTGACGCCGGTACGGCTGGACGGCTGGCAGCAGGGCTGGCGCATCCCGGCGGGCGCGGGCGGCACGGTCGAGCTGTCGTACGAGCCGGCGGTGACCTACGAGGGCGGGCTGATCGGCAGCGCGGTCGCGCTCGCGCTGCTGGCCGGACTGGTGCTGTGGCGCCGCCGGGCCCCGAACCCCGACGAGCCGCAGCCCGCTCCGCCGCTGCCGGGGCTGTGGCTGGGCACGGTGGCCGTGACGGTGGTGGGCGTGCTCATCGCCGGCTGGTTCGCCCTGCTGGTGCCGGCGCTGGCGGTGGTGGCGTGGCGGAGGCACGCACTACTGGTGCCGATCGCACTCGCGGCCCTCGCCGGGGCGGGCGTCGCGGCGGCGGTGGGGGCCGGGGAGCCGGTGGGGGCACAAGAGGGCGCCTTCGGCCCGGTGGCTCAACTGCTGGCGCTGATCGGGCTGTTCGCCGCGGTGGTGGGGGTTCGGGAGCCTGAGGGGGCGTTGGGCGCCGGGAGGCCGGGGGAGTCTTCGGCCGGATCTGGAGGGCCCGGGGAATTCACGTCCGGATCGGGAGGGCCGGGCGGGTTCACGGCCGGATCGGGAGGGCCGGGCGGATCCACGGCCGGCTCAGGAGGATCTGGCGGCTCTACGGCCACCTTGGGCGCGGTCGGCGGATCTGCGGGCGAATCGGGGAGGCCCGGCGGGTTCGAGGCCGGACCGGGAGGGGCGGGCGGGTTCACGGCCGGACCAGCAGGGTCTGGTGGACACCCGGCCGGCTCGGGAGTGCCCGGCGGATCCGCAGACGGACCAGGAGGGCCGGGCGGGTCCACGGCT
>NZ_JBNGGG010000008.1:0-254066 GCF_049974585.1 Streptomyces sp. UG1 | reverse complement strand
CCCAGCGGGGCATCGGCCTTCGGCGCGGCAGCCGACCTCAGCCACAGCTCAGAACGGCCGCTACATACGGTCTACAATCCAGATCGATGCCGTCGAGCGCGGGCGCGTCGGCGCCGGGGTAGGTGAAGGAGACATCCTCGGCGGTGATGACCTGCGGCCCGTCCTCGGCGACAGCGGCGGTGCCGCGGCGGGTCGTCCACGGTTTGGCCACCGTGAGGAAGCGGGCCCAGTCGTCCAGGGACAGCGAGGTGCGGAACAGCCGGGCTCCTGCCCGGACCGTCGTCGCGAGCGCGGCGCCGGAGGTCCGTACGGCGAGGGCGGCGGTCCCCGCGACGGCGAGTTCCATCCGGCCCGTGGCCACCAGGAGCACGAGCACGCCCCAGGTCGCGGCGGTGCCCACTGCGGTGAGCGCGTCGCCGATGCCCTGCACGACCAAGGCATGCCTCGTCACCTTGAACTGCTCGGCCTCCAGACGGCCGGAGACGATGCGGTACTGGCGGATCAGGAACCCGGCCATGGTGCCCGCACGGACCTCATCAGCGGTGCTGCGCTCGGTGGTGTAGGAGCGGAACGCTTTCCGCAGGCGGGAGTCGGCGAGGCCCCTGGTGGTGGGCGGCGTGCTCGATCCGCGCGCCGCGCCTCAGCTTCCGACACGGTCGGACGGGGCGCGCGGTGTTCGCCGTTCCTACAGGACATCTGTCCGGCGAGGACGTCGCGGTTACTGTTCGCGGGAGGTGTCGTGGAACTGCTCCAGGACCTTCTCCATGCCGAGCAAGCCGGCGTCCAGGCTGATCTGCTGGAGCCAGTTGTCGATGAGTGCGCGGCGCTCCGCGGGGTCGCGCTGGTCGATGCCTGGGTCAGCGAGCAGGTTGGCCCCTCGAGAGGTGCCGGCGTCCGGCACCGGGGTCAGACCGTTTCCCGCGAGCAGGTCCGGTACGTCGGTGCTGCTGAGGAAGTCCAGGCCAAGCGGTTGGGGCATCACCAGAGGGTCGATGCCCGCCAAGGCAGCAAGCGCTCCGGTAACCGCGTCATCGACAAGCGTGGCCGTCAGGGCCTCGACCAGTTCGTGCAGACGGGCAACGGAGAGGGGTGCGCTGCTGCCCAAGGCGTGCTGGAAGCGCGCGACGACTTCCAGGGAGACCTGAAGGTGCGAAACGGGGACCCCGTAGGCGTCCGGCAGGTCGATCTTGGCGACGGCCTCCACCGGAGAGACCGGTGTTCTGCCCGGTCCGCCGTTCCACAGCAGCCGGATCCTGCGGGCCCGGTTGAAGCCCGACCGGCGGAAGGGGTACATGCCAGCGTCACCGTTGCCGATCGACGCACACCAGTGGAACAGCGCATGATGTAGGGGGGAGTTGTTCAGCGCGTCGGCGAAGGCCCGCACTCCGCGTTCGGACAGCGGGCGCCAGGTGGCTGATGCGTCGACCGGAACGAACATCCCTGTACGCACGAGAAAGTCGGCCGCCTGCTCCCCCTGGTCGTCTCGGGGAAGTTCCGCCGACGGCAGCCGCAGCCCGGCAGCCACGGTCTGGGGAGCGGCCTCGTTGATCAGCCGCGCGAGCCGCGCCCGGTCTGCCACCGCGTTGCGTCCGTGCAGCCGGATCGGGGCGGCTCCCTGGATCAGAAGCGGGCGCGGTGCCTTCGCCGGGTCCACTCGGACGACCAGGACCATCCGGCCGTCAGTCTCCGGCAGAGGCACCGGAATGATCTCCGGTTCCCAGGGCGGCTCCAGCTTCTGATGGCAGCCGCTGACAATCTTGACGATCGTGTCCTCCGGAACACCGATGATCCGGTCATCCAGGTTGCGCTCGGTGACGCCGACCAGGATGAGGCCGCCGTAGCTGTTGGCCATCGCCGCGACCGAGTCAGGGATCTTGGGCGCGTAGCTCTCCTTGTACTCCAGGGTCAGGCTTTCGGGCTGGCCGACGGCGACCAGCTGGCGAACGCGCTCGAGGGTCACATCCGCAGGGCGGCAGGCGAACAGGGAAGCCGCAGATGTCATACCGGCCGCCTATCCGCCGAACGTGTGTGGGTCGAAGGTGTCACCAGGTCAAGCTAGCGAAACCGCAGACGGCCGCGCCCCGGATTTCCCCGCCACGTGCCGCCCAGGCCCCACCGGCTTCGCTCCGCCGATCCCGAGGCGGAGCGGCGGGCAGCAGGATTCCCAGCCACCCTGCGCTGGTGGGGCCACCTCAGGGAGCACGTGCTGGAAAGAATTCCACTTGTCGTCAGAATGACGGTAATGTGGGGTGCGGGCAGGCCGCTCCGTGCGACCGAGGCTCCGTCATGTCGTCGCACATGGAGGTCAGTTATGGAACCGCATGTAAATCTCGCGTTCTCCGTACGCGCCACCCCGGGCGGGTACGCGGTCCTGCTCGGGGCCGGCTCCTCGATCGCGGCGGGCATGCCGTCGGCGTGGGACGTCCAGCAAGATCTGATCAGGAAGGTGGCGGCCGCAGAAGGCGTCACCGAGACGGGCGACCCGCACGCCTGGTACAAGGAGCGTTTCGGCCGTACGGCCACCTACGACGACCTCCTGGCCCGCCTGGCAAATACGCCGCTCGAGCGGCAGGCGCTGCTGCGCGCCTACTTCGAGCCCAGTGAGGAGGACCGCGAGGAGGGCCGGATGCAGCCCACCGCCGCGCACCGGGCGATCGCCCGCCTGGTCGCCGACGGACACGTGCGCATCGTGCTGACGACGAACTTCGACCGGCTCATGGAGACCGCGCTGCGCGAGATGGGCGTCGAACCGACCGTCGCGGCCGACCCGGCCGATGCCGCCGGTCTGGCCCCGCTGCACACGATCAAATGTCTCGTCGTCCACGTCCACGGCGACTACCTCAACCCCACGAGCATGCTCAACACCCCCGAGGAGCTCAAGGAGTACGCGCCTGCGGTCGACACCCTGCTCGACCGGATCTTTGCCGACTACGGGCTCATCATCTCCGGCTGGTCCGCGAAGTGGGACCCCGCGCTGCGCAACGCCCTGTCCCGGTGCCCTTCCCGGATGTTCACCTCATACTGGACCGACCCGCGTGAACTCTCCGAGCACGCCCAGGACCTCCTCACCCGGCGCGGCGCCGTGTACGTCCAGACCGACGCCGACGCGTTCTTCGCCCAGGTTGCCGACGCCGTGGACGCGATCGCCGACAGCCGTCGGCATCCGGCGAGCATCGCCGTCGCCGTCGCTTCCGCGAAGCGCGCCTTGTCCGGGGCTGGTCAGGCGATCACCCTTCACGACTCCCTGCGCCGCGAGGTCAGCCGCATCATCGCACTCCCTCTGCGCAGCGGCCCCTGGCAGTCCTCCGACGCCAACGAGCACAGCCGCAGACTCAGCATGCTGGAAGCCGAGACAGAACTGCTTCTCGCCCTGGTCGCCACCACGGCTTACTGGGGCACGAGCGAAAACGACCGCTGGTGGATCCACGACATCGAGCAGCTCGGGTCCGTCAGCGGGGGCGGCGACCTGGCCTTGATCCGGCTCGCCCAGGCCCCGGCAACCATGATGATCTATGCGGCAGGCATTGCTGCCCTCGTGGCCGAACGCTGGCCCACTCTGGTCCGCGTGCTCAGTGAACCCCAGGCTCAGCACCTGACCAGATCGAAGATGCTGCCTGCGGCCGCGCTTTTGGGCCCGCAGACGACGATCGGCAAGGACTTCGACGGCGCAGAGCGTCTGCACGCTCAACTCCGTCCCGTCTTCACGGAACACCTCATACTCGGCGACACGGCCTACCTTGAGGCCTGGGAACGTTTCGCATACCTCCGCCTGATCGTGCAGCAGGACGCCGGTATGAACATCGAGTGGCCCCATATTCGCAGCGACCGATACGACGGACACCAACTCGCGCCAGCGGTCTGGCTCACGCACGAGCCGGACCGGCACGGAGACTTGCACCCTCTGCTCGAAGAAGGCCTCTTCGACGGAGACGTGGAACGTCTCCGCACAGCGAAGGAAGCGGTCCAGGCCGAATACATCTCGTGGGCCCGGATGATGCCGAGATGACCCAGCAGTCAGGTACAGGCTTACGGGCGCGCCACTGCTCGCCCGTTTCACACCTGGAGGTCACGGCATGGTGAAGAAGATCTTGAGAGCCTTCACACGTGTTTCGCCGTCCAGGCCGCCCAGCAGCCGCAGGACGATTGAGCCAACCATCTCCGGAGGGGTGATACGCCGCACTGTCGTCACCACACGCTGTACGACTTCTTGCAAGAGGTCCGCCTCTGGAGCGAAGCGCCGGATTACTTGCTGTGCTTCATCAAGGAGCACGGGGAGAGCTGAACCATCGGTCAGTTCGAACAGTGTCCATGCCACGATCATGCCGGCGACGGCGGGCACAGTCTGTGGAGTAGCGACGAGGCATAGACCTCTGAGTGCGGCGATGCACCAACTCGCGGCGCTTTGAGGATCTTTCTCGGGCAGCGCTTTGATCAAAGTGGTGTAGGTGCGCCACCCATCTGGCAGTGGCTGCCATGTCGAGGGGCGTGTGAAGAGGAAGGCTGCGTAACCGTTCGGATTCCACTGCTCGTTGCGGGCGATCGACATCAAGCGATCGCGCACGGGCAATTCGGCCACAGGCAGTTCCATGAGCCGGCGGTAGGACTGCTCAAGGGCGTCTACGCGTAGCACTCCGTCTTGGACGAGGACCTCCAACAGGTGCAGGCTACCGAAAGCGGATACTCCCTGGCTGCGGGCGAGGGCACGCAGCGCGGCATCATCTGCGAGCAGGCTGACCCCGCGCTCTCGCGCGAGACGGATCGATGCGCTCCAAACCCGGTGTCTCTCGTCGTCGTAGTCGGGAGGCGCGTCGGGCAGGACGTCACACGCGTCGATCGCAGCGGCCAGGGCATGGGCTCGATCGCTCCACGACCTGGTGACTTCCTCAGAGTACTCAGTGAAAGTGGGCTGCTCAGTTCGCGAATCCCACCCGAGCCAACCGGAGCTTTGCGTGCCGAGCGCGGACCGGGTCTGCAGGATGTCGTCGCGTTGGGGGGCGGCGAGGAGGAGTTGCTCGAAGTGGACCGTCAGTTGCGTCGTGGGTTCCAGCACGATCGGAGAGAAGAACAATGCCGAGGTGTCCACAACAACCGATGTGTCCAGTGCGCGCCGGGCTGCAGCGGTCTCCTGGGTACAGGCGTCCTCATCGGGATCGCGGATCACATAGCAACCGATAGTGTTACGGATCAGCATGTCGGCGTGGCTGCGGCCGAGCGCGGCGGCGCAAGCGCTGATCGGGATCTTCCCAGCAATGGCCGCCTGCTGCATCTCTTGTACGGCGTCAGACGCTGGTGCCAGGCGGGCTCGGAGAAATTCCTGCAAGCCTTTGAGCGCATCGTCGATCGGAACCTGCTCGATCAGCTTACTGTGGGGGAAGTGCTCGAAGAACTGCTGGTGCAGTTGGCGAGCTTGGGTCAGCAGACGGTAGTCAGTTTGTTCGCCCGTTGGCATCAAGAAGGCGGTCATGACGGCGGTGGCGACCAGTTCTTCATCGTCTGGGAAAGCCTGCGCTGCCTGGGCGACAGCGGTCAGGATCTCCGCCTGCGTGATCTCCGTTCCGCTGGCCTTGCTGGTAACGCCTCCTTCGCTTATTGACGGCGCGATCGTGCGCAGCACCGAGGCGATCAGCCGTGCTCTGTTTCGGTCCGTTGGCTCCAAGCGCGGCTCGGCCCGGATGGCCTCGTAGGCATCTTGCATCCGGCGAAGCTGATGCAGGGCGTGTACCTGAGCCCACCGGTACTTGATCAGGCTGTCGTCCCGGGTCGGGTCACCTTCGGCGATCTCGTTGTCGGCGGTGAGCCGGCGCGCCTGGTCCAAGACCGCGTCCCAGTCCTCTCGGCGAGACGCTGTCTGAAGGAGGAATTCCCGGGCGGTTCGTCGGCGTGAAGGATCAGTACTGGACGCAAGCCCGGTCGCCAGACGTTCCGCGTCATCCACGTTTCCGCTGGTGAGCGCTAGGTGCGCCGCTTGGAGGAGGTGGCGTTCGTCGTGGCCGTGGCGCACGGCGAAGCGCTCCAAAGCCTTGACGGCGTCAGTGGTCTTGCCCTGCTGAATGAGTGCCTGGACTCGGATCTGCAGTGCCACATCGGAGTCGGGATAGCGGCGGGCGAGGATCTGTGCCTGGGTAACGTCCCCGACGGAGAGCAGCGAATGAGCGCGGTACATATCGGCGTTCTCTGGATCGAGCGCATCGAGCTGGGCAAGTTCGTCTTCATCGAGGGTCGCAACAAGCGACAAACCGAGCAGAATTCGGATTTTTTGGTCACTGCGAGTGTCGGAAGTAATCTCGTCGAGCGCTGCACGGAATTCGGTGGCGGCCTCGGGGTGCGTGTCCTGTCTTCCGGTGAGGGCAAGGCCGGTCGCCAGCCTCCGGTCCACGGGGTCGTCAATCTTCTCGGCAAGCTCAAGCGCCAAGCGGATGTCCCCGACTTGCGCGGCCAGTCCCGCTGCTACTTCAACCACCGGACCGGACGTCGCCTCCACGGCCTCAGCGGTCCCTGTGGGCGGTGGTACAAGCATTGCCAGGGCGCCATGAAAGTCGCCCCTGAGCGCCCGTGCCTGCGCGGCGAGCACAAGTGCGTCGGCGGTAGTGCCGCCCCAGTCGTGCCTGCGACCGCGCGCGATGAGCGCGAGGTCCTCCGCACGGGTCAACGCGGTGTCTCGGTCGAAACCTGAGATTCGGCTTACGGAATCAGCTGCCTTCGCACACAGAGTCCTCGCCAGTTCCAGCTCTACCTTGGAGGCTCTCGGCCCGGTCAGCGCAGCGACCGCTGATGCGCCCGCGGGGTTGTGATGGTACGCCGGGAACCCAGCTGCAATGTTGTCCAAGAGGATCTGAGCGGCGTCGATCTGGCCAGGGGTCTCACGGAGGAGCGCAGCCGCAGTCAGTGTGGCGGTCAGCCTCATGGACTCGAAGAAGGCCGGATAGAGGTCGGCGAATTCCTCGACGAACGCCAGGAACGCATCATCCGGTTGAGAGGGTGCCGATTCGGCGCCCAGGCCAGCCAGAACTGGCCTCGGCAACGGAAGTTCGAGCGCTCCCGCCACGGCCAACAGCGCCGGGCCCAGCGCATTATTGTCGGCGCCAAGGCCGACGCGATAGAACTCCCAAAGTGGGCTGCCGGCGGGCTCGGCAGCTTCAGCGCGAGCCAGTAGCAGCTCGCTCTTCTCCGGGTCGCCGTCTTGTGCAGCTGCGACTGCACCTTCGCAGTACAAGTACGCCGACAGCAGGTCGCCCTGCCAGCGCTGCGCGGCCTGCTCGAAGAACCAGGACGTGGCCGGATGCTTATGTGAGGCGGCGAACTCGGCAACCAGGACCCACAATGCCTCGCTGCCCTGACTGCGGAACTCCTGGGGTGGCCGGTGTTTGAATCGGCTCAACCACGTGGCAGGCTGACCGCCCAATGCCACCAGGTCCTTGAGGACAGCAGTCGCGCGCGCCCCGGCCACTGGCTCGGCCCACTCGTAGGCGAGCGCCGTCGGTGGGGCGACGCGCAGCAGCATTTGGACCGGCGACAGCCCAGTGGATGACGGAGGACTGCCAGCCGAGACCGTCGAGGTGCCGGGCCCTGGCAGATCCTCCGCCTCGGCCCGGCGCAGCAAGGCGAACGCAAAGGCGGCCGCGTGGTGGGCTGCCCTCGGCTGCCACTCGCGGTCGGCGTCAGCGGTCTTGTTCTCGACGCAATCGGAGATCCCGCGTACAGCGAGTGCGGGAAGTCCGTCCTTGTGCGCGGCCTCGTAGAGCCCGAGCGACTCCATGTCCACCGCTGCCACGTCATTGAAGTCCCTGCGTACCTTGTTCATCAGCGCAGAGCGGCCGTCGGAGTGCACGACCGCGCCTGCGGCGATCGGCTTGACCTCGACCCTCGGTGCGGTGCCGCAGGAGTTAAGGGCGGCCTGGTCGGCGGTCAACTCATCTGCCCAGTCGTTGCGCCGCACGTCCCTGGCGAGTTGCACGACGCCGTTGGCGGCGGGGTAGGACAGCGGCCGCGTCAGGTGGACCGACCCCTGCGCCTCCTCCCAGGCGTCCTTGCCGCTGTGCAAGTCGTAGACCCGGTCTGCGACGACGACGTCGCCGTGAACCAGATCATCGGGCTTGACCGAGGCGGCGATCCCCACGAATAGCACCAAGTGGGGATTGAGCGCTGTGATCACCGTGGCGGTCTCGATGGCAGTGCGGGTGTTTCCTGCGCCCAACTCCGCTACGTGCACGCTCCAGTCCGCATGGTCGCCAGCAAAGTCCCCCACCTCGAAACGCGTCGTGCGCACACGGCTGGACCGCCGATCGGGCAGGTGAGAGACCACCGCCTCGTACTCCAGCTGAAGCGCGGTGAAAATCACCGTGGTTAGACGGGGGCGCACCCTGTACCCGTCATCCTCTCGCTCCGCCGCCCCGGTCGGCTCGTGCAGCCAGTTGTGCATCATCGGGTTGCTCGCGTCGATACGCCACAACTTTGAGCGGCCCTCGGCGCTCGCAACCACGAAACCGGCCTTCTGAAGCACCTGAAGCGTAGACGTCGCAGTCGTGGGCGCGACGCGGAGCGCGCGCGCCAAGGCGCGACCGCTCACCGGGGTGCTGGAACCGGCGAGCGACTCCAGCGCGTGAAACGCCGTCTCGCCCAGCAAAGTGCGTAGTTGGTCAGCGGTCGAGGTCACCCTCTCACGCTAGCACCATGTCCAGTTCTTCTGGACACGACTGTTGCACTGGGTTCCTCGCGCTCACACAGCAGCGGGCCAGGACGTTCGGACCGCCCCGGACGCACTGCCGTGTTCAGTCGCGGAAGCATGGAGGTAAACCCTTGGCAGGTGCAATGTGAGGTCCAGACCCTGTCGCGGTGGAAGGACTCGGTGAGGCAGGGCCCGTGGTGTCCACACTGAGGGGAACTGGCCGTCCGGCTCGGCGACGGTCGGCTGCGGCACGAGCAAGTCGTCCTGGACGGTCTGGAGAACGCGCCGGAGGCGCTTGCATGCATCTTCCGGGGCGACAGCCGCGGGAAGATCCTCGTTCGGGTTGCGCCCGACGATGCCACGGGCAGAACTGCCTGACGGGATCGCGCGGCCGTGTGGCGGGCGCACGATCATCCGCCGTGGCCCTCCGCCCAGGGACGACACACAGCGTTCATCAAGGACCGTTACCCGTCTCGACCCTGCGACACCCGCCGAGCGCTTGAACAACTCACCGACTGCAGCCGCGGCCGCTGTCGCCCTCCGTCCGATCCCCGCACTCGCCATCCAAACCGGGGGCGCCGTCGCCGCTTCGATAGCCGCACAGCGCACGGATGCCGATGCCCTCACCAGAGGGCCCTTCGGTCCCCGGGAAACCGGACAATGGGCCGGCGCCGTCGGAGCCCCCGGAGCCGCCTCATTCCCCTGCTGGCCGATCCCGCCGGAATGTATGCCGCGAACTGCCCGGCCCAGTGACGCCGCGGTCCAGCATCATGGCCGTCGTCGTCGAGGATGAACGCCTTGACAAGGAGATCACCGAAGGCGTCGGCGGCGCGAGGACCCCGTCATCCACGAACACGTGCAGCGCCAAGGCCGCCGCCCAACGCTCGCACGTACCCCAGCGCGAGCTCAGGCAGCTGCCTGCAATACAGCCCCGTCCAGGCGCCGCATCCACACGATGAACATCGCACGCACGGCGGGAAACGCCCGCCCGTGCAGGGAACACTCACGCGAACGCTTAGAGCTCGTAACAGGATCTTGTTGAAGTGTCCTGGTCGAGCGTGACCGGTGTGATGATTCGGCCGTTCGTGATGTGTGACGACTCGGCCGTGGATCGTGGACGACGACTTGTGGGCGCTGATCGAGCCGCTGCTGCCGCCCTGACCTGAGAAGGCACCAGGGCCGCGGCCGGTGGCGGACCGGCTGTGCCTGCAGGGCATCCTGTACATCCTGTTCAACGACATAGCCTGGCAACTGCTGCCTCTGGAGCTGGGGTTCGGCTCGGGACAGACCTGCTGGCGGCGCCTGGAACGGTGGCAGCAGGCCGGGGTCTTCGACCGGCTGCACAGCATCCTGCTCGCCGAACTGAACGCGACAGGCGAACTCGACTGGTCCCGGGCGTGCGTGGACGGCTCTCACATCCGCGCGTGGGGGGAGCCGACACCGGTCCGTCGCCGGTCGACCGGCGGAAGACGGGCAGCAAACACCATCTGATCTGCGACGGACGCGGCACCCCGCTCAGGGTCATCACCACTGCGGCCAACGTCAACGACGTCACCCAGACCCTCGCTCTCGTCGACGGCATCCCGCCCGTGGCCGGGCGGACCGGCCGCCCGCGCCGCCGGCCCGAGACGCTGCTCGGTGACAAGGGCTACGACTCCAACCCCAACCGCCGCGAGCTGCGCAAGCGGCGGATCCTGCCCGTCATCTCCCGCAAGGGCGCCCCCAACATCAAGGGCCTGGGCAAACTCCGCTACGTCGTCGAGCAGACCTTCGCGCTCCTCCACCAGTTCAAACGCCTCGCCGTCCGCTGGGAACGCCGCACCGAACTCCACGGCGCCTTCGTCTCATTGGCGTGCGCCCTCATCTGCTGGAGGCGACTGAAGAAGCACCGGTCATGATCCTGTTACGAGCTCTAAGAACGGGGTTTTAGTGTGTACGGCGCGACGTGGGCGGCGGCGCTGATCGCGGCGGCGTTCACCGCGCCCACCGTGCGGCACGCGGTCGACCAGGCCCTGGCCGTCATCCCGGCGAGCAGCCGGCTCGCCCGTACCGTGCGGCGGGTCGTCTCCCTCCACGACACGCGGATGACCTGGGAGGACACACTCACCACGGTCGCCGAGGAGACCGCCGGGCTCGGCTGGATCCACACCATCCCGAACGCCGCCGTACTCACCGCGGGGCTTCTGTACGGCGACGGCGACTTCACCCGCACCATCACGCTGACCGTCCGCGGCGGCCTGGACACCGACTCCAACGGGGCGACGGCCGGCTCGGTGGCGGGCGTGCTGACCGGGGCGGACGCGATTCCGACGCAGTGGAAGGAGCCGCTGGAGGACACGGTCCGCAGCGCGGTGTTCGGCTTCGACGGGGTGCGCATCAGCGAGCTGGCGGAAAGGACGGTGCGGCTGGCGCAGGCAGAGCCGTAGAGGCCGGGCTGGTCTGGATGACCTCCACGCCAGACTTCGTTGGGGATGTACGCCTTGGTGAGGAGTTCACTGATGGCGTTGACCGCTGCGGAGATCGCCGACATTCGGCGCTACGCCCAGGAACTGGCCGACCAGGCGCCCCCACTCACCCCCGAGCAGCGGGACCGCCTGAAAGCCCTGCTCCGGCGCAAGCCGACCGAGTCGAAGCCGATCGCCGCCGAGAAGCGGCCCCCACCAGGCCGGTGTTCCAGCACCAGACCGACAGGGGCCAGCCCATCCCGCACATGCCGAAGGCCCGGCTTCTCGCTCGCCAGCGACCGGGCCCCAACAAAAAAGGACCCCACCACTACGGCAGACGCCAGCAGCGACTTTGACGACATCATCTCGGCGATCTCGACCACCGGCAGCCTCTACCCCGCCGTACTCGAAGCGCGGGCCAAGCTGCAGCGCGAACACCCATCTGGCTACGCCCTCGCCCTCATCGCACACGAGGTGTGGCCGCAACTGTCCGGCGTCGCGAAGGTGCGCGCCCTCGAAATGCTGCTCACCATCTACGTACTGCGCCTCCACGACGAGGAACGCGACGCACGGCTCGGCCGCGAGGCAGCAGCCGGCGTGACGCACCTGGAGACCGACGACCTGGCCATCCTCCATGACGCCGTCGTCGGGGCGGCACCCGTCGGGCCGGACACCGAGATCGACGGCGTATGCGGAAGCGCCCTCATCAACGCGCTCGCCGAACTCGAACTCCTGCAGCACCAGGCGGCCGGACCGGCCACCGGCTGACGACCTCGGCCGCGCCCAGAGCGGGGCGCGGCCACCACCCCTATCCACTCGCGCAGCGGCCCTGACCGCAGGGGGCACCCTCCCGCCTCGCCTCGCAAAACGGATCCCGATGCGCACACGAGAAAGGGATCGGCGCCTACTCCGATCCCCACTCCGACGCCCACAACAGCGCCAACTCAATCCTCGCCCCCGAGTGTAGGCGCCTGGCCTGACGTCCCGGCAAGCGAACAGTGGATGCGCGAACGCGCCCGCCGCGAATTCGTCACGGCCAGCCTTCACAGCCACCTCAAGGACGGCTTACGCCGTGCTGCACTGGAGCGCCAACTCGACGGCCGGAGAGTGCGGTTCGCCCCGAGTGACCGGGTGTTCCTGGCCGCGCTGCTGCACCGGCTCCCGCGCGGTGCTGCGCCGAGCACGGCTGCTGGTGCGCCCGGACACTGTGCTGCACTGGCACCGTTACCTGGTCTCGCGCCGCCACGCGGCCCGTTCCCGGCCCAAGCGTGCGGGTCGGCCGCGTACGGTGCGCTCGATCCGCGTTCTCGTGCTGCGTCTGGCGCGGGAGAATCCCGGGTGGGGATATCGGCGCATCCACGGTGAGCTGCTGGTTGTGGGCGTGCAGGTGGCCGCCTCCACGGTGTGGGAGATCCTGAAGGAGGCGGGGATCGACCCGGTACCCGAGCGGGGTTCCAGCACCTGGACGGACTTTCTGCGCTCCCAGGCCGATACCCTGCTGGCGTGTGACTTCTTCGAAGCAGTCACCCTGTCCGAGGCGCGGCTGTACGTGTTCGCGGTGATCGGGCACGCCGGCCGGCGCATCCGCGTCCTGGGCGCGACGGCGCAGCCAACCGCCTCCTGGGTGGCACAGGCCGCCAGGAACCTCGTCATGGATCTCGAGGGTGCCGGCTGCAGGGCCCGGTTCATGATCCGCGACCGCGACGGGAAGTACCCCGCCCTGTTCGACACCGTCCCCAAGGATGCGGGGATCGAGGTCGTACTCAGCGGGATCCGGATGCCGCGGATGAACGCGCTCATGGAACGGTGGGTGCAGACCTGCCGACGCGAACTGCTGGACCGCACCCTGGTCTGGAACCAGCGCCACTTGCTGCACGCCCTGCGCGAGTTCGAACAGCACTACAACTCCCACCGGCCCCACCAAGGCATCGCAGACGCCCGCCCGCTGCACCCCCTGCCTCCGCCGATCGCCGACCCGGACGCTGTCTCCCACCTCGACATACGACGACGCGACCGCCTCGGCGGCACCCTCCACGAGTACCAGCATGCGGCCTGACCTGCACGGACGAGATTTTCGGCAGGGACAGCGTCAGGGACAGGTGACGCTCACCGCCGGAGCGAGCGCATCAGTCACGGCAGGCCACGACGCGGTACGCGTTGGAGAGGCCCAGGCGCTGGGAGAGGGGCTTGATCGCGTAGCGGTCCAGGAGGGTGCTCAGGAGCAGGGCCGGGACCGTGGCCAGCACCATCGCGCCGCGCAGAGCGCGCTGCGGGGCGTTCGGCGGTTTCGGCAGCCAGGGCAGGTCCTCGTGCGGAGCGGCCGCGTCGAGGGCGAGCCAGGTGGCGGCGAGGAGGTCCACGGGGTCGTGGGGTTCGGCGTGTTGTTCCGCCACCACCGTGAATCCCAGGTCCGTCAGCCGCCGCCTGAGGTTGCCGACCGGGACGAAGTGCAGGTGCTGGGGCTGGAGCCAGGGGAGCCACCAGCGGCCGAGGAGGCGGGCGTAGCGGCTGTCGGGGTCGGGGACCTCGATCAGCAGGTGCCCTCCGGGGCGTACCGCCTGGTGCGCGGCCCTCAGTTCGCTGTCCGGATCCGTGCTGTGCTCCAGGTAGTGGAACATGCTGACGACGTCGTAGTGGGCCGTGAGGTCCGGGGCCAGGGCGGTGAAGCTGCCGCGGTAGCCGCGTTCCACGCGGCCGGCGCGCTGGGCCAGTTCGGCGCCGTCGGTGAAGTCGAGGCCGTCGAAGGCCGTGCCGGGCAGGACGGTGCGGGCCGCCTCGCAGAAGTGGCCGTGGCCCGTGCCGACGTCCAGCCAGTTCTTGGGGGTGAGGTCGAAGGGGAGCAGGGACTCCGCGCGCTGCCGGTACATCGCCGTCCGGCCCGCGAAGGTCCTGCCGAGTTGCTTCTCCCCCAAGCCGTCGTAGAAGTCGCGGTAGTAGAACTCCAGGCCCTCGTCGCTCAGGCGCGGGTTCTGGAACGTGTGCCGGCAGTCCTCGCACTGGTCCAGGACGAAGCGGCCCGGCTTGTGCTGGAGCAGGTCGGTGGTGCGCAGGCGCGTCGTCAGCCGGGGCGAGTCGCACCAGGGGCAGGTCGTCCGGCGCGGTGCGAAGAAGCGGTCCAGGCCGCGGGCCAGGTCGGCCTGGTAGGTCGGGCGGAGGGCCGCGACCTGCTCGGCGCGGGTCGGGGACGCCGAGGTGGGCTCGTGCTCGTCGCTCATTGGGGCTCCTCGGAGGTCGCGCCGGTGGCCAGTCGTTCGAGGTGGGACGCCGCCTCGCAGGCGCCTCCGGCCGTGCGGAACGCGGTGCGGACACGGTCGGCCGCGGTGCGGTAACCGGGTTCGTGGAGTACGGCGTCGACGGCCGCGCCCAGCCGCGCGGCGGTGACCCGGCCGAACCTGACCCTGATGCCCGCCCCCGCCTCGGTCACCTGCCCGGCCACGACGGGCTGGTCGTCGCGGATGGGCGCCACCACGAGGGGGACGCCGTGCCAGAGGGCCTCGCACACGGTGTTGTGGCCCGCGTGGCAGACCACCGCGTCGGCCCTTTCCAGGAGCGGGAGTTGGGGGACGGACGGGCGGATCAGTACGTCCTTGTCGTCTCCGCCCTGGGATTCACCGAGCACCCCCGCCGGATCCACGATCACCGCCTGCACCCGGTCCGCGCGGGCGCGCAGCGCGTTCCGGCACTCGCCCAGAAAGTGGGCCCCCACGTCCGTGTTGGCCGTGCCGAGGGTCACCAGCACAGTGGCGCGGGAGGCATCGAGCCAGTCCCAGGGGAAGCCCGCGGCAGCGGGACGATGCGCGATCGACGGTCCCACGTAGCGGATCTGCTCACCCTTCAGGGCCCCGGGGCCGACGAGTTCCGGGGTGCTGAACGCGAGCACCAGGTGCGGGGAGAACCGCGGATCCGCGGTGCCCGCCGGATCGCCGACGCGGCCCCGCAGGTCGTGCAGCAGCGCGTCCAGCCAGGCCGCGACCTTGGGCATCCCGGCCAGGACGTCGGTGAACTCCGCCGAGGTGGTCGCCGAGGTGGCCCACGGCACTGCGGGTGCCGATAAATCATCCACCCAGGTGGAGGCCTTGATCGACTGGCCCTCAGGCCGCGCTCGCCAACAACTCCGATGTCTTCACGTGGACAGACTCGGACGGCATCATGATCTGTCGTGCTGCTGCGCCTGGCCTACCTCGCTGCGACCAACACCCTGTCACTCCTGCGCCTGCTGCCAATGAGCGACCGGGACAAAGACATCGAGATCCTTGCCCTGCGGCACCAACTGCTCGTACTGCAACGCCAGGTCGGCAAGCCAACGTTCACAGACACCGACCGCGCTGTCCTCGCCGGCCTGCTCCATCACCTCTCGAGAGAGAAGCTGCGCCAGCTCCTGCTGCTGGTACGCCCGGACACAATCATGCGGTGGCATCGCAACCTGCTCAAGCGACGACACGCAGCCACCTGCGTGCCGAAGCGGCGCGGACGCCCACCCACGGTCCGATCCATCCGCGCCCTGGTCCTGCGCCTGGCTCACGAGAATTCCTCGTGGGGCTATCGCCGGATCCACGGCGAGCTCGCGGTGCTGGGCATCAAGGTCGCCGCCTCCACCGTCTGGGAGATTCTCCGCGAGCACGGCATCCCACCTGCGCCCGAACGGCAGAGCACGACCTGGGCCCACTTCCTGCGCAGCCAGGCCGGCGCGCTGCTCGCCTGCGACTTCTTCGAGACCCGCACCCTGACCGGGGCGCGTCTGTACGTCTTCGCCGTCATCGAGCACTCCACCCGGCGCATCCGGATCCTCGGCGCCACCGCGCACCCCACCGCGGACTGGGTCGTGCAACTCGGACGCAATCTCCTCATGGACCTGGAGGACGCGGGCAGCCAGGCCCGATTCCTGATCCGCGACCGCGACGCGAAGTTCACGCAGGCTTTCGACGCCCTGCTGGCCGACGCCGGACTGAGAGTCGTCACCACCGGCATACAAATACCCCGAATGAACTCCATCGTGGAGCGCTGGATACAGACCTGCCGCAGCGAGCTCCTGAACTGCACCTTGATCTGGAACCAGAGCCACCTCCTTCATGTGCTCCGCGAGTTCGAGACCTTCTACAACTGCCATCGGCCGCACCGAGCGCTGAACCAAGCCGCACCACTCCGATCGCTACCCGAACCGATCAGCGTGCCAGCACAGAGCAGGTACCTGGAGGTCCGCCGACGAGACCGACTCAGCGGAATCCTTCATGAGTACCGACGTGCCGCGTGACCAGGCCAGATGATTTATCGGCACCCGCAGACCTTGCAGCCCTGAAGGCGGCGGTGCCGCTCAACGACGTCATCTCTGCATACGTACCGCTCCGCAAGGCCGGGCGCGAGTTCCGGGGAACTTGCCCGTTCTGCGGCGACGAGAGCGGTCGATTCTCCGTGAACAGCAACAAGGGCGTTCATCGACACAGGGCACAGCAACGCCAAGAGCGAAGGCATCAACCGCGTCATCAAGCTCGTCGCTCCCAACGCCTTCGGTTTTCGCAACGCCGACGACCAACGGCTACGGGCACAGTGCGTCACCACACGCCGGGCCCGCGGACACCTCCGCACCGCTCAACTCTGAAGACCAGGATTACGGTCATCCCCATGGCCTCGCTGATGCCGCTGCTGCTGTAGAGCTGGGTGCCACAGACGACCTGGCACGGCTCGAAGCCCTCCCGAACCCCGACCAGCACGTTCCCGTCCCCGCGAGCAGCACCACCGTGCCGGGGCCCTTGAAATCCGGCGCCCGCACTACGCGACAGCTGGGCCATCAGCGTGCCCATCCCCAACCCGGACGACCGAAACGGCCCGCCGAAAGAACCGACGGGCCGTCACGAAGGATCGAGGCTGGATCAAACGCGCAGGCTCATCCAGTGCGGCCGGCGGCAACGACGTTCACGTAGCCCATCATTCCGTTGTCCTCGTGTCCAGTGATGTGGCAGTGAAACATCCATATCCCGGTGAAGTCCGTAAAGCGGATCCGGATCACTACTTTGCCAGCTTTTCCATCGACCGCGTGGGGAACGCTCACGGTGTCCATGTAGTCGGCGGGAGGCTGGGCGCGGCCGTTCACACTGAGGACCTGGAACGGTGCGACATGGAGATGGAACGGATGATCGTGGCCACTCGTGTTGGTGAGCGTCCATTCTTCGACTGTTCCGAGTGTGGCCGGTTTCTTGAAAGTCGGCGTCTTGTGGTCGAACAGCTTGCCGTTGATCCAGAAGTTGTTGCCGCCGTCGTCGCTCAGGGCAATGCTTCGGGATTGGGCGATGGGGTCTTCGGACAGATCGGGTTCGGATCCGCGAAGCGGTCCGGCGATCTGAGGCGAGGTGGCCATGCCCGACGGTCCCCCAGTGGCAGCCGACCCCGCGTTCCCGCTGCCCTGATGGACATTGACCTTCATGAGGGGGGTGTCGGGGTAGACGTCGCCGTCGTCCGGCGACCCGGCCTCGTGGTGGAGGGTTCTGAGCCAGGTTGATCCGGGGGCTCCGGCGGTCACCAGGACGTCGAAGCGTCCGCCGGGCGGAACCAGAAGGTGCTTTACCCGGGTCGGCGCCGCGGAGGGAGTCCCGTCCTGGTTGATGACGGTGAAGGTGCCGCCGCCGAGCTGGAGATCGTAGACGATGGCGTATCCTTCATTGGCTATTCGCCACAACTGGGTTTCACCGGCTTTCACGTTCAGCGTGGGCCGGTACTGACCGTTGACCAGGCGGACCGTCGGCGATGCGGGCTCCAGGACCCCGTCCGGGTAGACGATCGAGCTGGATTCGCTGATCTGGGCGTCCTTGAGCGCCAGGGTATGAGCGGTGATCCCGCGGTAGGCCGGCGGCAATGTTGTGCGACTGTCCCCGACAATGATTGTTCCCGACAGCCCCGCCCCGATCTGACTCTCGGTTCCATTGCAGCGAGCCTTCGCTGGGGCAGAGGACATATCCATCCCCGGCATCGACTCGCCGTCCTTGGAGGACATCTTCATCCCTGGCATCGGCTTGCCGTCCCTGGTGCACATTTCATGGTCGTGGTACCAGTAAGTCCCGGGTGCCTGGTTCGCGGGAATGTCGAGATGGTAGGTCAGAGTCTGGCCAGGCTTGGCGGACAGCATGATGTTGTCCGCGCTTCCCTTCGGGGACAGGTGCATCCCGTGGTAATGCAAATTAGTTGACGTATCAAGTTTGTTTTTCAGTTTCAAAGTGACACGCTGGCCAGGGACCGCATGGAGGGTCGGCCCGACGAGGCTTCCGTTGTAGGTCTGCGCGAGCACCTTCTTGCCCGAGATCATCACCTCCTTCTGGGCCGCCGTCAGCTGAACCGTCACATCCCCGGGGGTTGCGGTGTTGAGGTCGGGCGGTTCCACCAGCGCAGCTCCGGGAACCATTCCAGCCGCCTGCTGTTTGGTAGTCGGAAGTGGCTTGCCAGCCGCCGAGTTTGTTTTTCTTCCACTGGCCGCTGAGTTTGGCTTTGCGCCCACGCAGCCTGCGAGGCAGGAAACCAGGAGAGTGGCCCCGACAGCGAGGACTCCGAGGCGGGCGATGGGCGATCGACTCGCGGTCGAGCGTGCGGTCAACAAACTATTCCTCTCTGGGTGTACCTGCTGAATGGGGAGCAATAAGCCCCAGGTTGGACCACTGATCTAAGCCACGCCCCGGGGCCGGGTGGGCATGGCCGAACCTGGCGTCAGGCACAGCAGTGGCCCGTGGAAGCAAGATCCAAGGCCCGAGATGCAGTGGAGCCCGTCGCCGCGAGTGCGGTGACCGGCCCCACTGCCATGTACCGCCCGTCGCCTCCGTCCTCCGGCCTTCACCACGCCCGCTCCCCACCCTGCGTGCTCCACTCGTGCACAAACGACTGCACGATCCGCGCCCCTCCTCGGCTCCACTCCATGACGGCCCTGAATACTTGCTGAGGAACCCTGAGGATTTGATGAGGGCGGACCGCGGGCGCCGTCCGCGGCCCGGTTGTGACGCACAGCCGCGTGCGAGTAGTGGTGGCCAGGGATGACCCGGTGCGGTCCACCGGGACCTGATCCGGCCGGGCTGCGGAGCCATGCTTCGGCAGCGGGTCGGGCCCCAGGCTCGTCGGGCCGGATTGCCGGCTCTCGCACTGGCGGCGACCCTGGCGGCCGGTACCGCGGTCGGGCAGCGGCGGACTCGGGCGTGCGGCACCACCAGCTCACCACACTCCCCGGCCCGGATGACGCGAGTCGCGCGACGAACCCGGTGGGTCCGGCGTCAGGGCGGCGGCAGGCGAGGGCGGCGGAGCTCACCGAATGCTCAGGTTTCCCCTGTGATGATCGTGCGTGTCGGTAGCAGCGGCCTCCGGTCCCCCACGGACGGAGAGTCGCGCCGCCGGCACTTTCGGTCCGGAGCCGTTGGCGGTCGTGGGCCGATGAGTGGCGGTGCCTTCCGATGCGACGTTCCCCCTGGTCATCGGAGAGGCACTGCCCACCCCGCCCCAGGGTTCGACGTGGGCTGGGAGACCCGTCGATGGTGGAGAGGTTCAGCGGCGACGACAGGGTTCAGCGGTGACGACAGGAAGCCACCGGAGCCTGTGAGCGCATTCATGTCCTCGCCGACGCCTCAGCACCTGTCGACGCCTATCCTGGCCGACATGCGCGTACTGGTGGTCGAGGACGACGATGACCTGCGGTTCGCCGTGGCTGCCGCACTGCGCGGCGGGGGGCTGGCCGTCGACGAGGCCGGGGACCTCCCCGCCGCCGACGAGGCGCTGTACATCACCGGCTACGACTGTGTCGTCTTCGACCGGATGCTGCCGTCCGGCGACTCCGCGGAGTACGTGCACCGGATGAGGGCGGACGGCAGCACCGTACCGGTCCTCTTCCTCACGGCGCGCGACTCCGTCGCCGACCGCGTCGAGGGCTTCGCCACCGGCGGCGACGACTACCTGGTCAAGCCGTTCGCCGTCCCGGAGCTGGTCGCCCGGGTGCGGAACCTGTGCCGGCGAACCACCGTAGTCCGGCCGTCGGTGGTCCGCTGTGGCGGACTGCAGGTCGACTCGGCCCGACGCACGGTCCACCGCGACGACGTCCTGCTGACGCTCACCGTCAAGGAGTTCGCCGTGCTGGAAATCCTCGCCACCCGGCCCGGCGAGGCCGTACGGCGCACCGAGCTCATAGAGCGCTGCTGGGACGAGCTGACCGAGCCGAACTCCAACGTGGTCGAGGTCCTGGTCTCCCAGCTGCGTCGCAAGCTGGGCGATCCGCCGCTGATCCACACCGTGCGCGGGATCGGGTACCGGCTGGAGCCCCCGGCATGAGACTGCGCGTCGCAGCGGGCCGGGCACGCCGCCGGACGCCGCCGACGCCGACCGGCCGGATCCACCGGATGCGACGACGCATCACCCTGCTCTTCACCCTCGTAAGCGCGCTCGGCCTGATCGGCATGACGGTCTTCGCGGTGCACGCTGACGGCGCGTCCTGGCGCGACCAGGTCGACTCCGACCTGCAGACGCGGACCAGCGACATCGCCGCCGGCCTCACCCCTGATGAGGACGGTGTCCTCGCATACCCGGCCCCGAAGGACGGTGGGTACGACTGTCCCCCGGTGACCCTGTTCACCGCTGGTGGGGGGCACCTGTCCCGCGTGGTCCCACCGCGCCGGCCCTGCCTGGCCGTCCCCGCCGAGGCCCTGCAGGAGGTCGCTGCCGAGGCCGCCCGGGAGGAACACGGCGCCATGAGCACCGCGACCACACCGGAGGGCCGCCGGCTGCGCTTGTCCGCCGAGCCCGTCACCGGACCGGCCGGCACCACGGACGCCGTGGTGGTCGCGGCCGTCGACACCTCCGGGCACCTGGACAGCCACAGGCGGCTGACGCTGTTCCTCACCATCGCCTGTGCGGTCCTGGTAGCCGTTTCGGCCATGGCCGGCCGCTGGCTCGCCGGACGCGCCGTCCGGCCGGCGCTCACGGCACTCGACCAGCAAGAGGCCTTCTTCGCCGACGCCGCCCACGACCTGCGCACCCCCGTCACCTCGATGCGGCTGCTCGCCGAGACCGGCCTGCGCGGGGAGGCGGACAGCCACGAAGTGCTGCGCCGCACACTGCGCCAGTCCACCCGGATGAGCGAGCTGGTCGACGACCTGCTCACCCGCGCCCGGCTGATGGCCGGCGCCGTCCCGCTGGATCGGGAGCCACTGCGGCTCGACCAGCTCGTCGATGCCGTCGTCGCCGACACCCCGGCACACGGGCACTGGGTGGCCGTCCGGGCCGAAGCCGTGGTCGTCCTCGCCGACGCGGGACTGCTGCGCCGTGCCATCGCCAACCTGCTGGGCAACGCGCTCACCCACGGCCACACCCCGGGTGAGCCCGCCGACGTCGAGATCACCGTCACCGTGGACGGCACCGTCACGGTCGACGACGCGGGCCCGGGCATACCGCCAGGCCAGGCGAAGTCCCTGTTCGAACGCTTCCACAGCGGTTCCGGCTCCAGCGGCCTCGGGCTGTCCATCGCCGCCTGGGTGGCCCACGCGCACGGCGGCTCGCTCACCGTCGTCCCCAGTGCCCGCGGCGGGTCCCGGTTCCTCCTGAGCGTGCCCGTCCGGGGCCAGAAGCGGCCCTGACGCAGCGCCCGTGCCCTGGTGGGAACGCCTCACCGAATCCTCAGGTTCCTCGGGGCAGGCTTCCCGCGGTCCCCCGAACAGCAGGCCCCGAGCAAAGGACGTTCACCACCGGTTCTACGAGACTGGGTCGGAGGCACGCGGAGCGAGGAATCGGTTTCATGGCCCGGATGCGGGAACACATGGTCGGCGATGTGGAGGCCGAGCGGTTCCAACTCCAGTCCCTCTGGTACGGGCCCAGCCAGCATGGTGGACCCCGCTCGAACGGGACGCCCGGCGCAAATTCGGTGACGCACTGCGCCACTCGTACCGCCGCGATTCACTGACGTACGAACTCACGGGTCTCAACGTCAGCTTGCTGGGTGCCGTTCGCCCCGCAGTACGGCATGCCTCTCTGCCCGGCGGAGTAGTACAGGTACCAGTGGCCGTCGGAGAAGTGGATCTCCGGGGCCCAGATGTTGGAGTTGCGGCTGGGAGTGGTGTCCGACCAGATCTGCACGCTGGGGGCGGTGGCGAGGCCGGCGAGGGTGGGCGACTTGCGCATGCCCAGGACACCGGTGACGTCGTCGTGACGAGGTAGTAGTTGCCGTCGTAGTACTCCACCAGGGATCGGCGCCCTTCACCGACTTGAGCGGGTTCGTATACGGGCGGCCGTCCACTGCGGACGCGGGGCCCCTGTGCGAAGGCCAGGGCCGTGAGCAGGGCCACGGCGCCGGTCAACCACACCCTGAGATGGTGGAGGAGCACGGTACTTTTTTCCGGGTTCGCTGTGTCGAGCGTTGAGGAGGTTCGCGAACGTCGCCGCGGCGAACTCGGGCGTACGGGGAAGGGCCATGCGGAGGGCCCGGGAGCAAAGGAAAGGGATGCCGGCGCCTCAAGGGGAGGGCCGGCATCCCTGTCGCTGTCGGGTCAGTTCGTCACGCGGAAGGTGGCGTCGCTGCGTCCGGCTCCATCGAACATCTGATCCAGCCCCGGCAGCGAGGTGAACGAGAGGTGCTGTCACGTTGGCTGAGCGGGTGGGATGATCTCGCGTTGATCATGGTGGAGGGGGATCGTCTGTGGGGAGCGCGTCGCCGTCGTACAAGGGTCACCGGTACCCGGTCGAGGTGATCTCCCACTGCGTGTGGCTGTACTTCCGGTTCCCGCTCAGCTTCCGTGAGGTTGAGGAGCTGATGCTGGAGCGCGGCGTGATCGTCTCCTACGAAACCATCCGCCGCTGGTGTGTGAAGTTCGGGCAGCAGTATGCCAATGCGCTGCGCCGCCGCCAGCCCCGGCCTGGTGACAAGTGGCACCTGGACGAGGTCTTCGTCACGATCAACCGCGAGCGGAAGTACCTCTGGCGGGCTGTCGACCAGGACGGCATGGTGCTGGACATCCTGGTGCAGAACCGGCGGGACAAGACCGCGGCCAGGCGATTCTTCCGTCGTCTGGTGAAGAGGACCCGTACGGTGCCGCGGGTGGTCGTCACGGACAAGCTCCGCTCCTACGGCGCCGCTCACCGCGAGGTCATGCCCTCGGTCGAGCACCGCTCGCACAAGGGGCTGAACAACCGGGCGGAGAACAGCCACCAGCCAACGAGGCAGCGTGAACGTGCGATGAAGGGCTTCCGCTCCGCTGGAGGGGCGCAGCGGTTCCTGTCCGCGTTCAGCGGGATCTCACCGCACTTCCGGCCCCGCCGCCACCTGATGGCCGCCCCCGACTACCGAGCCGAGATGAGCATCCGCTTCGCCATCTGGCAGCAGGTCACATGCACCGCCGGTCTGTCCACCATGGGCTGAGCACAGGCCCCACCATGCCCCGACACGCCATCAGAGACCCACACACTCAACAACGTGACAGCGCCCCTGCGTACTCTCGGCCACCGGGCCGACTCCACCCGGGTACCCGAGGCCGCCCGCGCGACGTACCTGGCCGACCGGTTCGAGGAGATCCGCCTGGCCGCCGCCCTCACCCATCGCATGGCCGTCCGTCCCGACGCGGCGGATGACGGTGACGGCGAGGGAGCGCAGCCGCCGGAACGAAACGCCGCGCTGTGCGCCGCTTTCGACGAGGCTGCGGCCGGGTGGCCCGGAGGCGGCCAGGCCCTGGTCGCAGCTCTGGCCGTCGCCGATCCGTACGCCACACCGCCAGTCCTCGAGGAGCTTTCCGGTCATGTCGACGCGACAGTGGCCGAGGAGGCGCGGCGTGCTCTGCGTGCCCTCCGGGCCGAGGCGCACGCCAGGCCCACCGGCCGGGCGAAGGGCGCTAAGACAGCCTCGCGAGGCAGGCCGCAGGCCGGGAAACGGTCGAAGAAGAAGCGCAAGAGGCACTGATTCCGCACGGTCGGTGTCGGTGGACGTGTCCGCAGGAGCCGGACCGGCGTCGGCTCTGATCCGTACCGCGGATATCACCCGCGCACGCGTGGGGTGGTGTCACCACGCCTCGGACCGCGTCGACGAGCCCGGAACACGGAAGCCGTGGATTCGCGACGGCTCCGCCGTGGCAGACCCCCGACGTCCCACGGCGCCTGAAGGTTGTCGGTGCCGTCGGCTAGCGTGCGAGGTATGCGCTACTTCAACACGGCAGGGCCGTGCCTCCCCACGCGCCACTACATGCTGTCGGCCCAGGAGCGGCTGCCGCAGGCCCGCGAGATCGTGGACCAAGGCCAGTACTTCGTGGTGCACGCGCCCCGGCAGACCGGCAAGACCACGGCGCTGGCGGCGATGGCCCGGGACCTGACGGCCTCGGGCCGGTACGCGGCGCTGCGTTTCTCCTGCGAGATGGCCGAGGCCGCGGATCAGGACATCGAGCGGGCGGAGCTGCTGGTGCTGAGCGCGATCCGGCAGTCCGCCGAGGCGGCCGGGCTGCCGGACGAGCTGGCTCCCCCGAGCCCGTGGCCGGATGACGCGCCCGGGGCCCGGCTCAAGCGGGGACTGATGGAGTGGGCGCGAAGCTGTCCGCTTCCGCTGGTGCTGGTCTTCGACGAGATCGACGCGCTGCAGGGGCAGAGCCTGCGCAGTGTGCTGCGTCAGCTGCGGGACGGCTATACCGACGTACGCGATCAGTTCCCGCACGCGGTGGCGTTGTGCGGGCTGCGGGACGTGCGTGACTACAAGGCGGCCTCGGGCGGGGATGCGGGCAGGCTGGGGACGTCAAGTCCGTTCAACATCAAGGTCGCTTCGCTGCGGTTGGGTGACTTCACCGAGGCCGAGGTCGCCGAGCTGTACGGGCAGCACACCACGGAGACCGGTCAGGAGTTCACCCTGGACGCGGTCCGGCGCGCCTTTTGGTGCACGCAGGGCCAGCCCTGGCTGGTCAACGCGCTGGCTTATGAGATCACCAGTCGGATGCGGGTTTCGCTGTCGGAGCCGGTCACGCCCGAGCACGTGGACGAGGCGAAGGAGCGGCTGATCCTGGCCCGGGCGACGCATCTGGACTCGCTGGCCGCGCGCCTGGGCGAGGACCGGGTGCGCCGGATCGTCCAGCCGTTGATCGCCGGTGAGCTGCTGCTGCCGACGGACACCTACGACGACGACCTGGCCTACGTGCGCGACCTGGGCCTTGTCGCCCCGGACACGCCGGTGCGGGTGGCCAACCCGATCTACAAGGAAGTCATCGTCCGCGTCCTGGGAAACAACACGGAGAGCCAGGTCGTCGACGCCCCGAGCAGCTTCCGGCTGGCGGACGGCCGGATCGACATGGACAAGCTGTTGCATTCGTTCGCGGAGTTCTGGCGGGAGAACGGCGAGATCCTGGCCACCGCCTCGACCTACCCGGAGGCCGCGGCGCAGCTGGTGTTGATGGCTTACCTGCACCGGATCGTGAACGGGGCGGGCTTCATCGACCGGGAGTACGGGGTCGGCCGCCGCCGGGTCGACCTGCTGATCCGTCAGCCCTACACCGCTGCCGACGGTTCGCGGACGGTGCAGCGCGAGGCGCTGGAGCTGAAAGTGTGGCGCCAGGGCCGCACCGACCCCCTCGCCGAGGGACTGGCACAGTTGGACGACTACCTGGACCGCATGGAGCTGCCCACAGGCACCCTCGTCGTCTTCGACACCCGCCCGCAGGCAGCCCCGGTCCACGAGCGCACCGCCTTCTCGCAGCAGACCACGCCCTCCGGGCGCACCGTCACCCTGCTGCGCGCCTGACGGCCGGGAGTGCCCTTGCCGGAAACCTCATCCGGCCTGGTCACGCAGCATGATGGTACTCGTGAAGGAGGCCGCCGAGTCGGTCGGCTCGATGTATGTCGAGGCAGGCGCTTTCGTCCGGATCGGTGATCGGTTCGGGGAGCGGGTGCAGCGGGCGGGCGTTCGCGATGCCCTGGTGCGGCCGGTGCTCGTTATAGAACTGCTCGAACTCCCGCAGTGTGTGGATGAGATGGTGCTGGTTCCAGATCAGGGGGCGGTCCAGCAGTTCACGGCGGCAGGTCTGCACCCATCTCTCCACGATGGAGTTCATGCGGGGGATCCGGATGCCGCTATCGGCACCACCAGCTATCAGTAGCAGAACCAGGAGCCCTGACTTGGATCTGCTGATCCGACGACGACCGTGCCGTCCGCTTCCTGGATCGTGAATCAGCGGGCAGAGCCTGCCATCGCCTCTGGCTGCGCAGGTGAGTCGATACGATTGAGCACCACTTTTGGCGTATGCGTGCTGTCGATCACCAGGGGGAAGCATCCGTGTCCAGCCGTGTTCAGTCGGTGCAGCAAGGTGATCCGCGTCGTGTCGGCCCCTATCGCGTCGTGGGGCGGCTCGGGTCCGGCGGCATGGGCACCGTGTATGCCGCGCTCAGTGGTGCTGGGGAGCGGATGGCTGTCAAGGTCGTGCATCCGGCGCAGGCCGCAGACGACGAGTTCCGTGCTCGGTTCCGGCGGGAGGTCCAGCTGTCACAGCGCGTAGCGGGACCCTGCCTGGTCCCGGTGCTCGATGCCGACCCCGATGCGCCCAGTCCGTGGCTTGCCACCGCTTTCATACCCGGTCCCACCCTCGACCAGTACGTGGCCGCCAGCGGTCCCCTGGCCGGGGCCCGCCTGTACGCCTTGGCCGCCGGTACCGCAGCCGCACTCTCTGCGGTCCACGAAGCCGGCGTCGTCCACCGGGATGTGAAGCCCCAGAATGTCATCCTGGCCCCTTCCGGCCCGATGGTGCTGGACTTCGGCATTGCACATGCCTTGGACGGTACTTCCGTCACCCGCACTGGCGTGATGACGGGCACGCCGGGCTGGATCAGCCCTGAGCATTACCGCACCGGCACGGTCGGACCAGAGGGCGATGTGTTCGCCTGGGGTGCCCTGGTCGCCTACGCGGCAACAGGGCGTCTTCCCTTCGGCAGCGGTGCTGCCGACGCCGTGGCCTTTCGTGTCCTGTCCGCCGAGCCCGACCTCGACGGCATGGGCGATGATCTGTGCCAGCTGGTGGAGAGGGCCCTGTCGAAGGAACCCTCCGGTCGGCCAGCGGCCTCCGAACTCTCGGAAGTGTGTGGTGAGTTGCTTGCCAGCCAGACCACGGCCGTCACCGGGCCCGCAGGTCTGCCTCAGCCGACGCTGATAGCCGACCTGGTCGGACTCAACTGGGATCTGCCGTCCGACGAGCCGATCTGGCCTGCCCCCTCGAAACGCACCAGCCGCACTCGCCTGTACCTGGCGGTCGTCGCAGCCGCTGCCCTCGTGGGGAGCCTCGGCGGCGTCCTCGTCGCCACGCAGTCATCCACCGCCGCGCGGAGACCAGCCTCCGCACCCGGTGGTCAGGGAACCCCGGCCGCCGGCCTCACGCCTGCAGCGCAGCACTCCGCCAGCCCTGAAACCGGCCCCGCGCTGACCGCCTCCGACGTACCGTCGTCCTCCTCGCCGAGCCCTCGTTCTTCTACTGCCCCCTCCCCCGCTTACACCCACAGCGACAGCACTCAGCCCACCGTTAAGGAATGGGCCGCCGCCCGAGTGCCGGCCACACAGGCGGAGAAAGCCGCCGCGCAGCGCCTGCGCGATGGCGCAGCTCCCGTCCTTCAAGGGCAGCAGTACATGGGCGACCAGGTGACCGTCACGTTCAATCCCTCGGCACAGACGATGTTCGTCACCTTTGGCCCTGGCATCTACCCCGAAGGGCAGAGCTACCAGGACGATGCCGCCTGGACCGACATCGTCCGCGGTCTGATGTTCGGCAGCTGCGCAGAAGCCCAGCAGGACTTTCACGACGACATCGCCTGGCCCTACGGTCGCGCCGCTGTCGTCTACCGCGAGTCGATGGCAAGCCCCCTCATCGCCGACTTCCGAGAGGTCACCCACACCGACAGCTGCCGCGTATAGCCGCACGCGCCGCCGCGGAAACGCGCCGCGCCACAAGCCCACGCTCGTCGACCCCGCGACCACCTCCGCGCCCGCCGCGCCGCAGGCCCCGCCGTCCCCGTCCAGCAACTCTTCCGCGAGATCCGGGAGCAGGGCTACACCGGCAGTCTCAACCTCCTCTACAAGTACGTCACGCAGGCTGCATCGAGGGCAAACGGCCGGTCACCACCCCGCAGCGCTTTACCCGCCTCCTCCTGTCCCGCCCGGAGAACCTCCGTGACAAGGACGCGGCATTCCTGCGGGAACTCACCTCCTCCTGCCCCGAGCTGGGCGAACTCGCCCGCCTCGCGGGAGAGTTCGCCCAACTCCTCTCCCCGGCCCAGGGCAACGACGCCAAGCTCACCAAGTGGATCGCCCAGGCCGGTGCCACTGACCTGCCCCACCTGCACTCCTTCGCCAACGGGCTGGAACTCGACCGAGGCGCCGTCGACGCAGGCCTGACCCTGCCGTACCACAACGGCCGCACCGAAGGCGTCAACACCCGCACCAAAATGATCACGAGGCAGATGCACGGGAGGGCCGGCTTTCCCCTGGGCCCGAAGACCATCACCGACACGCTGAACCAGTTGCTCGGCTATCTGACCTGGCGGGACACCAAGGCGGCCGTGCTGTTGTTCGTCCGGGACAAGGCGTTCTCGGACATCGTCACCAAGGCGCTGGACCGACTGGAGGCGCACCCCAACTTCAAGCGGCGGGGCTCCACCGACGACTTCGGAACCCGACACGACTTCATCTTCCACGTCGACGGCGACCCCTCCCGCGAAGTCAGGCTGGCCTTCCTCCCCTTCCATCTCCGCCCGCTCGGCGCGGGCGACTGAGGCGAGCCAAAGTCAGCACACCGTTCGCCGGACTGTCGTCCGCCCCGTCGAACTGATCAAGAGCCATACGCGCAGACCGGCTAGCGAACGGCAGAGGCTGCCTGCCCAAGGACATCCGCGGCGTCATGGCCCGCGCCGCCCAGCTCGGCGGCGCGGGTCATGACGATCCTCCGCGAGGTCGACGCGATCGACATCCGGCGCCGAGAGCGCATGGTCGACCTCGCCCGCGAACAGCTGGACCACAACCTCGGCGGCAAGCGCATCACGATCCGATCAGCCAACCCTCTCGCGCCACGCGCGGATCCCGTCCGAGCGCGGCGCGAGAGGGCTCTGCGGGAACGGTTACCCTGGAATCAGAGGTTCTTGCCCGCCGACAGGCGGCGCAAGGGGCTCCGGCCGCCGCCACTCCGCGCGACGGGAGGAGGTGGTGTCGTGAGGCTGCGAGCTGAAACGAAGATCCTCAAGGCCAAGGCCGAGTGCTCACTTAGGCGCGCAGTCACAGCCTTCAATACCTTGAGGGAAGACGACGGACGAGCCACCGAGGTCCTGCTCACAACCCAGCATGCCTTCGAGATTGTGCGTGCCGAGAATCATGTCCGTGCAGGTCAAGCGGCGTGCTGGTACTCGTGGATCACTCCGCCGAGGCGGTCGTGTCGACGTATGTCGAGGCGAGCGATCTCCCTGGGGTCGGTGATGGTTTCGGGGAGTGCGCGCAGCGGCGCGGCTGCCTGCAGGGAGCGGTGGGTGCGGTGCTCGTTGTAGAACCGCTCGTACTCGCTCAGGGCATGGCGCAGGTGGTGAGCGTTCCAGATGAGGGTGCGGTCGAGGAGCTCGCGGCGGAGGCTGAGCACCCATCTCTCCATAATCGAGTTCATCCTTGGCATGCGGACGCCGGTGAACACGCTCTGGATGCCGACGTCGGCGAGGATCTCGTCGATCAGGGCAGGGTACTTCGCGTCGCGGTCGCGGATCAGGTAGGCGGCGTGCGCGCCCACGTCCTCAAGGTCCATGACGAGGTTCTTGACCGCCTGGGTCACCCAGCCCGCGGTGGGGTGCGCGGTGGTGCCCAGGACGCGGATGCGGCGGGTTGCGTGCTCGATGACGGCCAGGATGTACTGCCGCTGCCCGGTCAGGGTGATGGTTTCGATGAAGTCCATGGCCAGCAGGGCGTCGGCCTGGGAGCGCAGGAAGCCGGCCCAGGTGGTGGCGGTCCGTTCCGGCGCCGGGTCGACGCCCTCGGCCTTGAGGATCTCCCAGACGGTGGACGGGGCGACCGTGATGCCGAGCACGGCCAGTTCCCCGTGGATACGGCGGTAGCCCCAGCCGCTGTTCTCGCGGGCCAGGCGCAGGACCAGCGCCCGGATCGAGCGGACGGTGCGCGGCCGTCCGGGCCGCTCGGGGCGGCAGATGCGGGCGTGCCGCTGCTTCACCAGGTTGTGGTGCCACCACAGCACCGTGTCCGGACGTACCAGAAGCCGGAGACGACGCAGCACCTGGCGCGGCAGCGGTGCCAGGAGCGCGGCGAGGAAGGCCCGATCCTCGGGGGCAAACTTCACCCTTTTCGGACCGAGTTGGCGCTCAAGGACCGTGATCTGGTGGCGCAGGGCCAGGGATCTCAGCGTCCTTGGCGCGGTCGCTCATCGGGAGCAGCCAGAGCGCGGCGAAGGCATTCGACACGGTCAGATAGGCGAGACGCAGGAGCACGAGTGGTCATCATGCCGTGGCAACTGGCAGCGGCCGCAAGCGGGATGACCTGCGCGGACGAGATTCTCGGCACGCACAGAGTCCTCCTCGGCGATCATGGCCAACAGGGCGTCGTCCCGGTGCACCACGCCCGGTGCCGTTCGCTGTTCGATGGCCGCGAGTAGCCGCCTGCGGTCGGCCAGGGCCACGAGCGTCATGCTGGTCGTGATGTGTGTCCCGTCGGCGCCGACCAGCGTCAGTGCCCACATGGGTGGGCGTCTGCTCAGCGCCTTTGCCGACACCGACTGGAGTTGGTCCGTGCTGATCGAGACGTTGCGGAGTGGCTGTCGCACGGTGACCGTGTCGGCGGTGACGGTGACGACTAAGAGTCGGCGAAGGATCACGAGGGCGGCAAGGACGAACGCCGTGCCACCGACCAGGATCCATCGGTCAACAGTGTTGCCGGACACGGCCGCCTTGAATGCGAGGAACGAGATGAAGAGGGAGAAGACCTTCGCCCCGGGCCAGAAGCTGGGGCGGACGGTAACGACGTCTGAGGTCATGTTCACAAGGCTCGCTCGAGGCGTCTGACGGGGAGGCTGACACTCTGTCGCCGCCGCCACGACGGGTGCGTCGTGCGGCCTGTGCGGCCGCCGCTGTCAGGGCGGCCGCACGGGTTCGGACAGGCCAGGCAGGAGCGGCGATGAAGTCTGCTGCTCTCGGTGGATCCGCTTCCGGGCGTTCGCGGCGAAGGTGGCCCGTTGCACCGTCGAGGGAGCGGAGGTGACCGACCTGCCTCCGCTCCCCGTGCTCCCGTGGCTCCCCTACAGGTCACCGTGGAGTGTGCCCGGTGCCGTCCGTTGCTCCAGGGCGGACAGCAGCCGCTGCCGGTCGGACAGGCGGACCAGCAGCAGCGGCATCTCCATTCGCTGGCCCTTGTTGCCTTCCAGCACGAGCAGGCTGGTATTTCTCGACCGTCCTGTCCCGTTGGCGATGACCGAGACCGAGACGAGCTCGGTCCAGGGGATCCGCGACGTACGTCCGCGGAAGCGCACGGCAACGCCCTCTTGGTCCAGTTTGATCTGCATGAGCCGGGTCAGAAGCGGCACTGCGAGCAGTGCGGCAGTCAGACCGCCCCACAGCAACCGGCCTTGCAGACCGTGGCTGAGAGCCACCCGGGGCAGCAGAAGCAGCAGGCCGGGTGCGACCAGCAGCAGGCCGAACCGGAGGGCGGGCCGGACAACCAGGTCTGGCCCACGGTGCTCCCTCGGTGACAACGGACCTTTCTCACTCTCTCGCATGCTCACCGCCCGCAGATCTTCCGCAGGTTGCTGATCAGCGGGTCGATGGGCGCTGACCGCATTCCCGGGAGCTTGCCTGTCGCCCAGCTCGTGCCGCCCACAGTCGCCAGGTCGGCTCCGAGGTAGAGCGAGGACTCGGCGCAGTCCCATCCCGAACCGTAGTGGCACTTGTCCACAGTGAGCGCGGCCTGGGTGACCGTGGTCACCGTCAGCGCCGTCCAGAACACGGCGGCGGCGATAGGTGCGCACAAGCCTGCGCTGAGGATGGTGCAGGCCGCTCCGACGGTTCCGGCGACCGCGGTGACCACCGTAGCGATCGCGTTGACGTGCGAGATGACGGCAGCGTGCTTGTGGATGAAATGGTCCGTCGCCGAGGCCGCCTTGCACACCGCGCTGAATCCGGACCAGCACAAGCCGGTCAGGTCGGTGAGGTTGAGCGGATTGCCTGCGACGTAGGCATACGCCTCCAGGGTGGTAGCGACCTCGGGGTCCACCGTCAGGAACTGAGCGGTGGCGGGATCGTAGTAGCGGGCTCGGAGGTAGACCAGGCCGGTTTCGTCGTCCGTGTACTGGCCGGTGTACTGCAACGGCGTTGACGCCGTTCCGGTGTGGCCGAGGATCGCGCCGTACGGGGTGTAGTCGTAGGTGCAGTCGACGGTGCCGCTGCTGTCGGTAAGTGCCCGGGTGGAGCCCAGTTGGTCGTGGAAGTACCATTGAGTGCTGTTCGAGTCGATTTGTTCGACCGGCATGTTGGCCGGCCCGTACAGGTAGTCGGTCGTGCCGTCGGACAACAGGGCGGGGACGTCACCGTCGTCCCAGGTGAAGGACGCCGTCGTGCCGCCTACGGTCTTCGAGGCGCGCAGGCCGGTGCCGTCGTAGGCGTAGGTGGCCGTGGTGGAGCCCGTGCCGGCGGTGGTGAGCTGGTCGGCCTGGTCGTAGGTGTAGGTGGTGGTGCTGCTCCCGTCGGTGCTCTTGGTGCGGTTGCCCTGGTCGTCGTAGGTGTAGGCGGTGGCGCCGGTGGGTGCGGTGGCGCAGTCGGGGTTGGCGGGCATGGTGTTGGTCGTGGACCAGCACAGCCGGTTTGCGGCGTCGAAGCTCTGTCCGGTGGTGCCGACCTGGACCGGGTTGTCGGCGTCGTCGTAGGCGAACGACGTGACGGTCGAGCCGGCGGTGGCCGACTTCAGTTGCTCGCGGTCCGTGTACTGGTAGGTCTGCGTGTCGCCGGGGACCCCGGTGGGGGTCTGTCCGCTGAGCTGGCCCGCTCCGTCACGGGTGTAGCTGAGTGAGGCGATGGTGGTCGTGCCCTTGGTGAGGGTGTCGGTGGCCGCCCGGTCCGCATCGTCGTAATCGGTGGTCGCGGTGGTGCCGTTGGGGTAGGTGGTGGTGTTCCACTGGCTGTCGGCCGTGTAGCCGAAGGTGGTGGAGTTGCCGTTCCAGTCCTTGACGCCGGTGAGGCGGTCGGCCTTGTCGAAGGTCCGGGTGACGGTGTGTGCGCTCGCGTCGGGATAGGTGATTGACGTGGTGTTGCCGCTTGCATCGTGGCCGTAGGTGACCGTGCTGCCCGCGCCGTTGGTGTGGGCGGTCAGTTCACCGAAGGTGTTGTAGGTCCAGGTGCTGGTGCCGGTGCCGTCGGTCATCGAGGTGCGGTGGCCGGCGGGATCGTAGTCGATGGCGGTGACGTCGGGGGTGCCGGTGTCGGAGTAGTCGATGCCGGTGACGTTGCCGGCCGGGTCGTGGGTGTAGGTGGTGGTGCGGTTCGAGGGGTCGGTGACCGTGGTGAGGTTGCCGGCCGTGTCGTAGCTGGATGTGGTGGTGTGCTGGTCCGGGTCGGTGCGCGTGGTGCGCCGGCCCTGGGCGTCATAGCCGTAGGTGGTGTCGGCACCCGCGCCGTCGGTGGTCGTGGCGACCGTTCCGTCCGCGTTGTATGCGGTCTTCGTCACGCTGCCGTCGGGCCGGGTGACGCTGGTGTTGCGGTCGTCCGCGTCGTAGCCGTAGGCGGTCTTCTTGCTGTTGCCGTCGGTGGTCGAGGTGCGGTTGCCGTTGGCGTCGTAGGTCGCCTTGGTGGTGTGGCCGAGGGGGTCGATCGTGCTCGTCCGGTTGCCCCATGCGTCGTAGGCGTAGGTGGTGCAGCCCTTGGCGGGTGGGGTGCAGCCGGGCGTGGTGCCCGCGGCGGTGCCGGCCGGGGAGACCTGGGAGGTCAGCAGGCCGCGGTCGGTGTCGTAGCCGTACTGGGTCTTGTCGCCTTCCGGGTTGGTGGTGCTGGTGAGGTCCCCCGCTGTGTCGTAGGTGGTCCTGGTGGTGTTGCCGCGGGGGTCGACCGTGCGGGTGGCGTCACCCGGGTGGGCCGTGTCGTCGTAATAGGTGCTGGTGGTGCGGGCGGCCGCAGTGCCGTCGACGGGCTGCTGGGTGGTGCTGGTGAGCAGCCCGAAGCCGCTGCCGGAGGCGGCGATGTGGTCGGCCTCGTCGTAGGTGTAGTCGGTGCGCAGGCCGGACGGATCGATGGTGGTGATCAGGTTGTCGTTGTCGTCGTAGGAGTGGGTGGTGGTGAAGCCGCGGGCGTCGCTGGCGGAGATCTGGTTGCCGTGGTCGTCGTAGGCGAAGGTCTGCAGGTTGCCGTCGGGATCGCTGATGGAGGTGATGCCGAGGCTGATCGGGTCGTAGGTGTAGGTCCAGGTGCCGGCGTCCTGCGTGCCGTAGCCGCGGGTCTCGGACTGCAGCAGTCCGTCGGCGTAGGTGTAGAGGACCTTGTGGCCGGCCGGGTCGGTGACCAGCGTCTGACCGTCGGTCAGGCCCGTGTCCACGTTCGGGCCGTAGGCGAAGGTGGTGGTCTTGCCCGTCGGGTCGGTCTGGGTGGTGACGCGCTCGGAGGTGTCGTACGTCATCGACGTCACCGGGGTCGGTGAGGCGGTGCTGCCGTACTGGACCGGCTTGCGCATCGTCTTCATCAGGTGCGACGCGTCGTAGGTGTACTGGTAGTGGTCGTCGTCCTCGAGGCTCGGGGAGCGGGTGGTGCCCACGCCGTAGACGTCGGTGAGGTTGTCGTTTGCGTCGTAGCCGTAGGTGACCTTGCGGCCCGCGCTGTCGGTGAGGGCGGTGATGTGGCTGCCGGTCCAGGTCAGTGTGTAGACGCGGCCGCCCGGGTCGGTGATGGTGTGCAGGTTGCCGCTGCCGTCGTAGGCCAGGGTCGTGGCGTACGGCGGGGTGGCCTTGCTGCCGCTGAGGTCTGTCTCGGAGACCAGGTGACCGGTCGCGGTGTCGAAGGTGAAGATCTCCTTCGACGTGCGGGTGAAGACGTAGTCGGAACCGGACTTGGTCAGGGTCGCGTCGTAGCGCGGGGCGCTCGGCGTGTAGGTGCCCGAGGAGTCGGTGAAGGTGACCTGGGAGCCGTCCTCCTGCTTGATGGTGACGTCGCCGGTCGTGCCGTCGGTGCTCGCGCTCAGGTTGTACGAGTAGGTCCAGCCCCAGCCGAACGGGCCGTTCTCGGCGAGCGCCGAGTTGGGTCCGTCCGGGCTGGCCAGGGCGGAGGCGTAGGTGCGGGTGAAGTTCAGCGGCATGCCCCGGCCGGGCGTCGACAGGTCGGTGAAGGTGTCGCCGAAGGTGCCGGTGCTGGTGTCGACCGGGTCACCGGCGGTGCGCCGCACGCAACCGCACTGCACCCAGGCGGGGTTGCTGCCCTTGGGGGCGTCCTTGATGCCGGGCGGTCCGCCGATCGGCTTGCCCGGGGTGCCGCCCTCCGGGATGAAGGCGATGGCGTCGTAGGCCACGTCGTAGTCGGCGTAGTTGATGTTGCCGGAGCCGGTGATGTCGCTCTTGTTGGTGAGTTTGACCGTGGCGCCGTCCTCCATGGCGAAGGTGCCGATGGTCACCCATTCCTCGGAGCCCCAGTCCTGGTTGACGCGGATCTTCCAGGGGCTGGCGCCGCCGCCGGGGTTGATGGTGTAGACGACGTTGGTGGAGCTGGCCGCCGTGGACGGGAAGTGCAGTTTGATCTTGTAGTACTGCAGCTTCGGCAGGTTGGGTGTCCAGGTGCCGGTGTTGATCTCGTCGGGGTTAGAGCCGTCCTCGGTGTGTGTGAACAGCACGTGCCCGCCGAATCCGACGCCCAGTTGATGGGTGTCGATCGCGCCGATCGGGTCGCCGTCGCTGTTGGTGCCGGGGGTGTAGGTGAAGGTGCCGTTCTGGGACCAGTTGGACGATCCGCAGCCGACCAGGTTCAGAGGTGGCTGGCTCTGCGACTCGTCCACGATGATCGGCGAGCCGTGGCCCTCGTCGTGGACGTGCGTGGTGTCCAGCGAGCAGGACGGCGGATGCGGATGCGGCTTGACGACCGCGGGTTCGCTGGACCCGGCGCCCGCACTGTAGTCGCTGGTGGCGCAGGTCGTGGAGCAGTCCGAGATGAACGTGACGGGCTGGTGCCACCAGCACTCGTAGTCCGACAGTGAGCAGTAGTCCGAGCTCTGCGCGCCGGTCGGGTCGCACAGGTTGTCGCTGGTGCAGAACGCGTCGACCGGGGGGATCTGCAGCCAGGTCTTGCCGCCGTGGTAGTCGGGGGTGGCGTAGGCGGGCTCGTTGAAGCGCAGGATCGGCTGGCCCATCCAGCCCATGATGCGTTCCTGGTAGGGCCAGCTCGCCGGGTGCGAGGCGTCCGCGTAGGAGTCGCGCAGGTACGGTGCGCGGGTGGGCGGGTAGTCGGGGTTGCGGGGGTTGTTGGACCAGCCCAGGCCCCAGGTGCCGTCCGGGCCGGTGCAGTCGGGGCCGGGGGTGCAGCCGGTGGTGTTGCCGAACGCGGCGGTCGGCTGGATGCCGGAGTTGTAGGCCCAGGCGGCGAAGTACCAGTTCTCCAGGTAGCGCGGGTCACCGCCGTTGACGGTGATGCCGGCGTCGTAGAGCTGGTTCCAGGTGCGCTCCAGGATCTGCAGGCCGGCGGCGACGTTCTCCTGGTAGTCGACGGCGATCTTCCACTGGCCGTGGGCGGAGTACTTGGTGTCGCCGTTGGCCATGCCCGTGGTGACCTGGCCCAGGCCGTAGCCGCAGTCGGCCTTGGAGTAGTCCATGTGGGAGATGGAGCCGCCGGCGCCGTAGTAGTCGGCGATCAGCGGGTTGCCGGGGATGCCGGGCAGGGCGTGCCAGGACGCCTGGCTGTAGTTGCTCTCCTGCGCCACGATCGCCTGGTAGACCGAGCGGGGCACCGAGTCCCAGGTGTCGTTGGAGGGGTGCTCCAGGGCGACCTTGCCGAAGTCGTCGTTCGGGGAGTAGGCGACCAGGCCCAGGTTCGCGTAGTTCGCGGGCCGCTGGTAGGCGGAGCCGGTCAGCAGGCCCTGCTCGGCCATCTGCACCGCCCAGGACACCTGCGCGGTGCCCGGCTGCATGACCTGCCGGTTCTCCTCGTTGCGGCCCACCGAGCACTTCGGGGTCGTGGAGGAGGCGGTGGTGGCCGTCGCCAGGGAGCCGGTGGTACCGGTCTTGGTGCCCGAGGAGACGGTGGCGGTCTTCTTCAGCGGTGCGACGGCGGCCGTTGCCGAGGCGGCACTGCTGCTTGCCGGGGCGGTGTACGCGGACTGGGTCACCGGGGAGGTGCCACCGGCGGCGGGCGCCGCCTTGGGAAGGTCGGTCGACGTGCGGGCGGACGTGCCGGGTGGCCCCCTCTTGATCAGCTTTCCGCTGTGGGTGGCCAGGATCAGCGGTGCGGACGCCTTGGTCTTGCCTGCGAGGCCCATCACGGCGCCGCCGTCCAGCGAGACTCCCGACACGCTGTTCGCGCCGTGGGGCAGCGCGTGCGTGTCGATCCTTCGGATGCCGGCTTTGGCGGGCAGCGCGGTCGCGCCGATCGCGATGGCGTGTCCGGATCGGCCTTGCAGTAGGCGTAGTTGGGCGTGCTTGCCTTCACCCAGCTTGGACAGTTTCCCCGACCGCTCGCGCATGATCAGCGATGACTTGTGGCTGTCTCGCTGCACCGCGAAGTCGACACCGCCGCCGGCTGTCGGCCGCAGGTCGTAGGCCATGCCGCCGGTGTCGGCCAGGTGGATCGGACGAGCGGCCGCCTTGCCCGTGCTTTTGGCGGGCAGCCGTACCAGGGAGCCGCCCTGCACGCCGACCGGGCCGGCGGCGGTGGGCACCACGCTGGTGACCTGGCCGTCGACGGTGACGCTGCTGTTGACCTTCCCCGACGGCATGTCCACGGTCAGCACCTGTGTACGGCGCTGATTCTCACCGGGGTTGACCGTGAACTCAGCCGTGTGCCCGAGGCCGCAGCCCGGCGAGTGGTACTTCAGCGCGACGCCGCCGGCCACGGGCTTCACCGCACCGCTGCGCAGGTTGACGGTGTAGGCGAACGCCCCGTGGTCCCGTGCCGCTGCCAGGTTCACCGATCCGGCGGGCAGGATCGCCACCGCCGCGTATCGGCCGTCGCCGGACACGCACTGGTAGCCGGTCCATGACGCGTCGTCGATGCCTGCCGGGCGCAGCACCGCCAGCTCGCGCCAGTTGTAGCTGCCCGCTCCGGTGGCGACGTCGACGTGGTAGCCGGAGCCGTCACCCCAGCCATTGACCATCACGTCGGCGGCCGGACCCGTGGCGTCCTGGGGGGACGAGGAGAACGACAAAGGCTTGGACGCCGTGGCTGTCGTGTCTTTGACTGCCGCGGCCGCCGGGGAGATGGCGCCCGCCATGAGGGCGCCGGAAAGGAGCAGCACTCCCGGTGTGCCGAGTCTCGGCCATCTCCGCATGACGGCCCTGCCGGGCCGTATGGAGTGTCTTCTGCGGTGGAACATGATCCTCCTAGACGTTCCTTCGTTCAACCGACTCCGCAGCCGCACCGTCCTGTGTGGCGGCGCAGGCGACGGAGAGCTCCTGGTCCCGCCCCGCATCACAGGCAGGGCCGGATACGGCCCGGCGAGGAACTCGATCACGCGCCGGGTGAGCGCGGCGGGCAGCCTGATGGCTGCAGGCGCTCCGCGCAGCAGGGATTTCGCGCCTGCCGTCGCCCGTCCACCGGTGTCGCGTCCGGGTGACGACTCAGGTGGCCGGGCACCTCTGCTTGCGAACGTCAAGGACTGTGACGTCCATGTCGGTGAGCGGGACGCTTCCGATGCCGGTGAAACTGACTTCTGTCGAGGTGGTGGTGTGCGGGGGGACTGCTCCGTCAACGGCCACGGCGTTGTCGACGTCGACGCCTGCGTTGTCCCCGGTGAGGGTGACGGAGACGGTGACCGTGTAGAGGGCGCGTGTGTCGCCGGTGTTGGTGACGGACACCGGTACGGTCACGACGTGGTCCTTGCTCCGGACCCGGTACAGCTTCACCTCTCCCGTCGAATCCGCGGCTGAAACAGCACTGTTGGCGGGTGGGCGGTTTCTTGGCGCGTCGGTGGCGCAGGCGTCGCGCAGCGGATCAGGTACCGCGGGCACGTCACCGGCGCGGGGAGAAGCGACCGCCGGTGTGCGCAAGTCATCGTTGATGCTCTGGGCGAAGGAGACCGTTCCGTAAACCGCCGCGCCGACGAATGAGGCGGCCACAGCGGTACCGATCACGACACGTCGTGCCGGCATGGCGCTAGCTCTCAAGGGCTGTCTTCGCCGCAGCCAGTGCGGCTGTATTGCGCGCCTTGGACTGGGTGAGTTCATCCCGGTGATCGGCGATCTGCTGCTTCTGGATGGCGCTCTCGGCGTCGAACCAGATCTTCACGAGATCGGTGGACTTCTTGCAGTCGATGTCGGCGAGGGCGACATCGATCTCATCCTGGGAAGGCGTTCCGTCGGTGTGGGGAACGATCTTGTCCGCGTTGTAGGGAGTATCGACGGTGTAGCCCTTGGCACTCATGCACGTGGACCAGGCAGTAATGGCGTCCTGGACGGCGGGCGTCTTCTGGGACTGGGTGAGACTTTGCCCGTCGAGTTCGGAGACGAGAGAGAAGTCGAGGCTGCGGGTGCCGAGTTGGTCGTCGGCCCATCCGGCGCAGCCGTTCTTGTGGATCTTCTTGCCCTTGTAGGTGGAGGGCGCCGGAGCCCGGTCGGGATCGCGCAGGTTGAGGCTGGTGTGGCCGGAGAAGACCTCGGTCTCCTCTTTGGTCATCTTCGGCAGCGTCGCGCCCTGCTGATGCTGGAGGTCATCCGGCAGGCCATAGCCGTACTTCTGCGCCGTGGCGCGGTCGGTGATGCCGTAACGCCTCTCGATATTGGCGTCGTTGTCATTCGGCGGCGGAGTGTTCCCCGCGGGCGGCAGGGTGATGGTGAACCCGTAATCGGCCATGCACTGCTTCTGGATGTGACGGGCGGCGTTGTCGAGGGTGACCGTGTCCTGATAGGTCTGCATGTAGTCCTCCAGGGGCAGGGACAAGCCCTTGGCCAGGCCGCTGCGCGGGGTGGCGGGGGGCCAGTTGGCCTTGTCCACGGTGGAGGACTCCTGAGCCATGGGCTCGGTTCTTGGGTCCTTCGCCTTGTTCGAGGTGTGGGCCGTGGAGGCGGAGCAGCCGGTCATCAGGGCCGCGGTGACGGCGGCCAGAACGATCGACGCGGTTTTGGCGTGGCGGTTCATCACGGGGTTCCTTACACGTCCGGGTGCGGTCAGGCGAAGTGCTCGGAGGCGTTCTCGTTCTTCAGCGTGGAGTCGAGATCGGCCCAGTAGCAGTCGTAGGCGTAGGCATGCTGGAAGTACTGGGAGTGCCCCAGATACCCGGAGTTGTAGTAGACGCGGTAGTTGTCCGCCGGGGCGCAGTTCCAGACCGAGGCGGCATTGTTCTTCACCCGCTGCCCGTTGCCGTTTCCGCCGTTGCCGAAGACGTACACGTAGGTGTAGAGAGTGGACCCCTGGTACTGGCTGGTGCCGGCGTAGTCGTAGACGTCCCCGTAGAACGAGGCATAGCTCGTGAGGAGCTTGCCGCTCGAGTCGACGGCGTACTGCATCGAGTTGTAGTTCAGGTGCAGGTCGCCCTCGGAGCAGTTGATCCACGGCACATCGCAGTTGTCGCTGACGTAGAACGTTGTTGCCGCCTGCGCCGGTGCGGCATTGAACAGAAGTGCCGCGCCGGCGGCGAGTGTGGTTGCGGCTGCGGCGAGTCTCTTCCGTGCCGACTTGTCCTTCATATTTTCCCCTCCCCGGCGGAGCAACGCAGAAGTGCCGGTGGCGCGATGCTCCGCAGTAATCTCTGCGGCACACGATCTCCACGACGAGCTGGGCTTCACCGTCGGTATTTGCCCGCCCCGCACTGAGATCGCGAAGAATTCGACAGGCGTCCCCGCCCGAGCATGACCATCCTTTTACGTAGCAAATCTGGGCAAAATCCGTGCAGTGGAGGCCCATCCACAGAAGAGTCATGCAGTGCTGGACGCCCTCACCGTCTCGCTGTCACCGACCAGCACGCTTGATCGGGTGGCGTTCACAGACTTCCCTCAAGATTCAACGACAACAACCAAGTTTCACCAAAGGCGTCGCCAAGAACCGCCTCTGAGGGAACTGTGCGGCCACCCTGCGCATCTGACCCGCAGTGGGCCAGGTGCTGCCAGCTGACGCGCGCTTCAGCAACGTGACCAGCGGCCCGATCTCCCCGCCCATCTCCCTGTTTCCTCGTCGAGCGTGCGTGGCCGTGCGCGGGCGCTGCTCGGCGGAGGGCTCGCTGTGGCGCCGGACTGGCGACCCTCGGCGTGGCGGCTTTCGGCCGTACGGCAGCCCTGAGGCGGCCGCTCGCCGTGGGGTGGAGGGTCCTGGTGGTGTCCACGCCGGCGTTGCTGCTGCGCGGCCCCTACGAACAGGTCAGCGGCCCGAAGGCGACCTCGCTGCCGGAGACGGTCACGAGCCAGACGGGCGTCGCACTGCTGGCCCGGCTGGTCCTGCTGGCGGCAGCCGCGCGATGCGTACGCCTGCGGATTGCGCAGAGATCACCCGCCAGACCACCGTATACGTGCCCTGGGCGAGCGGCGGCCTTGAACTCGCCCACGGCTCGGCGCGGCGCGGTCCTTCGGGCCCGCGCCGCGCCGAGTCACGCCGGTGACGTCAGACGGTTGCCCGCTGCCTGCGGCGCCTGCTCAGGTAGGTCCCCGCAGCGCCCGCTGCCAGCAGGCCGCCCGCGGCGATGCCCGCCGGAAGGGCAGGGAAAAACGAGGCGTCCGTGGTCACCGCGGTGTTCTGCATGGCCGGGCCCGGGGTGATGCTCGTGGAGGCGGCCCGGACGTGCCGGATCGGTCCGACAGACCTGACCGAGCCGTCCGAGTTCAGCAGCACCCGCTTGTTGTGGGGGTGCCGGAAGTCGAACATGCCGGACAGAGCACCGGCGGTGGCGTCGAAGGACGCGTCGCCGATGCGGCCGGTGTGCCAGTTGTCCTCGACGAAGCGGATGATCGAGGACTGGTCGGTCTGGGTGTGGTCGACCTTGTTGACCTTGCTGTACGGCGAGATCACCAGCAGTGGCTGGCGGGTGCCCGGCCCGCAGCGGTCCTGGTAGCCGCCGGCCGCCTCGGGACCGGCCTGGCAGGCCGCGCTGTCGGTGGCCTTGCCGTTGGAGCCGAGCGAGGTGTCCGTGGAGCCGTTGCGCGGCGGGGCGTAGACGTGGTCGTACCAGCCGTCGGAGTCGTCGTAGGCCAAGACGATCGCCGTGGACTTCCACTCCGGCGAGCTCTGGATGGCGTTGATCTGCTGGACCAGGAAGTGCTGTTCGTCGGTCGGGTCGGAGTAGCCGGCGTGCCCGTCCTGGTACGCGGCGGCCTTGACGAAGCTGACGGCCGGCAGTTTGCCCGCCTTCAGCGCGGCGTCGAAGTCGGTCAGGTCGTAGTTGTGGTTGGCCTGGCCGTTGTGGCCGATCTCGTCGACGTTCTTCGGCGGCAGGTGGTGCGGGTTGGACGTCGACTTGTAGTACTCGAACGGCGAGTGGTGGGGGCTGTAGTCGACCACCGCGGCGCCGCCGACGTTGGTGTGCGTGGTGTCGCACTTGGCGTAGTGGCCCTGCCGGCCGTCCCACGCCGTGGAGGGACGGAAGCCGCCCTGGAACCAACCCCAGGTGATGTTCCTTGCGTTGAGGACGTCACCGATATTCTCGCCCCGCATCGCGGCCAGCGCATTGGTGCTGGTGTGGTCCTTGCCGGCGCAGTCGTCGTAGGCCGGGTCGGGGTCGTTGACGACCGTGCCCACGCCCGTCACGTCCGGCGACTTGACCGTGTACGAGTCCGGCGTCGACGTCTGCTTCGGGTTCTCGGTGCCGGAGGACGGGTCGACCGAGATCACGCCGTGCGTCTGGCCGGAGACCAGGTTCAGCGCGCCCGGTGTGGAGGGGCCGTAGACGGTGCTGAAGGAGCGGTCGCTCATGGCGTACTGCTGGGCGTAGTTCCACAGGGCGGTGACGGTGTTGCCGTCGTAGTAGTCCATCACCAGGCCCGGCTCGCCGAACAGGCCGCCGCTGCACTTGTCGACCTCGGTGTTCTGCACGAACTGGTCGGCCCTGCCGCCGTTGTAGGCGTACTGCTCCGGCCCGTAGGAATGGTTCTGGTCGCAGGTCATCGCCTGGGACAGGGTGAGCCGCTTGGGTGCGTACTGGTTGGGGTTCTTCGTCAGCAGCCCGGCGCGCGCGAGGGTGTCGATGTGCTTCGGGGTCTTCTTCGACGCGGTGAATTTCGTGCCGTCGGTGTTCGCGGCCTTCGGGTACGTCGCGAAGTAGTGGTCGAAGGAGACGTTCTCCTGGTAGAGGACGACCATGTGCTTGATGGGCGTGGCCGTCGAGGAGTGGCCGGAGTGACCGTGGTGGTGACCGGCGGGCACAGCGGCCCATGCGGGCGCCGCTCCCCCGAGGACGGTGAGTGCGGCGGCGCCGGCCAGCGCCCCCAGACTCCGGATCGTTGTTCTGCTTGCCTTGCTGGCCATGCTCGTTCACCCTCCGGGCGGGATCGTTGTTGAGCCATACGGCCATGGATGCTCCGCCGGTCGCACGGCATACCGACGGAGGAACGGTGGCGGGGGAGTGAACACCGGGTCAGGGTAAGAAGGCCGAGTTTTGACCGCTTGTTGACCGGCCGGACGCGGGAGTTGTCCAGACAGGTTCAGGTGGTGAGGAGGGCGCGCCCGTACCAGTCCGCCGAGTCGCGGACACCGGGCAGCGCGTAGAAGTAGCCGCCGCCGAACGGCTTGATGTAGTCGACGAGGGGCTCACCCGCCAGTCGCTTCTGCACGGTCTCGAACTGGCGGGCCAGGTCCTGCTGGTAGCAGCTGAACAGCAGTCCCATGTCGAGGTTGCCGTTGCTGTCCGTGCCGAGGTCGTAGTTGTGGGCGCGGCGCAGGATGCGCTGGTCGTCGGTGGCGGTGGTGCGCGGGTTGGCGAGCCGGATGTGGGCGTCCAGCGGGATGATGTCGCCCTTGGGATCGTTCGCGTACTGGGGGGTGTCGTGCTCGGCGTTCCCGTCCAGCGGTGCCCCGGACTGCCGGGCGCGGCCGAACATCCGTTCCTGCTCGCTGAGCGAGACCCGGTCCCAGAACTCCACCAGCATCCGGATCAGGCGTACGACCTGGTAACTGCCGCCGACCGCCCACTCCGGCTCGCCCATCCCCTGGCCCACCCACACCAGGCGGTTCATCTCGCGGGCGTCGGTGGCGTCCGGATTGGCCGTGCCGTCCTTGAAGCCCATCAGGTTGCGCGGGGTGCCGGCCGGGCGGGGCGGGCTGCTGAACCCGTTCAGGCGCCAGCGGACCTGCATGCCGCCGCGGGTGTGCCGGGCGATGTCGCGCAGGGCGTACAGCACGGTGTCGGTGTCGTCGGCGTCCAACTGGAGGCTTAGGTCGCCGTGGCACCAGTCCGGCTTCAGGTCATCGTCGGGGAAGGACGGCATGGCGGTCAGGCGGCGCGGCCTGAGCTTGCCGAGCCCGAAGCGGTCGTCGAAGAGGGCGGCGCCGACGCCGACGGTCACGGCCAGCGCGCGGGCGGGCAGTTGGTCGCCGAGGATGCCGGAATCGGCGGGCGGGCCGGTGACACCGACGGGCTCCGCAGTGCCGCCCGAGGTCAGGAAACGGGCGCGGTCGGTGAGGGTGCGCAGCAGGTCGGTCAGCTCGGCGCGGGTCTCGGCGGTGACGTCGAAGGAGGCGAAGGCGGTGACTCGGCGCGGGGCGGCGAGCACCGACTGCTGGTGGGTGCCATGGAAGGGGGCGATGGCGGGGGTCGCGGCGGGGGTCGCGGCGGCCGTGGTGGTGGCCGTGCCGGGGGCGGCGGCACCGCCTGCGGCCAGTCCCGCGCCCGCGAGGGCCGCGCCGCGCAGGAATCCGCGCCGGGCCACTCCCCCGGTCTGTTCCGTGCTGCTCACACCGTCCTCCGCGGATCGCACAGCGTCGCGACCGACGCCAGCCGCTCCACCAGGTCGTCGAGGGCGGCGTCGACGACCTCCCGCTGGGCACGGCTCAAGCGGGCCAGGGGCGTCCACTCGTCCCCGTGGCGGAAGCCGTCGAGGGTGCCCTGCGCGTGGTCCAACTCCGACTCCAGACCCGGCAGATCGGCGTACCGGGTGGTCAGCAGCGAGTGAAGGCGGGACAGGACCTCGCGGGTGCCGTCGAGATTGGCGCGGGCGGTGGCGAGGTTGGTGCCGCTGCCGTAGTCGGTGCGCCCGGTCAGCTCGAACTGCACGGTGTTCTCCAGGATCTCGTGCGCCCGCAGCCCGAGCTGGGCCGGGTCCATACGGGCCTGCGCCCAGGTGTCGCGCAGACCGGTGACGGCCTTGACCAGATCGGCCGCCGGGGTACGCAGTCCGGCGGCGGACCGGCCGTGCCACAGCCCGTACTCGATGCGGTGGAAGCCGGTGAAGTCCTTGTCCTGCACGCCTCCGGCCAGTCCGGCGTCCGTGCCGTTGATCTCCCCGTCCGCGTCGCCGAACGCCTCGTACGCGGCGCCGAGCCGCTCGTACTCCAGATGCGCCGGCAGCCAGGCGGCCCGTGCCCCGGCGAGGTCGCCGCGGTCGATCGCATCGCGCAGTGCCGACGTCAGCCGTACGACGTCGTCGAGGCCGCTCCCCACCCACTTCTGGTAGGCAAGCGCGGGTGGGATCAGGTCGTGCTCGGTGACCGGAGCCGCCGCCGGACCGCCGTGGCCGGTGGTGACACGGACGGTGGGCCCGGTCACCGCGTCGGCGTCGTCCGGCACGCACTTGAACGCGTACGCGCCCTTGCCGAGACGCACGGTCAGCGGCCGGGTCGTACCGGGGCCGATGTCCTCCAGCTCGCCGTAGACGGCCTGGCTCTTCGGGTCCTCCAAATACACCTCGGCGGGCCCGTCGGAGGTGTTGCGCACATCAAAGACCTGCACACCGGACACCGGATGGTCCCAGCCGCGGCCACAGTGGCCCGGCGAGACCTCCACGGGCGTGTGCGGCAGCTCGTCCGTAGCCGCGCGGGCCCGGCGGCCCCCGTGCGCGAGGGCCAGCACCCCAGCCACCAGGCACACGAGAGTGAGCCCGACGACACCCCACAGACGCGGCGGCCTCCGCCTGAGGCCGGACAACACCATCCTGGCCTCCCGGGTCGTACCGTTCATGACCGCGTCATGCTAGGCAGCGGGCTGCGCCCGAACAGCCGTCCAAAGGAACCCATGACCAAGAGTTCCCTCCCGGTTCACCGGACGGCGCCGGGGGCGGTCAGCTCCGGCCGACCGAACCACTCACGCCTTTCACAGAGGCCAGGACGTGCTCCGCGAGCTTCTTCGCACTCGCGGCACCGTTGTCGCTGCCGTCGGTGGACAGCACACTGACGACCGCCGTGCCCGCGCGGGCGGCGATCAGCGTGGTGCCGCTCTCCCATGCGCTGTCGGTCAGCGTAATGGTGTACGCCTCCTCCCCGAGCCCTGCCGTGGAGGCGCCGGTGACCTTCACGGTGCTGTGGGTGCCGGCGTCCGTATAGCTCGGGCACGCGGCGACCACCTGCGCCACGTCCTTCATCACATCCGCGGCCGTCGTACCGCGGTAGACGTCGATCTCCTGGTCAAGCTCGGCGGACGTGTTCTTGTTGATGTAGGAGTTCTGCGCGAAGGACACACCCTCCACGCCAGTGAGGCTGATCCAGCTCGTGGCTCCCAGACCGGCACACTGCGGCTTGTCGGCGCTCTTGGTGGCCGGTGCCTGGTAGGTGTCGCCGGTGTCCCGGGCAGCGCTGGGGTCGGCAGCGAAGCCGGCCGAGAAGTACGACGCGTCAGCCAGGGCCTTCTTCAGCTGGGTACCCGTCATCAGGCCGGCGTTGGGGTCTTTGGCCTTGGCCGACTCGGCAGCTGCGGTCGCGTCGGTGGAAGAGGTCGTGATGGAACCGGAGGTGCAGGCGGCCAGGGCCAGCGGGAGTGCCGTGACGGCGAGCACCTTGAGGGCACGGAACGGGATGCGCATGGGTGTCCTTGAGAGAAAGTCGCACAGTGCGCCGCGCCGAGGTGGGGGCCGTACTGCGTGTGCCACGGAAATGCGCATGCGTCCGGAAGCTGGGCGGGCGGGGCCAGGAGAGATCAATTGACCCGCCGCAGACCTTAGAAGACGCCTGGCCACGAGCTGATCTCCACTTACTCAAAGCCTGGTCAAAATAGCTGCCTCTTTCGAAGATTTGCCGTGCCTTGAGGGAATCTTGTGGCGATCAAGGGGCGAGGTTTCCCGATCCCAGTGCCGATGCCGATTACTGTGCGACCCGCTCCGGACGCCCAGGGTGCCGTGAAGAACCCGTGGCGCCACGTGCGGGCGAGGGCGGTGACGGTTGGTGCGTCAGCGCCTCGGTCTTGCCGTGTCGGAGCACACATCGTCTTCGGCCGGTGCGCCGTCCGCGTGCTGTGTGCCGTAATCGCGAATTGGGGTGGGGATGTCCAGCCATCGGCTGTCCAAGAAGCGCCGCTACATCGCCTGGGCGACGGCAGGCGCCGCCGTCGTCGCCGGTGCCGGGATCGCGGCGCAGACCTCGATGGCGGCCACGACCTGGCCCGCCCAGAAGACGTACACCGGCCGCGCGTTCGACACCTGCACGGCGCCGTCGCTGAAGGCGATGAAGGCGTGGCACACCGGTTTCTACGGCGCCGCCGCCGTCTACGTCGGCGGCAGGAATCGCGGCTGTGCCCAGCCCAACCTGACCGCGTCCTGGGTGAAGTCGGTCAGCGCGGTCGGCTGGAAGCTCATCCCGATCTACGTCGGCGCCCAGCCGCCCTGCCAGAAGAGCTCCAACCCGGAGAAGCTGACGGCCTCCACCGCCGCCTCCCTCGGCGCGAGCGACGCCAAGGACGCGGTCGCCAAGGCGTCGGCGCTCGGCATGAAGGCAGGTAGCCCGATCTACCTCGACATGGAGCCGTACGACATCGCCAACAAGGCGTGCAACGACGCCGTGTTGACGTATGTGCGTTCCTTCACCAAGACCCTGCGCGCCAAGACCTACCGCGCCGGCTTCTACGGCTTCACCAGCTCCAGCGCCAAGGCCATCGCCACCGCGACCAACAAGACCGACCTGCCGGGCAACCTCTGGTACGCGCTGTGGGACAAGCAGTACACCACCACGGCGGACTGGCCGTGGGGCTCCACCCAGTTCACCAACCACAGCCGCGGCCACCAGTACATGGTCAACAGCAAGGAGACCCGCGGCGGTTACACGATCACCGTCGACCGGGACGCGTGGGACGCACCCGTCGCCATCACCGGCTGACGCACCGCCACGCGGCTGCATGAGCATCCCCGTCTGCGTCTCGGCTCCTGGGACGGCGCCTGCCGACCCAGGGGATCAACCACCGCGTCCCCATCATCATGGAAGGTCAAGCATGTCCCTGTCCCAGCACACCGCCAGAGCGGCACGCGTCATAGGCACGTCGGCCGCCGCGGCCGCACTCGCCGTCGGAGCCGCCCACACCGCGCTCGCGTGCAGCATCGGTGACTTCTCGGCAGCGGCCGTTTGTGACGCGGGCGGCCATGGCGTCATCCGCGTCACCGACAAGGACGCCTCCGGCACCCTGGCCACCGTCAGCCTGTACGTGCAGCTGAACACACCCGGCCAAGAACGGCACGTCGACACCAAGACGATCGAGCACCCCACCGCGCAGGGCACCACCGTCGACCTCGTCCCCCTGGACTGGTATGCCGGGGAAACCTTCCGGGTCCACGTCAAGGCCGGCGACCAGGTCGACGACGACATCCGGCCCCTGGTCGTCGTGCCGGACGAAACCTGCGCGCCCGCCGGTTCCTCCTCGGCGCCGGCCAGCCCTTCCGGCCGGCCCTCGTCGGCGTCGGCGCACCCCTCCCCGACGCCCTCGACGGACTCGCCCACAGCGCCGGGCCCGGCGCAGAGCAGCAGCGCGGCCCCGGCGCCGGAGGCGAGCAGTGCCGCATCGCCCGCAGGCAGCCACCTGGCCGAGACCGGCGGGGGCACCGGCACCACCGTGATCGCCGGTGCCGCCACCGCGCTGGTCGTGGCCGGCGGCGGCATCGTCCTCGCCCTCCGTCGCCGACCGGCACACCGTTCCCGCTGACAGGCTCCTGTCTCACCCGGACACGCGAGCGATGCGGCCCACCGAGCCGTGGAGACAACACAACAACACGGGGGATCCACATGAAACGACGATGGGTGAAGGTCCTGGTCATCGCGGTCGTGGTGCTCGCCGCACTCTTCACAGCGGTCGATCGCATCGCCGTGCACTACGCGAACGGCGAAGCCGAGCAACTCGCGAAGGAGAAGTACGGCTACGGCAACACCACCGACGGCTACCTGGACGTGGCGATCGAAGGCTTTCCGTTCCTGACGCAGGCAGCCGGCCGCGACTTCGGTCACGTGACACTGACCGCGGGCGGTTTCTCCATCGACACCACGTCCAATACGCAGGGCGGCTATCTCCACATCGACCGTCTCCACCTGGACTTGCGCGATGTGAAGGTGACGTCGCTGACAGCGCGCAGCGCCGAAGCGAACCTGGCCACCGGCACGCTGTCCCTGTCGTACAAGGAGCTGTCCGGCGTGGTGACCCGGCTCGCGGGCTATGGCGGTCCGCTGCAGGTCTCGCAGGCGGCGGGATCGAGCGGCCAGGCGGCACGCGTCAAGGTCTCGGGCACGGCCGGGGGCCGGGCGTTGAACACCACGGGGACGCTCCTGGCGCAGGGAACAGAGCTTTCCCTGACCGTTCCTGGTGCCGAACGGGCGAGTACCGTCTGGCGGGTCAGTCTGCCTGCGGGCGTCGGCTTCACGGCGGCGCGTGCCACGGCGGACGGCATCGAGGTCAGCCTCGTCGGTCACCAGGTGACGCTCGGCTCGTCGCGCTACGGCGGCTGAGACGTCGCTCGCGAGCGCCCGCCACGCTGATCATCCTGTGCAGGGCCGCGGCGGGCGGCGACGGCGCTGTTGCACGGGCCTTGCCGTGTGTCCTCGTCCAGCGGCGCATACTGCTGGTCGAGCCCTCGAAGCTCGTCCTGAACGACTTCGGGCTCGCCCAGGGGTGGACAAGCGGGAAGCACCTTCGGCTCCTCGCCGACGTCACCGGCGACGGCAACCCGGACATCGTCGGATTCGGCGACGAGGGGGTCTGGGTGTCACACAGCCGCGGCGGCGGCCGGTTCGAGCAGGCCCAGCTGGTGTGCCGCGGCTTCGGGTACAACGATGACGCAGGCGGCTGGCGGATCGACCGCCACCCCCGCTTCCTTGCCGATATCACCGGTGACGGACGCGTCGACATCGTCGGCTTCGGCGGCCCGGGCGTGTACGTGGCCCGAAACCTCTTCCGCCGCTTCAGGAGCCGATTAACGGAATGCCACCGCCAATCAGCACCGGAGAGATCCTGGCCGACGGCCTCGGCGAGGACGACTGGGAGGGCCGGGCCCGTCTGACCGGACGCCTCGGCAACAGCGTCCAGTTGGTCGGCGACGGCCTGGGTCGAGCCCTGCCTGCCGTATGGGCTGAGCCGTTGACGAGCGCGTCGGGTAAAGCCGTGGCATAGAGCGGTGGTTCAGGGAGCCGGGCACCTTGACCACGGGCCCGCGCGGTTGTTCACTCGCTGGTGGCGATGGATCCCGCCGGGACCGCTCTGGTCCGAACCGCCTGACCGGGCTGATGGTTCCTGACCTGGTCAGGAACGCATGCCTTCCCGGAGGTGCGCAGGTGGAATCGCCGTACAGGACCTCGCTCCCCGTACCTCTGTGCCGGCATGTCCCGCGACCTGCTGCCGATCGTTCAGGCACGTGTGCCTGTGAGGCTCCTTGGACAGGCTGGACCGCGCCCGTGGCGGGCTCCCGCGGCTCCGGCCTCAGCCCTTTGCCGCGGGTCCCACCGAGGCGACCACCCGCGCGCCCGGTCGCGGCGAAGGGCACGGTTGGGGGCACGCCACCCGCCGGGCGGCGTGCCCCCAACCCGGGACGCTCCTGAGGTCAGCGCCGGGTGGCTCGTGTGGCGGCCAGTAGCGCCACGGCGAGGACCTGGACGGCGACGACGACCGTGATCAGCACGGGGATCGAGTAGCCGTACAGAGCGCCGGTCAGTGCGCCGCCGGCCAGGCTCGCCGCGCCGACGACACCGGCGAACACGCCGTAAGCGGTCGCCCGCCGTGGGCTGGGCACCAGGTCCGCCACCGTTGCACGCAAGGTGGACTCCTGGATCCCCATGGCCGCGCCCCACACCAGGGCCCCGGCCGCCGCGATCGCGACCGTGTTGGTGAACGCCAGCACCGCGACCGCGGCGGTCAGGACCGGCAGCGCCATCAGCACGCGTGTACCGTGGCGGTCATACAGCCAGCCCGTCGCGAGCGCGGCGACGGCGTCGACGGCCATGGCCGCGGCGTAGAGCACCGGTACCCAGGCCGCCGCCATGAGATGCCGCTCGACCAAGTGGTACGACAGCACGCCGAAGGTGGCGAATCCGGCGGTGGTGGCGGCGGTGAACGCCGCGTACGTCCAGAACGCGGCCGGAAGTCGGCCGTCGGTCTGCGCCGCCTGGCCGGTGTCCGGTGTCGCCTGCCGCTCGTACGCCTGTGGGTCGGGCACCCTCGCGCGCAGCCACACCAGCAGCCCCAGCACCGCGATACCCGGCACGGCCAGCACGCCGAGCGCCGGCCCGTAGGCGCCGCCGGTGATCGCCAGCATGCCGGCCACGATCAGCGGCCCGACCAGCGCGCCGACCTGGTCCATCGCCTCATGCACGGCGAAGCCGCGCGCACGCCCGGTCGCGGCGGTGGCGTGCGACAGCAGCGTGTCCTTCGCCGGCGAGCGCACCGCTTTGCCCACCCGCTCGGCGATCACCAGCGCGCACGCCGCCCAGAGCACGCCGGCCACGCCCAGCAGGGGCACGGCGACCACCGTCAGCGCGTATCCGGCGATCGCCAGGCCCCAGAAGCGGCCCCGACACCAGCCGCAGCGCCAGCGCCGCCGCCTCACGCGCGCCCGTCACCACGCCCACCACCAGCGCCGAGGCGCCCAGCGAGGCCAGCAGGGGACCGGTGATCGAGCGGGCGCCCTCGTACACGAAGTCCGCGAGCAGGCTGACCGTGCCGAACCAGACGACGAACCGCCAGGGCCCCATCATGTTCGGCTGCCGGGCGCAATCCCTGCTCACGCCCACAGCGCCTCGGCGAAGGCCACCCCGACGAACACCGCGCCCAGGCCGGCGACCACGCCGGCGATCACGTTGGCGGCGGCGAAGAAACGCGCCCCGTCCTCGGCCAGCCGCAGCGTCTCGTACGAGAACGTCGAGTACGTCGTCAACGCCCCGCACAGACCGGTGCCCACCAGCAACTGCACCTGTGAGGAGGCGGCTCCGGCCACCACGGCCCCGCTCAGCAGGCCGAGCACGAAGGAGCCCACGACGTTCACGGTGAAGGTGCCCCAGGGGAAGACGGTGTCGTGCCGCTTCTGCACGGCCCGGTCGGTCAGGTAGCGCAGCGGGGCGCCTATCGCGCCACCGACGATGACCAGCAGCCAGTTCACGCGTTGCTCCCCCTGCCCACGTACCGGATGACCTCACAGTCGTCGAGGATCACCAGCCCTTCGGCGACGAGTTCATCGAGCTGCGGCAGAAAGGCGCGCACCCGCTCCTCGTTGTCCACGATCACGATCGCCACCGGCAGGTCCTCGCTCAGCGACAGCAACCGCGAGGTGTGGACCAGCGACGACGCGCCGAAGCCCTCGACACCCCGAAAGACGCTCGCTCCCGCCAGCCCGGCCTTGTGGGCGCGGTGCACAATCTCGCTGTAGAGCGGCTTGTGATGCCAGGTGTCGTTCTCCCCGATGAAAACCGTCACCCGCAGGGCCCTGCCCGTCAGCCTCGTCATCACTGCCTCCACCTCCATGCCAGAACGCGGCGCGTCGCCGTCACCGCGAGCCATACCGCGGCGAGCGCCGCCAGCAGCGTCGCCGCGAGATACGCCAGCCCGGTGCGGGCGTGGCCGGCGTCCACGAGCTTTTGGATGTCGACGGCGTACGTCGAGAAGGTCGTGAAGCCGCCCAGGACACCGGTGCCGAAGAACGGCCGCACCAGCCGGTGCGCCGCCCACACATCCGTGATCACCACCATGAAGACGCCGATCACCGCACAGCCGACAGCGTTGATCCACAAGGTCGTCCACGGGAACGCCCCGGCCGAGGCCGACCACAGAAGCGAGGCCCCGTACCGGGCGCAAGCCCCGATGGCTCCGCCGAGCGCCACCACCGCCACGATCGGTCCCTGTGCCCGCCAGGACTGCTGCCGCTGGGCGGGCACGTGCAGATCGACGTCGGGATCTGTGGGTTCGTCCACCGCCTGGGACTTCGGGGCTGTCATGAACGTACGTCTCCTACTCGCCGGGGCCCACAAGCAGGCGGGCACACACCATCGCAAGTAGGGACTGTTGGCGGCACCGGTGCCGCGGTTCGGGTACGGCGAGCCCCACCGCCGCGCTGCGACCAGAAGCCACAGCCGACCATCAGGTTAACGCCACCTCGGATCGCAGCGCGCCCCGCGTCCCCAAGAGCCGCTGGCTTTGTAACCGAGGGTGGATGTCGAGGTGGCTGCGGAAGTCACCTTCCACCGACCCGCGGCTGTGCGCGGCCATCGTCGACCGGCTGACCTTCAACGGCGCGATCACCCAGACCGGCACGGAGTCCTACCGCCTCACCCACACCAAGGCCCAGGCCAAACGCGCCGCAGCTGCCTGACGTCCGGGCCGACTCCGGGCATGTCGGTGCGGGATGCCCGGAGCCGCCCAGCCGGCCGGTTCACCGGAGAGGAGGCAGCCCATGCCCGCGCGGGAGAGCAGGTCGCGGAGCCGCCGCCACAAGTGCATACCGTCGTGCTGCATCGGGTCAACGATTCGTGCACCGGCATGTACACGCATCCCGCACGCGCGGCATCCCCATCATGCTCGCCCCTGACAGAATGGGTGACGAGGATTTCCGGTATTCCTCATCGGACATCACCGCGGGAGACGGGGGTGGGAATGGCTGCTGACTCCATGGATCACCAGGAGCACCGGTGGACGTTCCTGACCAACCACGCCAGGGTGCTGCTGGCCATCGCACGGGACCCGGATGCACGGCTGCGGACCATCGCCGCCGCCTGCCTCATCACCGAACGAGCAGTCCAGGCCATCATCGCCGACCTCGAAGAAGCCGGCTATCTGCACCGGCAACGGGTCGGACGGCGCAACCAGTACACCCTCAGCCTCGACCAGCCGCTGAGGCATCCGGCGGAAGCCGACGTCACGCTCCGCGCCCTCGTTGACTTTGCGGTCGACCACGAGAACGGGAAAGTGGCTCAGCCTCCGAAGACCGCTTCTGCGTCAGTGATGGTGTCAAAGACCCGCAGGACGTGATCCGATCCGGTCATCTCAAGGATCCGCCGCAGCGGCTCGGGCACACAGGCCAGCACCAGCACCGCCCCGCCTGAATTCCGCCTGCCGCCATGCCCCGAGCAGTACATTCGGCCCGGCCGAGTCCCAGAACGACCCCCCGGACAGATCCAGCACGATGAAGCGTTCGCCCCGGGCGATCAGCTCCTTGAACTGCGGGCGAAACACCGGATCGGTCAGGTAGTCCATCTCGCCGCTGACCGTCGCCACCAAGCAGCGGCCAGAGGTGGTCGTCTCGACCGAGGGATCAGCCACAACGTTCTCCGTAAGTCTCAGCAACAGACAGCGTGGCGGAGTCTTGTCCTGAGCCTATCGATCCTCCAGCAAGCCCACGCCAGCGCCGGAGACCTTCCCTCGCATGAGTGCCGCATCGCGTCAACGATCGGCCGCTGCGTCAGCCTTGACTGGCTGACGCCAGCCCCGGGGATCAACGGACCCGTGGGTGGCGCTGAGATTGATCACGGTCGCTGCCGGTCCTTGACGTGCACCTTTGTCGTTAGTGCCGACGAGACCACGGAATGTGTGGGGGAGGACAGTGAGAGGATTGTTCGGGTGACGGCAAGAACCAGTGACATCGAGAAGGCGGCCGGTGTGCTGCGCGCCGGAGGGCTGGTGGCCCTCCCGACCGAAACCGTCTACGGTCTGGGCGCCAACGCCGAGGACCCCGCCGCCGTCTCGCGCATCTTCCAGGTCAAAGGTCGCCCGCCCTCCCACCCGCTGATCGTCCACCTCGGCGGCGCGGAGCAACTGGGCGACTGGGTCCAAGACGTGCCCGCCACCGCGCGACTGCTGGCCAAACACTTCTGGCCCGGGCCACTCACGCTGGTCCTGCGGCGCGGTTCCCGCGTGCCCCTGGAGGCGACCGGTGGTTTGGAGACGGTGGCCGTGCGGGTGCCCGACCACCCCGTCGCGCTCGCGCTGCTGTCGGCGTTCGGCGGCGGTGTCACGGCCCCTTCTGCCAACCGCTTCGGCTCAATCAGCCCCACCACGGCGGACCATGTCCGTGCCGAGCTCGGTGACGCTGTCGACTTCGTGCTGGACGGCGGTCCCTGCGAGGTCGGTGTCGAGTCGACCATCGTCGATGCCACGGAGGAGATCCCGTGCATTCTGCGGCCCGGTGGGGTGACGCGTGAGGACCTCGAAGTGGTGCTGGGGTGCCCGCTCGCGGTCCCGTCGACCAGCCGGGTGCGGGTGCCGGGCCAGCATCCGTCCCACTACGCGCCGCGTGCTCGGGTCGTCCTGGTCGAGCCGGAGAAGGTCGTCGCCGAAGCGGAGCTGGCGCAGGAGCTGGGGCACCGGGTGGGCGTCCTTCTTCCTCCTTCTTTCGCCGACGTCCCGGTGAAGGCGCATGCCGTGGTGGCGCTCCCCGCTTCGATGGCCGCCTACGCACGCGGGCTGTACGGGTTCCTGCGCGATCTCGACCAGCAGGGGTGCGACCTCATCGTCGCCTCCGTGCCGGCGGAGGAGGGGCTGGGCCTGGCGATCGCCAACCGGCTCCGCCGCGCCGCGGGGCCCCGGCCCACCGTGTGACCACTACCGACGCCGTGCCCGTGCCCTTACTGCTCCCGGGTGCGGGGGCCGGGCTGATCCGTGGCGGAATCGGCTGGGCGCCCGCCCATCTGGCAGGCCGGGCACAGCTCGTGCCGCCCGTCGTCGGTGACGACCGTTCCCCATCCCAGGCACACCTCGCAGCCCGCGGCCCGCGCCAGGTCGGCGCGGGGGGCGGTGCTGGGCGCGTGGTCGGCTCCGTGAGCCATCGGGCGGTGCCCTTCCGGGGGTGATCGAGCGGTGAACTCGGTGGGTTCCCCCTCCACGTATACGGGTCTCCATCGACCGGGGCAAATCACGCTGGGGCAGCCACAGGCGGGGCGGTCAGGACGCGGCGGGGACCGCCGCATCGAGGCCGCGGGAGGCGACGAGCTGTGCACTGCCGTCGGCCAGCCGGTAGGACAGCCCCACCACGCCGAGACGGCCGGCGGCCACCCGCTCGGCCAGGGCGCGAGAGCGTTCCAGCAGCAGGTCCACGGTGTGCTCGACGTGCTCGGCCAGGATCTCTTCGGCCTGGTCGCGTCCGGCGGCGCGGGCTGCCAGCACGCTCGGGGTCACCCGTTCGACAACGTCACGGACGAAGCCGCCGGGCACCCTGCCCCCGTCGGCTGCGGCACGGGCGGCTGCGATGGCCCCGCACGAGTCGTGGCCGAGCACGACGACGAGCGGGGCGTCGAGCACGCTCACGCCGTACTCGATGGAACCGAGGACTTCTGCACCGGCGACATGCCCGGCGGTGCGCACCACGAACAGGTCGCCCAGGCCGCGGTCGAAGATGATCTCGGCGGCCAGCCGGGAGTCGGAGCACCCGAACACCACGGCGAAGGGCTGCTGGGCCGGTGCGATCTCGGTGCGGCGGGTGGCGTCCTGGTTCGGGTGCTCCGGGGTGCCTGACACGAAGCGCCGGTTACCGGCCATGAGCAGCTCGAAGGCGTCGCGGGGCGTCGGGTTCTGGATCTCGGTCATGGCGGCAGCCTACGAGCCGGCACCAGCCGTCGCATCGCCTGGTCCCGCCGGAGCTCGCCGGGCCGGCGACGCTGACGGCCTTGTCATCACCCCCAGGCGCCGGGCGAGGGCGGCCTCGGTGCGGAACCTCAGCGCGCGACGGTGCTGCGCCGCCCCGTACGGCGACCGGTCCAGAACGCTCCGTTCGTCGTCCACGCCCGCACAACGAGCCAGGCATTGCCCGCGCTGTCGGCCGAACGAGCGGGACCCTGCGCCTGCCGAAAAACTCATCCGTCCTGGTGGGGGCTGGTGTACGGGTGGTGTCGAGCGCGGGCGCTCGGGCGGGTGCTCCGGGCACCTGGTGAGTGCCCCGGCAGGATGATCTGTCGTGCTGCTTCCACTTGCCTATCTGGGTGTGGCGAACGTGTTCGCCCTGCTGCGGCTGCTGCCAGTGAGCAACCAGGACAAGTACGCCGAGATCCTCGCGCTGCGTCATCAGATCACGGTGCTGGAACGCCAACTCGGCCGGGATCGGGTGCGGTTCGCCCCGAGTGACCGGGTGTTCCTGGCGGCCGCGCTGCTGCACCGGCTCCCGTGCGGTGTGCTGCGCCGGGCACGGCTGCTGGTGCTCCCGGACACTGTGCTGCGCCGGCACCGTGACCTGGTCTCGCGCCGCCACGCGGCCCGTTCCCGGCCCAAGCGTGCGGGCCGACCCCGCACCGTCCGCGTCCTGGTGCTGCGCCTGGCCCGGGAGAATCCCGGCTGGGGATACCGGAGAGTTAACGGCGAACTGTCTCGTCATGGACCTGGAAGACGCCGACTGCCGGGCTCGCTTCATGATTCGGGACCGGGACGGGACGTTCCCCGAGTTGTTTGACAGCGCTCTGAAGGAAGCGGACATCAAGGTCGTGCTCAGCGGGATCCGCATGCCACGCATGAACTCGATCACGGAACAACTGCTCAACCGACACGGCATCAGCGCTCGCCCCGCCCGCAACGGCGCCCTCATGGCCCTTGCCGCCGACCTGCCCGCCGCAATTCTCGCCGACCTCCTCGGCCTCCACGTCAACACGGCCTCCGCTGGGTCACCTACGCCCGCCGAGACTGGGCCGACTACCTCGCCGCCCGCCTTACACAAGACCACGAGCAGAGTTCAGGCCGGTAACACACGCTCGGCGGCATGAGAGTGCATCGACTTGTCCGCCAGAGAGACCAGCGCGTACCTCATCAAAGTTCGCTCTCAATACCAGGAGTTTCGAGGTCGTCCTCAACGAAGCGGAGTGCTTCTTCCGCGTGTTCGATCAGATCCAAGTAGGTGAGTACCTGAACTCGGCTTTGGTCCGTGTTGAAGGAACGGATGGTACGGGCGACCATCTGCTGAGTGACTCCAGGTACCTCCACGTGATCAGGATTCCCGATCACAACAGTTCCCCGTGTACGAAGGTAATCGTGGTCAGGGTCAAGTGTGTTCCGGTGGATTGTTTCCAGTGTCGGTCCAGCGTCATCCATTCTCTGAACGTAGTTCCTGCATTGACTCACCGCCTCGTGCACCTCATTCGACATGATCAGGCCGTTGCGGTGCCACCTGACAAGTGCGGCGCCGGGCTTCTTGAGTTCGACGACGTGAACGCTGCGGTCAGCGCGCACGAGAAGAATGTCGTGCTGGTCGAGGGGCAACAGGTCACGTCGTTCCGAGGCTTCTGTGTACTCACCCCCGAAGATCCAGTGATTACGTCCGACTATCCGTTGAACTGCGGCTTCCGGCGCACTTCTGTCGCTGACGACCTCCCGAAGCTCCTGCAGCAGTTCGCGGCGTTGCCTGATGACCTTTAGCTCGGCCGATCGGTGATCCTTCTCGGTCGAGTCCAATGCGGGAACGACGCTCCCGTCTTTGCGGTACGTGACGACCTGAATCCGCACATGTTCGTCGGCGCCCGAATCAGGGGGTCCGGATTCTTCGTCGGGTCTCGCCGCCGCAATTACGTCATAGTGACCGCCGCCTATCCAGTTCACTTCATGTGTAATGCCGCCTGAGTCGTTACCGCTGATCACTTTGTCCAGACGGTCACGGACGACGTGCGACTCGCTGTCGACAGCGAGCCAGTGGCGGCCAGTTTTGTGCGCGACCGCAGCGGCCGTGCCTGAGTCGCCGAAGTAGTCGAACACGAGGTCACCGGGGTTGGTCGCGATCGTGAGAATGTGTTGCAGCAGTTGTTCCGGCGGTGGAGCCGGCTGGTGCATGTCATCGAGCAGTCCGCGCAGGTGCTGGCCCGCTTGGAAACTTGTCCCCACGTCGGCCGGGCTCCATACCGTGGTGGGCGGTTTGTCAGGGGCCTCCGATAGATAGAGCTTCAGCGTCGGACGGCCGCCGGGCGACCATGCGATACGTCCGTCGCGATCGAGTTCCTCGAAACGTTGCTGGGTGAATCGCCAAGAACGTCGGGCAGGTGGCTGTATGGCCGTGCCGAACGGACCTACCACCTCGTAGCGCAGGTTCTCACGAAGAACGGGAGAGGACAGGTCGGCTGCTCGCCACGGCCCGCGGGGATCGTTGTCAGGGTTGCGGAAACTCGGCTCTGATTCGGCTGTACGAGGGAGAGGGTTCGGCTGCCATGTCGAGGCGTCTTTCGCGAAGACAAGTAGGTAGTCGTGGCTGACCGTGAAGTGACGGGAGTCATTCCGTGCAGGCTTCTGAACGACGACTGTAGATACGAAGTTCGATCGGCCGTAGACCTTGTTCATTAGCACACGGCAGTCAGCGAACTGCTGGTCGTCGACGTGCACCCACACAGAGCCGTCAGGGGCGAGCAGGTCGCGCACCAGACGCAGATGTACCTGCATCATGCCGAGCCAGGAGGCGCGGCCAGGAGCCTCGTGGTGCTCGAACCCCCATTGCGTGTCCCACGGCGGTCGCAGATATGCCGACTTGACCCTGCCTCGATACTGGCCGGTGTCCTTCAGGGTACGAAGTGCGTTCTCGTTGCCGCCATGGATGAGCAGGTTATCCGCCACCTGATCAGCTTAGGGCTATGGGCCGGGGAGTCGAGGTCGTGCACGTACTTCGGCACCATAAGGTTACGCTCGCTCATCGGCACGAGCGGACGTTCGGGGTGGTGTGAGCCCACGGCCTCGACTAGCGCGCTGGCGCATCCGCCTTGGGCGAGGATTGCGCATGGTCGGGATAACACCCCTGCACCAGTAGTGCTCTCCCTGCGGCGCGGCTGCATCCGCCATGACCGGACCGCCGACCTGTGGCTGATACAGGGGTTCCGACGGCGACGGTTGGCGTGCTCGATGACCGCGAAGACATAAAGGGCCGGTCCGTTAAGGGTGGTGGCGGTGAAGAAGTCGCAGGCCAGGATCGCGTGGGCTTGGCCGCGCAAGAACGCGGCCCAGGTCTGACGGACACGTTCGGGCGCCGGCTCGATCCCGTGCGCTCGCAGAATCTCCCAAACCGTGGAGGATGCCACCTTGATGCCGAGCACGGCGAGTTCGCCGTGGATGCGCCGATACCCCAGGAGCTGTTCTCGCGGGCCAAGCGCAGGACAAGGGCCTGGATACTGCGACGGGTCGGTGGCCTGCCGGACCGCTTGCGTCGGGAGGCGTCAGCGTGACGACGGCGCATGAGGTCGCGGTGCCACCTCAGGACCGTCTCCGGCGAGACGATCAGGTGCAGCTGCCGCAGCTTGGGCCTAGGGAGCCTGTGGAGGAGCGCGGCCAGGAAAGCGCGGTCCGCGGGGGTGACGCGCGGCCTGTCGATCTGCCTCTGTAGGACAGCCAACTGGTGACGCAGCGTCAATATCTCGATGTCCTTGTCCACAGCGCTCACGGGCAGCAGCCGGATGAAGGCGAACACGCTCGACACGGCGAGGTAGGGCAGTCGCAGCAGCACGATCGATCAGCCTGACACGCCTGTCCAGCAGCCAACGACCGTTCGCGAGAGCCTGCACGTCACAGGCCATGGATGGGTTTTTCGGCACCCGCAGGTCCTGCGCCGCCTGCGCGAGCACGACGCTCCGGGCAACGCATACGCCCACGACCCGGGCTGGCTGCGGCGTCTGCTGGCGACCACCCGCTCCCGCGGATACAGCGTGCGCGCACCGGAGTACAACTTCGACGGTCGCAACTCGATCGCCGTACCGATCCGCCTGCATGGCGAAGTACTGGGATGCGTCAACGTGACCTGGCGCAAGACGGTCATGTCCGCGCAGGAAGTGGCGCGACGCCACCTGGACGACCTGCGGGCCGCGGTGCATCGGATCGAAGAGCGGGCTTGGGCGGCCGTCCCGCAACGACATGGCCCCGCCGGCGACGGGATCTGAGGGCGCCGGAAGATCCGTGCGGCGCCACCGTCTTCACCAGCCACGGCAAGGTCTGTTGCGACAGGAAGGACTCTCAAGAGCTATGCGGCAGGCCCCTGGGCAGCAGCGGTGTGGTTGCTGCGGTACCCGCGCGGGCTGACGCCATGGTGGCTCTTGAAGGCGCGGGTGAAATGCGAGGCATCCTTGAAGCCGACCGCGTAGGCGATGTCCGTGACGCTCCGGTCTGCCCGGGCCGGGTCGGCGAGCAGCCCGGCGGCCCTGTGGACGCGCCGACGCAGGATCCAGCGCGACGGGGAGGTGTCCTCGGCTCGGAAGATCGCGTGGAGGTAGCGGACGGAGATGCCCAGCGCCTGGGCGATCACAGGCGGTGACAGGTCGGGATCGGCGATGTGGTCGTCGATGTACCGGCGGGCGCGGACCATGTGGACCGTGCCGGGAGCTTTGAGTCGGCTGTCGACGGCGGTCCGGTCGGACAGGGCCGTGGCCAGCAGCTCCAGCAGCGTGCCGCCGATCCGGGCACTTGTGTCGGGAGCCAGACCCCGAGCGTGAACGGTCAGTGCGTGCAGGAAGGGCGCGAAGAGCGCGCCCACACCGTGGTCGCCCGGCACTGGGGTCGCCATCGCATCCCGCGCCAGCGGGCAGTGCGCGTCGAACAGCGGCCTGGGCACCTTCAGCACCAGCAGTTCGAACGGGTCGGCGCAGACGATACGGCAGGGCCGGGCACTGTCGTAGACGGTGAAGTCGCCCGGGCGCAAGACCGCGTCCCGCTCCTGCTGGGAGACCGTCACACAGCCCTGGACGGCCAGGTTGACCAGGAGGTCGTCCTCGCCCGATCTCCGGATCAGCGTCGGGGACCGGAACACCGTGTGAGGGTCGGAGACCACCCTCGCGACGCCCAGGTCGCCGAGCGTCTGGGCCGTGACCCTGCCCCGGAACCCGGCGGACGTGGGCTGCGGCACGTCCATCTCGTACTCGACGAACGTCGTACAGACCACCTCGCGCCAGTAGTCGAGCCGAGCTCGGCCTTCGAGCGGCGCAGTGGAGAAGTCGAGCGTCATACCGGTGCCACCTTGCTTCGCACCTTCCGGGGACCCGGTCGTGGGTGCGCTCAGATTCAAGTAACCGTGCGGCCTCAGTCAAGCCCCCGCCGCAGGTCGGCCCGTACGTTCGCACCCACACACCCACCTAGGCAATGAGGCAAGGTGACATGACTACGTCCGAAGAGATCATGGCGCAGTACGTCGCGACCGAGGCGCGCGTGGACCGCATGCGGGACAAGTACGCCTTGGAGGAGGGGTACATCAGCGAGGACAGCAGCCCGTGGGTGCCGTTCGTGCCTAACGTGTTCATCAAGCACCTCACCTTTGATGTCCGCGGCAGCAGCGCCGCCAACGTGCTGTGGGTGCAGGAGGGCGGCACGCTGGGCCGCCACCGGCATCGTGGCCCGGTCTCCGGCTACGTCCTCGAAGGCAGCTGGCGCTACCTGGAGTACGACTGGGTCGGGAAGCCCGGGGACTTCGTCCGGGAGAGCCCGGGGCGCAGCCATACCCTCTACTCCGAGCACGGGATGAAGACGATGTTCTGGCTCAACGGTCCGCTGGAGTTCCTCGACGAGGAGGACCGTGTGATGGAGACGGTGGACGTGTTCTGGTTCATCGATCACTACGAGAGCTACTGCCGGGAGAACGGTCTGAAGATCAACGAACGTCTCTATCTCTGAGCACGCCGATGCTTTCCCGACCCTCGCCGACGACGCACCCGGTCAACCGCGCCAGCGGATCACTTCGGGGCGGCGACGGCGGTGACGTTGTCGGCGAGGGGGCGGGGCAGCAGGTCGTCGGCGGGGGGCAGGCGGCGCAGCACGGTGTTGCGGTGAGTGAAGAGCCGCTCGGCGGTGCGCGTGGTGCTGCATTGCTCACGGAGGTAGGTGTCCAAGGTCTGGCGGGTCTCGGCATCGGCATGCAGGAGTGAGCATGCGCTGGGTGGGGTCCAGGCGGCTGCGGCGGAAGCCGTCGATGTCGTTTCCCGGTCGGCCCACCGATCAGCAAGTCACATGCCCGCAGGGCAGGTCAGGGCGCGAGTTCGCCTCGCTGAACGGTTGGCCCAGGAAGCTGGTTCGGCGAATCCCAGGCTGGCAGGCGCGCTCCTGGGCACCTCATCACCGACACCCACTACGGCCCGCTCGATCGCGCCCGCTGGTCGGCACGCGTATGCGAGACGGTGAACACCCTGAAAGCCGACCTGGTCTGCCACACCGGCGACATCGCGGACGGCACGGCCGAACGCCGCCGCGCCCAGGCCACCCCACTCGCAACCGTGCAGGCCACCCATGGCCGTGTCTACGTCACCGGCAACCACGAGTACTACAGCGAAGCCCAAGGCTGGGTCGACCTGATGGACGAGCTGGGCTGGGAGCCGCTCCGCAACCGTCATCTGCTGCTCGAACGCGGGGGCGACACCCTCGTGGTCGCCGGCGTGGACGACGTCACCGCCGAGTCCCCCGGCCTGGCAGGCCATGGCGCCCACCTCGCCGGAGCCCTGGACGGCGCCGACCCCGACCTACCCGTCCTGCTCCTGGCACACCAGCCCAAGTTCATCGACCGGGCGGCAGCCGCCGGCATCGACCTCCAGCTCTCCGGCCACACCCACGGCGGCCAGATCTGGCCCTTCCACCACTTGGTCCGCCTCGACCAGCCCGCCCTCGCCGGTCTCCGTCACCACGGCACCCGCACCCTTCTCTACACCAGCCGCGGCACACCGGTTTCTGGGGCCCGCCGTTCCGCGTCTTCGCCCCCGGCGAGATCACCCTGCTCGTGCTCCGCTCCCCACACCGGCCCACTACGCCGTAGCACCTAGGCGGGCCAACACATCCGCTTGGAGGTGCCCTGGGCCGGGGTGCGGCGTCGACAGGTGACCAGGCTCGTCTCGCCGAGGACCTGGCGGAAGAGAGAGCAAGGGCTATGTCCCAGGTCGATCTCACTGTGCCCGTGGGTGCGCTGACCGAGGAAGGCGCGGCGAGCATCCAACGGGACCTGGCGCGTGCCCTGCTCACGTGGGGAGGGCGCACCCGACCGGGAGACATTCCGTTCCCTGCTGTGGTCCTACCTGCATGTGCTGCCTGCTGGGGCGCTGGTCACCGCAGCCGATGACGCCCGCGCTTCTGGTCGGAGAGGCGACGGAACTGGTGCCGGCCGCCGCGGGGCTCGGCGCGGACCAGGCGCTCCGGGTGCGGGTGCTCATCCATGAGCAGCCGGACCGGACCTGGGGAGCAGGCGGCAAGATCATGCGCCACACCGAGGTCGCGGGACTCGCCACGGACTGAGGACATGAGTCCGCTGTCTCGGCGCACGCTCCCATCAGGCACCCGGCGCGAGCGCGGGTGCCTGATGCGATCCGGGGCGGGGTCAGTCGGTCATGACCTGACGGAGCAGGTCCACGAGCGGCTGTACGGGAACGGTGGGGTCGAACGCGCGCTGGACGCCGATGCCGATCCCGAGACTGAGAAGGACGAAGGCGGCGGTGTCCGCGGGCATGTGGGGCGTGACGCCCAGTTCCTGCATCTGAGCCCGGATGAGGTCCGCGAGGGCCTCGGTGACGGCGCGCCGTCGGTGGGCGAGTTGTTCGCAGACGTGTGCGTCGCGGCGGTTGGCGGTGGCGAACTCGACTTCCAGCGCGGTCCACAAGCTGTCGCCTATGTGCTGCTCGGCCCACCGGGCGAAACCCGCGAGCCTGTCCTCCAGGCGGGGCGCGTCTCCCATCTCGGCGGCGATGTACGCCACTTGCTGCAGGGCAATGCGGTCCAGGACGGCCAGGCAAAGCTCGTTCTTGGTCGCGAAGTTCGAGTACACCGCGCCCTTCGAGTAGCCGGCGGCCTCCGCGACCCGCTCGATGGATGTCTTCGTGAAGCCATCGTGCAGGAAGAGGTCGTGCGCGGTGTCGAGGACGTGTTCGCGGGTGCGGGCCTGGCTCTCGGCCCGGGTAAGTCTTGCCACGCCCGCAGAATACCGCTAGCTTCCGGATTTCATTGGTATCTGAATTCCAGGGGGATCTGTGGCTCCACGGCGTGCACTGGTGGTCGGGTGCGGCGGCACGCTCGGCTTCGCCTGGACGGTCGCCGCGCTCACCGCAGTGGAAGCGGAGCTGGACTGGGACGTGCGGACCGCCGAGGTGTCGGTGGGGACGTCCGCCGGGGCGGAAGTCGTGTCCGCTCTCGGCTCCGGGCGGTCCGTGTCCGACCTGCTCGCGGCGGCACGGGGAGAGACTGGCGCGGACCCGGTGCTCCTCGGACACGTCCACGCCCACCCGGGTGCACTGCCTCCCCTCCCGTGGCCCGGGCTGCCGGGGTCGGGGCTGGTGACCGCTGCCGTACGCGGCCAGGTCTCGCCGGGGTCGGGACTGGTCGGGCTGCTGCCGCGCGGCCGGGGTGATGCGCGTTGGCTGCACCGATTCGGTGCCGCGCTGGCGGAGGGCCGCCCGTGGCCGGATTCCACGCACACCTGGCTGGTTGCGGCCGACGCGCGCTCGGGCCGGCGGGTCGCGTTCGGCGCGCCGGGAGCTCCGGCCACGGACCTGGGCAGCGCGATCGCCGCGTCCTGGGCGATCCCGGGCTGGTTCCCGCCGGTGCGGATCGACGGGCGGACCTACCTCGACGGCGGCGCCGTGTCCCCGACCTCGGCGGACCTCCTCGTACCCCTGGGGCTGGACGAGGTGGTGATCGTCGCTCCCATGTCGACCTCCGGGGGCGCACCCGCCACCGGCCTGAGCCGTCTCGAACGGATCCTGCGCCGCTGGATGACCCGGACCGTCGACGCCGAAGAACGCCTCTTGCGTGCGGCGGGATGCCGCGTCGTCCGGATCGAGCCCGGGGTGGAGGAACTGGCCGTGATGGGGGCCAACTTCATGGACCCACGGCGGCGTACGGCCACGCTCGACGTCTCCCTGCGCACCGCACCCGACCGCGTCAAGCGAGCCATCGACAGGAGCATCGCGGCATGAGCACACACGTCGAGGTCATCGTCGTCGGCGCCGGCATCTCCGGGGTTGGCGCCGGGGCCAGACTCCGCGGCGCCGGTATCCGCGACTTCCTGATCATCGAGGCGGCCGACGACTTCGGCGGCACGTGGCGGGCGAACACCTATCCCGGCTGCCAGTGCGACGTACCGTCCCGCCTCTACAGCTACTCCTTCGCTCCGAACCCGGACTGGACGCGGGTGTACGCGCATCAGCCGGAGATCCTCACGTACGTGAGGCGGGTCGCCGACACGTACCGGCTGCGCGAACACACCCGGTTCGGGGTGCGTATGACCCAAGCGCGATGGCAGCCCGGCCAGGCCCGCTGGCTCGTCCGTACCGACGCCGGTGAGTTCACAGCCCGATTCCTGATCGCCGGCGCCGGCCCGTGGAACGAGCCCCTCGTCCCGGACGTCCCCGGCCTCGACGGTTTCCCCGGCGAGGTGTTCCACTCCGCGCGCTGGAACCACGACTACGACCTGCGCGGCAAGCGCGTCGCGGTGCTCGGCACCGGCGCCTCGGCCGTGCAGTTCGTCCCGGCGATCGCACCCGACGTCGCCTGCTTGCATGTGTTCCAGCGCACCGCCCAGTGGGTGCTGCCCAAGCTGGACCATCACATACCGAAGGCCGAACGGTGGGCGATGCGCCACCTGCCGGGCGCGCGAGCCGCGGTGGCAGGGCTGGAGTACCGGGCCATGGAGACGCTCGGACGTGGATTCCGGCGCCCCGGGCTGATGCGTGGCGTCCAGGCCATCGCACGGGCCCACCTGCGGGCCACGGTCCGCGACGCCGAACTGCGCCGCAAGCTGACCCCCGACTACACCATCGGCTGCAAGCGCATCCTGTTCTCCAACCACTACTACCCCGCGCTGAGGCGACCGAATGTCGACGTGCACGCCGCCGCGGTGCACGCCGTCGAAGGCAACACCGTGCACGGCGCCGACGGCAGCGCCGCCGAGGTGGACGCGATCATCCTCGGCACCGGCTTCCACATCCTCGACATGCCGCTCGCGGGCCTCGTCCGAGACGGAGCCGGCCACTCGCTCGCCGACCGCTGGCAGGGCTCCCCCGAGGCGTACCTCGGCACCGTCGTCACGGGCTTCCCCAACGCCTTCCTGCTCCTCGGCCCCGGCCTGGGCACCGGGCACTCGTCGGCGTTCGCCATTCTGGAGGCACAGCTCGACCTCGTCCTGGGCGCCATCAAGGCCGCACGGGAGGAGAGTTGGGCGGTGCTGGAGGTACGCGGCGACGTGCAGGCCGCGTACAACGCCCGGCTCCAGACCGCGCTGGCCGGCACCGTCTACAACGCCGGTGGGTGCAGGAGCTACTACCTCGACGCCAACGGCCGCAACAGTTTCAGCTGGCCTTGGTCCACCGACCGGCTTCGCGCCGAGGTCGGTCGCTTTGAGCCGCAGGACTTCACCGCTTCCTGAGCCGAGGGAACTCATCGTGCCAACAGCGTCCGGAGGGGGCGGGGGCCTGGGCTGCGGTGTGGCCTGGCCGTGGACGTGTTGGGCCTCGTCATCGACTGCGTCGTCCTGCTCGCCTCCGCCCACGACAACGCCGCAGGCATCGCCCTGCTGGACGGTGTCGCCGGGCGTCCGCATTGGCCGTGCTGAAGCTCTTGTGGGTGGCCATCTCCGCGCCCTGGTCCCAGGTGAGAGAGCGGACCAGGTGTTCGGGCAGCGTCCGGACGGTGTCCACCAGGGCGTCCTGGACGTGTTCGGCGCTGCGGCCGTCGGGCAGGTGCAGGAGCATCACGTAGCGGGTGGCGCGTTCGACGAGAGTGACGATCGCCGAAGCGCCGTCCTTGCCGATGATGAGATCACCCTCCCAGTGGCCGGGGACGGCCCGGTCTTCGGCCTCGGCGGGACGAAGAAGCGGACGGCGGCACCACCGGACGAACCGGTGATGCCGCCTTGTTCCGGCCGGACGGTCTGCGTCCATTGCGCCAGCGCCTGCCGGTCTTCGAGTTCACCCCGACGATTCGGCACGCGTCCTCGTTGCTCACACCCTGCCGCATGAGCTGGACGTATGCAGCTCGCTCAGCAGAGAGCTTCTTGCGGCCCTGAGGGCTCCGTACCTTCCGAATCTCGAAGTTCATCGCATCCCCTGAACTGGGGTGTTGCGACGACCACTAGAACGGAAGGTGTGGGCGACGCAGGGGCCTTCAGCCCGCGACGGTCGGTCCGGCTCGTGCACGGCCTCGTCGGGGTCGGCCAGAGCTGGGGCGGTCGGGGAGGCTTCGCCGATGGCGTCCTGCAGTGCGTCTCAGCCTTTCAGGTCCTCGAGGACTCCAGCCGCCGCCTTCTCGTAGTCGCTCTCACTGAGGCCGTCGCACTCGGCGGTCTTCTTCAACTCCTCGTCCTCGGAGTCCGCATCGACTGCGGCCTTAAGGGCCTTCGTACAGGCCTTCAGGTCTTCGGCGCTGGCGGCTGCCGGTGTGGTGCCGGCGGTGGTCGGGGGGCTGCTGGACTTGCTCGGCTTGCTGGTGCTCTCGGAGCTTCCGCAGCCGGTGGTGAAGGCGGTGAGGGCGAGCAGTACGACGCAGGCGGCTGTGCGAGTGCGCATGGTGCCTCCAAGGGCGTTGTGTTGTTGATGGGATCATGCGTGGTCCGCACGCCCTGACGCGTCTGCCGAGCTTCCGGACCCGCCCCCGCCGAATGGCAGAGGACGCCGAGCCGATCGGCCATCACCGCTCGATGGGGTCAGTGAGGCTGTTTCAGTCCCATGACACGGTCGGTGCCAGCGGGACTCGATCGTGAGAGTGCGGGATGTGGCGTTCCGTCGGCCTTGTCATCGCTCGATGGTGTGACGTTGGGGCATCGCTGCCGGTCGGGCGTTCGGGGTTCGCGGGGATGTGGCATGGACATGCGCAAGCCGTACCCGAGCGATCTCACCGACGAGCAGTGGGGGCTTGTGCAGCCCGTGATCACGGCATGGAAGGCCCGGCATCCGCCGGTCAGCGGCCATCAGGGGACGTACGCGATGCGGGAGATCGTGAACGCGATCCTCTACCAGAACCGCACGGGTTGTCAGTGGGAGTTCCTGCCCCACGACATGCCCCCGCCCGGAGCGGTGAAGTACTACTTCTACCTCTGGCGCGACGAGGGGACAGAGGACATCCACGACCTGCTGCGCTGGCAGCTGCGGGAGAAACGGAAACGATTAACCGACCCGAGCCTGGTGGTCCTGGACACGCAGAGCATCCACGCCTCCGTCGGAGTCCCGGCCGCGACGACGGGCCGGGACGCCGCGGTACCGGGCAGGAAGAGATGCCTGGCCGTGGACATGTTGGGCCTCGTCATCGACTGCGTCGTCCTGCCCGCCTCCGCCCACGACAACGCCGCAGGCATCGCCCTGACCACCAAACCCAAACCCATACGCCTCGAATGGAGCGGCCACGGACGATCCGACTGGCCGCCACCACCTTGCGCTGCCCGCGGGCCACTCGCTTGTGGATCAGCCTCGCGTAGACGGATGTGGAGGTCAGCGGCACAAGCCCGGCTTGTCGTCTGTCGCGAGGTTGGCATAGGCATGCCCGTGCTGGTCGCGGACCGGGAGGCCGGCCGGAGATGCCGTTCCGCAGGACTGTAAATCGTTTGACAGACCCCCTGATCCTCAAGTAGAACGCGGCCCGGACGGAGAGCTGCAGGGACACGATGCAGGCTCATCTCGGTTCCCGTTGCGACACCGGAGTCGCTCCCGGCGATGGTCGATCGGCTCGGCGTCCTCTGCCATTCGGCGGGGGTGGTCCGGAAGCTTGGCAGAGGCGTCAGGGCGTCCGGACCGGCGACGTTGTGCGCATGACTCAGACAGAGTTCTCGCACGAAACGCCACCTCCACGGCACGCGATCATCGCGACCGTGCCCGCAGTCGTTGGGCCGCCTCCGCGTATACAGAAACGCACGCGCTTCACGATCTACAGAACGTACGCGACCGCCTCCGTGGCCACCCTGCTGGCTGCCTTCCTCACCCCGGCGGCGGCCCAGGCCGCCCCGCCCCGAAGGAAAGCCAACCGGTCTACTCCTACGCCCATGCCGTCCGTGAGTCCGTCTGGGTGGACACCGGCCTCGACAGCGACCGTGACGGGAAGAACGACCGCGTCGCCGCCGACATCGTCCGGCCCCGCGAACCTGCCCGGCAGGGCCGCAAGGTCCCCGTCATCATGGACGCCAGCCCGTACTACTCCTGCTGCGGGCGCGGCAACGAAGACCAGAAGAAGACGTACGACACGCGCGGTCGCGTCAGCCGGATGCCGCTGTTCTACGACAACTACTTCGTTCCCCGCGGCTACGCCTTCGTCGGCGTCGACCTCGCCGGCACCAACCGCTCCGACGGCTGCGTCGATGTCGGCGGCCGCAACGACATCCGGTCCGCGAAGGCCGTCATCGACTGGCTGAACGGCCGCGCCAGGGCCTACACCAGCCGCCGCGGCGGCACCGCCGTCAAGGCGACCTGGACCAACGGCCGCACGGGCATGATCGGCAAGAGCTGGGACGGCACCATCGCGGGCGGCGTCGCCGCCACCGGCGTCAAGGGCCTGAAGACGATCGTTCCGATCAGCGCGATCTCCTCCTGGTACGACTACTACTTCGCCAAGGGCGCTCCGTTCTCCGAGTTCGGCCCCGACTGGCTGTCCTGGGCGGTGCAGAGCGACGACGCCTCCAGGCACTGTGCGGCCATGGAACGCAAGCTCATCGACGGAGCTCCGCGCAGCGGTGACTGGACGCCTCTGTGGAGCGAGCGCGACTACGTCAAGGACGCGGCGAAGGTCCGCGCGAGCGTGTTCCTCGTGCACGGGATGCAGGACCTCAACGTCCGCGCCAAGCACGTCGGCCAGTGGTGGGACGCACTCGCGAAGCACGGTGTCGAGCGCAAGGTCTGGCTCTCCCAGACCGGTCACGTCGACCCCTTCGACTTCCGGCGCGCCGACTGGGTCCGTACCCTGCACCGCTGGTTCGACCACGAACTCCTCGGCTACGCCAACGGCATCGACCGCGAGCCCATGGCCGACATCGAGCGCCACCCCGACCAGTGGGTCACCTCGAAGCTCTGGCCGCCGCGCGCCACGCACACCACCACCCTCCACCCGGCCACCGGAAATCGGCCGGGCGTGGGGACCCTCGGCCTGAGCAAGGGCACCGGCACCGAGAGGTTCACCGACAACCGGGCGCGCAGCGAAACCGACTGGGCGGCGCGGATCGGCAGCACGACGCCCGAGAAGGCCGGCTTCCTGACCAAGCCGCTCACCAGCGACCTGCGTCTGTCCGGCTCCACCAAGGTCACCGTCACCGCCACCCCGACCACGTCGACGGCCCACCTGTCCGCCGTCCTCGTCGACCTCGGCCCCGCCACCATCCGGGACTATGCCCACAAGGCCGAGGGCATCACCACCCTCACCAACCGCACCTGTTGGGGCAGCAGCACCAAGCGGGACAGCGCCTGCTTCAAGGCCACGCGGGTGAAGAAGAAGTCCGTCGACTACACCGTGTTCAGCCGCGGGTGGGCCGACCTCGGCAACCACGCCTCCGACCACAAGGGAGTCCCGCTCACCCCGGGCAAGGCCTACACCATCACGCTCGACCTCGCGGCCACCGACCACGTCGTCCCCAAGGGCCACCGCCTGACCCTGATCGTCGCGGGCACGGACAAGAACCTCATCGACCCACCGTCCACCACCCCGACGCTCACCCTGGACCTGGCCCGTACGTCAGTTCACGTCCCGCTTCTCGGCGGCACCGCTGCGTTCACCCGCGCCACCTCGGGCGGCACCTCCGCCGCACCCGAGACCGCGGTCCCGGACGGCGTACGGGCACCGCACACCGCAGTCCCCGGCAACTGACCGGCTCGGGCGGCCGGGCATGCCCGGCCGCCCGCCTCCCCGGCCACGGCGACGTGGCGGGGAGATTTCTGTTCACATTGTGGCGATTCCGAATCGCTGTCTACTCGAACTCGATCGCGAGGCGTCATCACCGTATGCGAATCACTGCCTCATCAGTCGTCCTGCGCCGGACGGAACGTTGGTTCATCCGTCAGGGCACCCCCACGATGATCGAGGGATACGGCGTCATAAGGAATGTCCTGCCCCGGATGCTGCCTACACTGTCCTTCGTGAGCATGGCCAGCCTCACCTGGCTGGTACCGCTGGAAGCGGGCTTGCTGCAATGGGTCCTGCTCGGCGCGGTGCTCGTGGCGACACTGGCCGTCTGGACAACTATCAGAGTGTTTGTCCGGCGGCTACGCCGCTTCCCGCCGCCGGCCGCCGTCGCGCTCCTCACCGGCTTTGCCGTGATTTTTGTTGTGACACCTGAGCTGCAACTCGCCGTCGAGGATCCCGTCACACCTGTCGGCGCATACGTCATCGGCCTCCTGGCATCCGCCGTGCTCTTCGCCGTTGTCTTCGTCATCGCGCTCGTAGCCACGACATACGGCTTCGGTGAACTGATGCGCCGCGCGATCGGACACGCCGTCCACGACCTGCGCAACAGCCCGCTCGTACTCGGCCGGGCGCTGCCGCCCATGTTGTTCGTCACCCTCTTCCTCTTCTTCACCAGCGAGTTGTGGCAGGTGATGAACAGGCTCTCGTCGTGGAGGGTCGCCCTGTTCGTCGCACTTTTCGTGGGAGTCACCGTGTTTGCGGCAGCCGGTCGTCTTCACGACGAGATCGGGCGGGTCGAGCAGGACCTCACACCGTCCCTGTTGTCGTCGGCATGCCGAGGCACACCCCTGGAAGTTGTGGACATCGGCGAGCTGACACACCGCTGTTCACTTGCACCTGTGTCCCTGAACAGGCGTCAGGTGCGCAACCTGTTGCTGCTGTTCGCCGTCCGCCAATTGGTTCAGGCGATGGTGTTCGGTTTCGCGCTGTTCACGTTCTTCCTCGTCCTGGGCCTGATAGTGGTCACACCGGAAACAGCGAAACAGTGGATCGGGAGTACGCCCGCAGTCTCGGTCGTTCTCCCTGGCGTTCCGATTGCTCTCTTGCGCAACGCGACGCTCTTCGCCGCCTTCGGCGGCATGTTCTTCGCCATCACCTCGATGACCGACGCCAACCATCGACAGGATTTCTTCGCCCCGATCATCGACGAAGTCGAACGGACTCTCGCGGTGCACGCCGTCTACCTGGCCGTGCGCGCCAACCAGCATGCCGACCATGCCAGGGCAGGAACTTACTGACCGCGCTCTTTCAATTGCTACTCCAGCGTGAGGATCGCTGCGGCGCTGGGCGACAATCGGTTCGGGCTGCACCGTGCTCTGCGGAAGATGAGCCAGGACTTGAGTGAGCGTTTGATTCTCCGTTGTCCGTTTGATCGGGCTTGGCTGTCGCGCCAGGGGGTGGTCCTGAGGGCGGTGGACGCCATCATGCTCCCGGACGCCGAGACCGCGGTTCGCCACTGCTTCAGCACCGTCCTCGCCGCATCGGTCATCCGTGTCGCATACGGTCCACGATTCGCCAGGCCGGTACCCGTCGATGACGACGCCTTCACCGCCGATCCGGCAGAGACAGCGGTGCGCTACCTGCTGGCTGCCTGACAGCGTTCGACCCACACCGTCCCTGCCGCCAGCGGCAGCAGTCATCTTCACCAGCGCCGATTCCGCCGCTTCGGCCACCAACGGCGGCCGCACGCCGCTCCGGGGGCAATCATCACGTTCCGGGTGACCGACTCGACATCAGCCACCCGGGCTGACCGTGACCCGGAGGCGGGGAAATTACCGTCAGACCAGCCTGAAACGCCTCACCTTACCGTTCGGTGTGCGCCGCCATGCCGTCCGTTGATAATTGAGGCGCCAACGTCCGCGGGACTCGCCGCGTGCTGACCGGAGTCGGCTCGCGCGTTGGCCGTCAGGGGCGTCGCGGCTGACTGAGTGGGGTGGCAGGGTGATTCGGGTGCTGTTGGCAGACGACGAGGCGTTGATCCGCGCCGGGATCCGGTTCGTGCTTGAGGTCGCCGATGACATCGAGATCGTGGCCGAGGCGGACAACGGTGCCGGCGCCGTCGAGCTCGCTCGCAAACACCTCGTTGACGTGGCGCTGCTGGACATTCGCATGCCCGGTGTCGACGGGCTGGCCGCGGCCGTCGAGATAGGGAAGGTGGCACCGCGGACAAGTGTGGTCATGCTGACCACCTTCGGTGAGGAAGAGTACGTCACCCGGGCGCTGCGCTGTGGCGCTGCGGGGTTTCTGCTCAAGGACACCCCGCCCGACGATCTGATCAGGGCTGTCCGGGTGGCGGCCGCTGGTGATCCCATCCTCTCGCCTCGGGTCACCAGGCAGCTGATCGATCGCCACGTCAACCGCGACGTGAGCCAGGCCGACGAGGCGCGGCGCCGTGTCGCGGCTCTGACCGACCGTGAGCGCGACGTGCTGTGCCTGCTGCGTGAGGGCTGCTCGAACGCTGAGATCGCCAAGGCGCTGCTGATGAGCGAAGGCACCGCCAAGTCTCACGTCAGTCGCATCCTCTCCGTCCTTGGCTGCACCAACCGGGTTCAGGCGGCGATCCTGGCGCACGACGCCGGAGTTCTTCCGCCAGGCAGCCGTTCCTGATCCGCCTCGTCGAGCCCACGCGAAGCGTCGGCTTGCCGGGTTCCGCCTACGGCGTCCGGATCTCGACCTTCTGCGCGAGCTTGGCGTCGTTGAAGCAGAACCGGAACACGTGCCCGAAGCCCTCGGCCAGCGCGTAGTCGCACGTGGTGCCGGCCGGCGCCGTCGGCTGTTCAGCCTGGCCCGCTGTGCGGGCGGTCATGCTGTCGCCGCCGGTCAGCTCGCGCACCCTGTCCTGGGTGTCGCCGATCTTGCTTTGCTGGTAGGTCTGTGGCGAGACGCCAAACTCGAAGTAGTAGCAGACGCTGAGCCGAGGCCGCCGCAGACCACGATGGCGACTCCGGCGAGGGCGATGAAGGCCGTCTTGGTCTTCCTTCGTGATGCGTCGTGGAAGGGCCCGTCTTCGGCCCGGGCACGGGAGGGGAGCATCTGCGCGTCGGCCAGGGCGGGTTGATCGATGGTGGGGCTCATTGTGCCCGGGCTTCAATGGCGCAGGGGAAGCTCGGCGGTGAGGGCGTGGTCGCCAGTGATCGGGTCGGTGCCGGCGGTGAAGTCCCCACCGGCCAGGCGGGCGCGTTCGCGCAGGCCTGCCAGTCCCAGGCCGCTGCTGGGGGGCGGGACGGCGGGCGGGCGTGCGGCGTTGCGTACGCTGATGGTGAGTTTGTCGGTGTGGACGGTGACGGTGAGCCGCGTGGGCGCACCCGGGGCGTGCTTGTGCACGTTGGTGAGGGCTTCGCGCACGATGCGGTTCACCGCTCGGCGGATGCCGATGCCGGCGTCGGTGAGGTCGCCGCCGCGCCAGGACAGGGTGATGGGCAGGCCCGCATGCTGGGCTTCGGCGACCAGGTTGCTGACATCCTCGCGCGTGCCGACCACCGATTCGGTGCCGTCCGGTGGTTCGGCGCCGTCGAGGCGCAGGATGCCCAGCACGGTGCGAAGCTCCTCGAGTGCGGTCCGGGAGGTGGTCTGTAGCAGGTCGGCCTGCTCGTTGATCTCGGGGGCCGCGGTGCGGGTGCGCATCTCCAGGGCCCCGGCGTACAGGACGATCAGGCTGAGCCGGTGCCCGAGCAGATCGTGCATCTCGCCGGCGATGCGCGCCCTTTCCTGCATCCGGGCCTGCGACTCGCCGAGCAGGTTGGCGCGTTCCAGCAGGGCGTTGCGTTCGTGCAGGGCATCCATGGCCCGGGCTCGCTCCCCCTGCCGCATGCCGATGGCGCCCGGCAGCACCACCAGGAGCACATTGATGACGACGATGCGGCCGACATCCTCTAGGTCAACCGTCAGCCCGGCTAGGTCGACGAGGTTGGCCGCGGATTGCACGCCGGTGGCGAGCGCCAAGGCGGCCACGGCGCGGCGGGTGTCCGGTACCTGGCGGCCCACCGCATAGGCGAGCATCACGCTCACCGGCCAGAGAAAAACCGACAAAGTCGTGCTCGGCAAGATCAACGCCACTGCCGCGACGACGGTCCCGGCCAGCAGCGAGGTGATCGGCCAGGTGAATCGGCAGAGCAGGGCAACAGCGGCGGCCAGCAGGCCGATCGCCGTTGCGGGCTGCCCGGGCACGTTGATGACGGCCGTGACGATCGCCGTGGCAGGCAGGAACAACCACCATGCCAACAGCAACCTGCCCTGTCGTGCCAGGTGCTGCCAGGTCGTCACCGCCTCGGCGGTGACGACCTCGGCGAGTTTCGCCCAACGAGCCACGGCACCTCCACGACGATGACGGTGGCCGCCGAGCCGGGCGGTCGCCCGACCGGTGAGCGCAGCCGCGTCCGGGCCACGCTGGCCGGGGTCACCAGCCACAGCAGTGCAGTGATGATTGGCAGCCCGTGATGGGCGCCGACCGTACCCGAGGACGGGGGCCGTGGTCATCGTATCCGGGCTCAGCCAGGGCCGACCTCGTTCGAGCGAAGGGCGAACGTGCCCTGACACGCCGCGTCTCACCGGACGAACTTCGCCAGTTTGGTGGTGCTGTTGAGCAGGTACTCCAGCGGTCCGCGGCTGAAGAAGCGCGACCAAACGGTGGCGAACAGGATGGCCCCGGCGATGAACCCGAGCAGTGGCACAAAGGTGCCGGTGGTCTCATCGGGCAGCATGGCGTAGGCAGCGACGTGGGCGACGTAGAGCGTCAGGGACATGGTGCCCACGGCGATGAGCGGGCTCGCCAGCCGGCGCAGCCACGCCAACCGGGCCATGGCCACGGTCGCGCAGATGAGCACGGTGATCGCCACGCCGAGGCCGCCGATGATCTCGAAGGTCGTACCGCTGTGCGGCTCGGCTCCCAGCAGCGACTGGGCCATGTTCGCGCTGTCCGTAACCTTGTTGTTGATGTAGTCGAAGGCCGGCGATCCCGGTCGCAGGGATTCGATCGACTTCGGATCCACGTTCGCGAAGGCTTCCTTCAGAGCGGACTTGTCTGCCTGAGTGGGCGGGTACAGCCTTGCCGTCAGCCAGGCGGTGCCGTATCCGAGCGTCATCAGCGCGGGGCCGAGCGCGGCCAGTCGGCGTTGCACCACGCCGGCGGCCAGGTCGAGCCGGGCCAGTGCCATGCCGGCGATCACGAACGGCATCCAGGTGATCGCGGGGTAGTAACCGTCGAGCAGCAGGCCCAGCAGTCCGTCGCCGCCGAGCCGGGCGATCGGGTCGTAGGTGTTGATGCTCTTCGCCGTCGACTCCCCCAGCAGCCACCTCAGGCCGAACGCCGCCTGCGGCCCAACGACCGCGAGCACGGCCGCGATGATCGCGAGGGTCCTGGCCCGCAGCCGTATCAGGGGCAGTGCCAGCAGGAAGTACACCCCGTAGAAGGCGAGAATCACCAGGATCCCGGTCTTGAGCATCGTCAGCGCGGTGCCCAGTGCCAGCAGGACCACAGCCCGGATCACGATCCGGACCTTCGCCTGCCGGCCGGCCAGGCCGGTCTTCGGCTCCCGACGGCCGGCGATCAGCATCAGCGAGAACCCGGCCAGGGTGGCGAACAGGATCGACGACCGGCCCTCGGTCAGTTCCAGCAGCCAGCCGCCGAAGCCACCCACGTCCTCGGCAGGTGGGGCGACGTGTACCGCGAACATGCCGAACACCGCCAGCGCACGGGCCAGGTCCACCCCGACCAACCGCCCCACCGACGGCTGCTGTTCGACCACGGCGGCGGGCTCAGCCGGTGCCCCGTGCCGCGGAGGTGACGTTTCGTGTGAGATCTCGATCTGAGTCATGCGCCCAACGTCGCCGGTCCGGACGCCCTGACGCCTCTGCCAAGCTTCCGGACCGCCTCCGCCGATCGGCGGAGGACGCCGAGCCGATCGACCATCACCAGGAGCGACTTCGGTGCTGCGGTCTTGACTCGCTGTCGCTGTCGCGGACGGTGCGGGCGGCCGACATCACCTGGCGCTTGTGGGCGTTCATGTGGACGGGGCGATCCAGCATTCGTGTGCGGTCAGCACGCGGCAGATCGGCTCGACGCCGCCGATGCGGCCCCTGTGCTCGTCGATGAACGCCACGAGCATGTGTGTGACGGGTCGAGCTCAGAGATGCTGACGCGCATCGTGTGGCTGCTGGAGAACTCCCCGCCGCTGCTGGCCGCCTACCTCCAGCGCGCCCTGTCGATCGAGGACCGTCTCGCGCGCAAGCTCGCCGAGCGCGAGGGTGTCGACCCGGACACCGACCTGCGCCCCTTTCTCGCGGTCGGCGCGGTCGGCACGGCCCCTGCGCGCCGCCCATTATCGTCACCGGGCCAGGCTGGCGAACCCGGCGACAGGCGACTGTTCAGGCGTTCGACCGCCATTGATTTCCATCACGCGTCCGTCGACGACCCAGCCCTTGTCGACTATTGGGCCGAACGACGTCGCAAACACAACCCAGCACCTGCATACGCCCGCGAGCCATCAGGGCTTGCTTGAGCCGTGTGCTCGGACAACGGGCCCGCACGGTTCTGAGGGGGGACCGCCGCAGCAATGCGGCGGTCCTACCCGACCAGGCCGCTCCGCCGCTACGTGGGCTGGTATCGGCACATCACTCTGGCCATGCTCGCTCACGCTTTCCTGGCCGCTACGGCACACCAGCCCTGGGAAAAAGGGGCGGAACAGGTGAGACCCCCGGGGCCATCGGGCTCACAGTGGCGGAGGTTCGGCGACTCCTGGCAGCTTGTCGTGCCCGGCCCCCGCACCTGAGCGGACATCAGGGACGACACCACGCGCTGAGCTGGTCGAACTGGCGCCGCCGACGCCAAGCAGTCGCCCGCCGCTGTCACTACCTGCGGCGCTGTCGCATGATCGAGGGGTGCTCTCCGTGAGACCACCCCCGCACGATCGAAGTCCCCTACACTCCGCCACCCGGCGAAAAGACCAGGTCAGGCAGCGAAATCCTGCTGGAGTACTAGTGTGGAGGTGGCGGTGGACTGCATCGGAGCCGGCGTTCGCCATCGTCGCTCGGGTCGCACCGAGCGCCGGGCGGCCGACGCAGACCTGCGTACGAGCAGGAGGCAGGGTGGTCATCGGACATGCGGTGCCTGAGGAGGGCGCCGACGCGCTCGGGCCGCGGCGGCTCGGGCTTCTGACGTCCGCCGGCCAAGAGCTGTCCGGTGTCCAAGCGTTGGTGTTGGCACTTCAGCAGGCCACAGCGGAACTGGGCGGGCTCGGTGGCCTTGCCCACTGGCGTGATCCTCGCTCCGGTCTGCTGCATCTCGTCACAACGTGTGGGCTTGCGCCTACGGCCTGCGACCCATGGGCCGTACTCTTGGAGGACGGGTCCGCGGCGCCTGCCCGGGCCGTGAGCCTAGGCGGCTTCGTCTGGGCTCCGGGCGAAGGTAGGACGGTTGGGGTTGCCGGCGTGGCCGCTGTGCCGCTCCCCGGGGACCGCGGCCCCGTCGGCGCGCTGTCCGTGATCACGGCGGGGCACAGCGAGCCGAGCACCGCGCAAAAGACCTTCCTTGGGTCGGTAGCCGAGTGGGCGGGTGGGCGCCTGGAACGCGACACCACTCCCGCCACGGACGCCGGTTACGAGGCGGCGCTGGTCCTGGTGCACGCGGTGAGTGACGCCTTCCTGGTCGTCGACGACGCTTGGCGGATCTCATACGCCGATGAGGGAGCCGAGCGACTCCTCGCCTCTGGCGGTCCACTGCTCGGCCGTGGCCTCTGGGACGTTTCTGCAGCGCGCGTCCCAGGACTCGAAGGCCAGTGCCGACGGGCGTCCGCAGAGAACAGGGCCGTCGGGTTCGATCGTCATTGGCCGGGCGACAGACGTCATTGGCGGGTGCGTGCCGTTCCTGTCGGCAACGGCGGGCTGACGGTCGCGTTCTCCGACGTCACCAACCAGCGGCAGGAGGAGGCGCAGAGAGCGACCACAGGGCAGACGGAAGCCGAGCTGGCCAGCCGGATGAGCGAGCTGACCATGGCCCTGTCCGAGGCGGTGACCTCGAAGGACGTCGTACGGGCCGTCGCAGATCATGTCCTGCCGACGTTCGGTGCCGACGGACTGGCGGTGGAGGCGATCGAGGGCGGACACATACGGGTGGTCGACGCTGTGGGGTACGACGAGGAATTCCTGCGCCACATCGACAGGATTCCCCTCAGCGCCAATAGCGCGGCCACCGACGTGCTTCGTACCCGCACCCCGCGGTTCGTCGAGTCACCTGAAGAGTTCGTCCGTATCTATCCCGACGTGAAGCATCTGGCGACGCTGTCACCCAAGAACGCGTGGGCGTTCCTGCCGTTCATCGCCTCCGGACACCTCATTGGGTGCGGTGTCGTCTCCTTCTCCCAGCCGCACTCCTTCAGCGAGGAGGAACGCGTCCTGCTCACCGCACTCAGTGGTCTGGTGGCCCAGGCGCTCGAGAGGGCACGCCTGTACGACGCGGAGCACTCGCGGGCGCAGGGACTGCAGCGCGGCCTGCTGCCCAGATCCCTGCCGCCCCTGCCGTCAGTCTCCGCCTCGGCCCGCTACCTGCCCGCAGGCAGCGGCGATGAGGTGGGGGGTGACTGGTACGACGTGATCACCTTGTCGTGCGGTCGTGTCGCCATGGTCATCGGCGATGTGATGGGGCACGGCATCACCGAAGCCGCCACCATGGGACGGCTGCGAACGGCGGTACGGACCCTCGCCGACCTGGACATGGATCCCGAGGAACTGCTCGGCCAACTCAATGGCCTGGTCGCTGATCTCGGGTACGACTACTACGCCACCTGCCTGTACGCCGTCTTCGATCCGGTGACACGTATCTGCTCTTTCTCGGTGGCGGGTCATCCACCGCCGTTGGTCGTTCACCCCGACGGCACGGTCCGCTGCCCTGACGTGACCGTCAACCCACCGCTCGGCGCCGCCGAACCGCCTTTCGACACTTATGAGTTGCAGCTCCCGGAGGAGAGCCTGCTCGTGTTCTGCACGGACGGCCTCGTCGAATCCGCCACCCGCGACATCGACCAGGGACTGACCGAGCTGCGGCACGCCCTGGCCGACACGGTGACCCGCATGTCGTACTTCTCCTGCGAACGGTCGGACGGCGGCGCCAACCGCCTCGACAGCCTGTGCGACGCTGTCGTCTCCGCCCTGCTGCCCGACAGCGACCAGACCACGGACGACGCGGCACTTCTCGTCGTTCACACGCGGAGCACACCTGCCGGCGACGTCGCCTCACTTCAGCTAGCGGAGGATCCACGGGCGGCCGCTGAGGCCCGCGAGTACATTCGCAGGCAGCTCGCACTCTGGGATCTGGACGATCTCGTCATGACCACGGAACTGGTGGCGAGCGAGCTGGTCGGCAACGTCGTCAGACACGCCAAGGGCCCGATACGGCTGCGTCTGCTGCGCAGCCGTTCACTGATATGCGAGGTCTACGACGGCAGCCTCACGTCCCCGCGCATCCGGCGCGCGGGCGCTGGCGATGAAGGCGGCCGCGGCCTGCAGCTGGTGGCGGCCGTCTCCCAGCGGTGGGGAACCAGGTTCCTCGGTGACGGAAAGTGCATCTGGGCCGAACAGGAGCTGCCGCCTGAGCGGGACGGATGACGAGTTGGGATCACGACAACGCGCCGGCCCAGGGAAGTCATCTGTCCGATGATCCCGGTGCTTCCCGGCGCATAGCGTGGCCGTACCCGTTGTCGATCGACCACGCCTCAGCAGGAGAAGACGACATGATCGTTTTGGACGGCCACAGCACGCGCGTCGCCGTGGTCACAGGTGCAGGTGGTGGTCTCGGTGCCGCCATCGTGCGCCGGTTGGCGGGTGACGGGTTCACCGTCGCAGCCCTGGACATCGCCGACACTGTCGGCACCGAGGCCTCGGGCGAGTCCGCCGGCGTGCGGCGCTGGCTATGCGATGTCAGCGATCCCGTGGCGACACGCCGCACGGTCCAGGAGATCGGCGAGGCGTATGGCGCAGTCGACGTCCTCGTCAACAACGCCGGGCTGCTGTCCGGCCGCTCTAGTTTGCTGGAGACCACACCCGCGGAGCTCCACCGCTTCTTCGACGTCAACGCTGTCGGTCCGCTGCTCATGGTCCAGGCGTGTCTGCCCTTGCTCAAGGAGAGCGCGTATCGCGGACGCGTGATCAACGTCGCCTCGCGCACCTTCTTCACGGGGGCGCCGGGCCAGATCGCCTATGTCGCCAGTAAGGGCGCGCTCATCGGGATGACCCGGGTGATGGCTCGTGAGCTGGGCGAGCACCGGATCACAGTCAACGCGGTTGCTCCCGCACAGGTCGCCACCCCCGGCACCAGGGCGCACTCAGGGGAAGAGGTGTTCGCCGAGACAATGCGCCGCCAGGCGATCCAGGAGTTCGTAACGCCCGAGAACTTCGCCGGGCTGGTCTCCTACCTGGCGTCGCCGGACGCAGCGTTGGTCACCGGACAGACACTGGTCTGCGACGGTGGCGGGCTGATGCACTGATACCCGTCATCAGATCCCGGCGTCGGCGGCAACGGCGGTCGGGGTACTGGTCGTGGCGGCCCGGCTGCAGTTGCCGCCCAGCGGACACACCGGCAGAGGGAGCGGGGGAGCGCCTGTGCTGAACCCCCGCAACCTCAGTGGTTGACGACGTCAGCGAACGCAGTCGCCGGAGCCGGCGGAGAAATCACTGCCGATGCGTAGTGGAAGTTCCCACCGGTGGAGCGGGCGTCGATCCGCTTGCACTGCTGGTTGATGTCGTTTCGGATCTTGGCTTCGCCGTTCGTGCCCGTGTAGTTGGCCGAATGGATGCCGCTTCGGACCACCACCGGGACGGGACGCGCAACCGCCGCTCCCGCTCCGGCCAACTCCACCCCGGTCAGCGCCACCGCGGCAACGGCAACCGCCCACCGCCGCCGGACTCCCCGCACCGAGTCCTTCTTGAACATCGAGCGCACACCGTCCTTATAACTAGCTGCGTTGGTCATGAGTCATCGTCTTACCGTGATCGAGTGTTGAACGGGACTGGGCCCGTGGGCACCCAGTGCCGCAGGGGTCGGGGCCGCAGCCAGGGTTCGATCTTTACGGCGGGGACGTTGTTCAGCGAGCCTCTCGATGGGCAGGAACAATTCCAGATCCACATGGAGGTCAGACACGGGCCGTCCCCACGTGCTGGCTGACCCGAACGCATGCGCCGTTCGGTTCTGATCCGAGATCGCCACGAAGCATGTCCCCGACGGCTTGCGGCCCATTGCCAGAAGCCGCGCTTCTTTGCTGAGAGACGCCGGTGGGCGCGTCCCTCAGCGCGCCCGTCCCCAAATCGCCTCCAGCAGGGCGATCGTGTCCAGTGTCTCGGTCACATCGTGGACTCGGATGACGTCGACACCCGCGCACCAGGCGGGAGCAATGGCGGCCAGCGAGCCCGCCAGACGGTCGCCGACCCTGCGGCCGGTCACGTCGCCGAGGAAAGACTTCCGGCTGACGCCGAGGAGCACGGGGACACCGAGCGAGCAGAGGGTCGGCAAGTGGCGCAGAAGCGCCAGGTTGTCGGCGGTGCTCTTACCGAAGCCGATCCCGGGATCGATCCACGTCTCCTGCACACCGCCTGTCGCGGCGGCGCGCGCCAGTGCCTGGAGGTAAGAGGCGATGTCGGCTTGGACGTCTGCGTAGACGGGACTCGTTCCGGGAGCGACGGGCACGGTGTGGGCGTGCATGCCGACATAGCCGACTTCGAGGCGGCCGGCGAGTTTGTACAGGGTGCCGGACACGTCGTTGATGATGGACGCGCCCACCCGCACCGCTTCCTGGGCCACATCGGGGTGACGGGTGTCGACCGAGACGCGGCCCACTTCCGCCAGGCGGGCCACCACTGGTACGACCCTGGCGAGTTCCGCTTCGGACGAGACCGGTACGGCGCCCGGACGCGTCGACTCCCCGCCGACGTCCACCGCCCACGCCCCCTCCTCGAACATCCGTCGACCGGCCGCGATCGCGCGCTCGGTCGTGTCGAACCTGCTGCCCGACCAGAACGAGTCGGGGGTCGCGTTGACATCCCCATCACGCGCATCGGGCCGATGTCGGGCCGTGCGACGGCTGGGTGGACGAGAGCTGCGGGGTGTTCGTTCATAGCGGTCCCACCGTCTGCAAGAGCCAAGACATTTCTGCGAGAAGCGGTATGAAACGCACCGCCGACGTGACCTCCACGCCGACGGTGCGCGGTCCAGGCGGGCGCTACCTCTTCTGCTCCTGGGGATGCGTGGCGAGTGCCTCGACGGTCACGTCCATCCACTTCCACATGGGCAGTGAGGCCAGCGCGTCATGCAGCGCGGCCGGGTCTTCGGCCTCGTAAAGGCCGATGGTGGCGTTACGGCCGGGGACCCGCCACAGCCGCTTGAGGATCCCCGCCTCGCGCAGCTCCATGGCGCGCTCCCGTTCGGTCTTGCGGAGCTGCTCACGGATGTCGTCCGGGGTGTCGGGCGGCATCAGGTTCTGCGTGCGGACCAGGAATTCCATGGATTCTCTCCTCAGGACGCGACGATGGTGAGCAGCAGCTCCGCGAGCTCCTTGGGCGCGGTGACCATCGCCTCGTGACCGGTGGCGATGTGGTGCACCGGCCAGCCGAGGTCTGCCGCCTTCTCCGCGTGGGGTTGGAACACCCGCATCCAGTCGGTGCACTCGACATAGGTAGCGGGGACCTGCTCGCAGGCACCGGTGAGCCGCAGGGGTTCGGTGTAGCTGAGCCACGGATGCGGGGTCAGGCGCGGAGCCAGCCAGTCCAGGTCCGCCTCGTCCGTCACACCGAGCACGGTCAGCGAGCGCACGGGGATGAGCCAGCCGAACCCGGGGTCGGCGACCGACTCCCGGTAGTGCCCGGCCACCGTCTCCGGCAGCAGGTCGATCGCGGCGTCCCCGTCGCGGCCCACGAAGGCGTCCAGATACACCCGGCCGGTCAGACGGTGCGGTATGCGGTCGGCGACCCCGGTGACCACCTGCCCGGCGTAGCTGTGGCCCACCAGCACCACGTCGTCGAGGTCGTACGCCTCGATCAACGCCGCCACGTCCTGGATGTGGGTCGACAGCCCGACAGCGGGGCCGGCCAGATGGGCGCGGTCGCTGACGCCGGTCAGGGTCGGAGCGTGGACCTCGTGACCGGCCGCGCGCAACACCGGTGCCACCCGCTGCCAAACCCAGCCGCCGTGCCAGGCGCCGTGGACCAGGACGAACGTACTCACTTCGCCCCCAGGTCTTGGAACAACGCGAGGGCAGCGGCCGTGTTGGAGGCAGGTACGTGGTAGGTGTCGTGGACCCGGGCGACGTTCTCGCTCAGCGCCCCGCGCATGATGAGCCACATGATCAGCTCTATGCCCTCGGTGCCTGCCTCGCGAATGTAGTCCTCGCGGGTGAGCGCGGCGAGCTTCTCGGGCTCGTTCTCAATCGCTTGCAGGAACATGCGGTCGAACTCTTCGTTGATGAGCCCGGCCCGTGCACCGGCCAGCTGATGCGACATGCCGCCGGTGCCGAACACCGCTACCTTCGCATCCCGCGGGAACGACCGGATCGCCCGCCCGAGCGCCTGCCCCAGGGCGTAGCAGCGAGCAGCCGTGGGCTGCGGGTACTGGATCACGTTGACCAACACGGGCACTACCGCGCACGGCCACGCCTCACCCGGGTCGGGACAGAACACGGAGAGGGGCACGGTGAGGCCGTGGTCGACGTCCAGCCGCTGGAAGGTGGCGATGTCGAACGACTCGTCCATGAGCTCGGTCACGAGGTGCTCGCTCAGCTCGGGAGCGCCGACCACGGTCGGCACCGGCCGACGCCCCCACCCTTCGTCGGCGACGTCGTAGGACTCGGCGGTACCGATCCCGAACGTGGGGACGAGATCCAGATCGACCGCGTTCGCGTGGTCGTTGTACACGATCACCGCGATGTCCGGCCGGTGCGCAGCCATCCACTGTCGCGCCGGCTCATAGCCGTCGAACAACGGCTTCCAGTACGGTTCCTGTGTCTTGGCGTGGTCCATCGCGGCGCCGATCGACGGTACGTGGGAGGTCGCCAGACCCCAGATCACCTCAGCCAACCTTCCGCCCTCCCGACACCATGGCCGCGGTGAACTCCTCGGCCGACATTCCCGTGAACACACCACCGAGGTACTGCATGGACTTCCCGTCCAGCACGGCGAGTTTGAACGTGTAGAAAATGGATGCGCCCAGGTCCAGCATCGCGGTCCAATCGCGCTCCAGAATCGCCTTCTTCTGCTCCGCGCCGAGGCCGTAGGCGTCGCAGTAGGCCGCCTCGTCCTCGCTGAATCTGCGCCGGTTCTCCTCGTCCGCCAGCGACCCGCACATTCGGTTGATCGCGTAGCCGCGCCTGCTCGCCGACAAGTCGAGCAGGTAGTTGTCCTGCGCCTTTGTCATGGTCATACCCTCTCCGGGGTGGTGCGGGGCCGATGTGCCGTCTCGCGCTCCTGTGCCGCCTGGACGGTCTGGGCGAGCAGCGTGGCGATGGTCATGGGGCCGACGCCGCCGGGCACGGGCGTGATGTACGACGCCCGCTCGGCGGCTGCCTCGTACTCCACGTCTCCGCTGTCGTCGGCGTAGCCTGCGTCGACGACCACGGCACCGGGTTTGATCCAGTCACCGCGGATAAGGCCCGGCCGGCCGACGGCCGCGACGACCACGTCCGCCTCGGCGACCCGTTCAGCGAGGCCGACCGTGCGAGAGTGGCAGTAGGTGACCGTGGCGTCCCGGGTCAGCAGCAGCATGCCCACGGGCCGTCCCAGGATCGGGCTGCGGCCGACGACCACCGCGTGTTTCCCGGCGAGCGGGATGTCGTAGGCGTCGATCAGTGCCATGATCCCGCCGGGGGTGGCCGACTTGAACCCACCTTCCCCGAACGCCGTGGTGGCGAAGGACGTGCGGGTGACACCGTCGACGTCCTTGGCCGGGTCGATGGCTTCGAAAGCGGCCCGTTCGTCGATGTGGTCGGGCACCGGATGCTGGAGGAGAATGCCGTCGACGTCCGGATCCTCGGACAGGTCACGGATCTGCTTCACCAGAGTTTCGGTGGTGATCCCGGCGTCCAGTTCGATGCGCTGGGACCGCATGCCCACCTTGGCCGAGCGGTTCGCCTTCATGCGGACGTAGGTGTGCGACGCGGGGTCGTCGCCCACAAGGACGGTCGCCAGGACGGGAACGCGGCCGTGCTCGTCGACGAACTCCGAGACCTCCTGCCGGACCCGCTCCAGGAGCGCCGCCGCGACGGCCCGGCCGTCGAGAATCTGTGCAGTCACTCGATCTCCCAGAACTCCTAGAACACGACGGTGGTGTTGCCGTCCCGGATCACGCGGTCCTCGCAGTGCCACCCGACCGCGCGGGAGAGCACGAGTCGTTCCACGTCGGCGCCCTGGCGCTGGAGTTCGCGCACCGTCTCCCGGTGCGAGACGCGGACCACGTCCTGCTCGATGATCGGGCCCTCGTCGAGGTCCTCGGTCACGTAGTGCGCGGTCGCGCCGACCAGCTTCACGCCCCGCTCCTTGGCCCTTTGGTAGGGACCCGCGCCCATGAACGCCGGCAGGAAGGAGTGGTGGATGTTGATGACGGGAACGCCGACGTCCGTCAGGAAGTCTCCGGAGAGGATCTGCATGTAGCGGGCCAGGACTACGAGGTCCACGTTGCCCTTGAGGAGGTTCAGCTGTTCCTTCTCGGCGGCGGTCTTGTCGCCGTTCTCCACGGGCACGTGGAAGAAGGGGATGCCGAACCCCCGGACCTCGTCACCGAGATCGGGGTGGTTGGAGATCACCATCGGCACGTCCATCTGCAGCTCGCCGCGGCGCTGCCGCCACAGCAGGTCGAGCAGGCAGTGGTCCGTCTTCGAGACCATGATGGCCACGCGCTTGCGGCGCCGTGCCTCCACCAGCCTGAATTCCAGGCCGAGTTCGTCCCCCAGCCTTGTCTGCAGGGCCTTGTCCAGCTCATCGAGTCGCCCCGACAGGCCAGGCAGACGAAATTCCGTGCGCTGGAAGAAACGCCCGCCGACGGGGTCGCTCGACGACTGGTCGAGCCAGACGATGTTGGCCCCGAACTCGGTGAGTGCTCCCGACACGCTGGCGACGATGCCGGGCCGGTCCGCGCCCTGAACGATCAGCCGGCCGGAGTCGGGGTCGTGGTTCTGCTCGGTCATGACCGGTCTTCCCTTTCTGCGGTCTTCGCGGAGACGGCCGACAGCAGCCGCTGCCGCCAGAGTTCGGTCTGCCTGAGCTCGTTGAAGGTGAAGATGTGCAGCCCGCGGACATTGCCTTCGGTCTTCGGCACCACGGCTCCCAACTGCTTCGCCAGCTTCGTCGGGTTGTAGCCGCCCGGCAGCAGGAACCGCCACAGCAGGCTCTGCTGCTTCTGCAGGAACCGCGCTGACTGACCGAGTCCGATGCCGGCCGAGATGCGCATCAGCTTCTGCCGGTTCACCGGGCCCGGCATCCCGACGTACACGGGGAGGTCGACTCCCGTCTCCGCCACTCCCGCGGCCCAGTTCGCGGTCGTCGTGGCGTCGAAGCAGATCTGGGTGAGGATCCGCGTCGCCATCGGCGCCTTCTGCTTCAAAGCCAGTTCAAGAGCGCCCTGAGGGATGGCGGCATGGCCCTCCGGGTAGCCGCCGATGCCGACTTGATCGAAGGGGTGGTGGATCTCCTCCAGGGTTCGCAGCAGCGAGTGTGCGTCCTGGAAGGAGCCCGCGGGCTTCGGCGCGTCGCCGCCGACCACGAACACCGATCGAATCTGCGACTCCTTGAGACGAGCCACGACGTCGGCCACGTGCTGCGCATCCACGAACTGACGCGCCGGAAGATGAGGCGAGACCGAGTAGCCGTGTCGCGCCAGCCGCTCCGTTAGGTCCAGTGTCGTGTCGATGCCCTTCGCCTCGGTCACTGTTACCGTCAGTGGGACCTCGGTCGGCACGTAGTCGAGCACATCCCGCTCGGTCTTCCTGAACGGCATCACCTCATAGCTGATGCTGTGCACCAGGTCGACGAGATCTGAGCGCCGGCGCCGGGGAACGGCGTCTTCCCGCTGTATGGTCATGGCCTTGTCTCGTTCCTTCCTACGGGCATGGGAAATCTTTCCTGCGGCTCTTGTCCCTGCGGCGCAGGCGGGTCAGAAGTGCGCTGTGACCGCGGACCTCCCGGGCACGTGGTGGGGACGACCGGTGTCGGGGATTGGCATGGGTGGTGCTTCACGGCCTCCTGCATACGGACCACCGCTCAAGCCCCGTAGTTCGTGTGACGGGAAGCCGTACCGCCGCCACCAGTACAGCGAATCTCCGCGGTCATTTCGTCGGGCATCAGAACCGATTCGGTCGAGACAAAAGACCGAGGTGTCAGCGGCGAACCAGCCGCTATCGGGGTACCCCGGCCCGAAGACACCTCTTGAGGACCTCGGCCTTGGCCTGTAGCTCGGCGTACTCCGCCGACGGTTCGGAGTCCCAGGTGATCCCGCCGCCGGTTCCGTAGGTCGCCCTTCCGGTCGCCCGGTCGATCAGTACCGTGCGGATGGCGACGTTGAACCGGGCACGGAACGGCGCGCCGGGGGGCGCAACCATCCCGACTGCGCCGCAGTACACGCCCCGTGGCCCGTCCTCGAGGTCGCGGATGATCTCCATCGTGCGGTACTTGGGCGCACCGGTCACCGATCCGCACGGGAACAGGGCCCGGAACACGTCGGCGAGTCCGGCGTCCGGACGCAGGTCGGCCGTGACATCGGAGGTCAGTTGGTGCACGGTCTCGTACTGCTCCGCGTGGCACACGGAAGTGACCCGCACACTGCCGGTGGCGGCGATCTGGGAGAGGTCGTTGCGGACCAGGTCCACGATCATGATGTTCTCGGCGCGTTCCTTGGCACTGGCCCGTAGTTCGGCGACGATCCGTGCGTCCTCGGCCGGTGTGTCACCACGTGGGGCCGTGCCCTTCATGGGCCGCATGTGCACCAGGCCGTCCCTGATCTCGAAGAACAGCTCCGGGCTGGCGCTCGCGATGACGAAGCGGCCCAGATCGAGGTAGGCGGTGTAAGCCCCGTTCTGCCCGAGTGCGAGATGGGCGTAGAACGAGGACAGGTCGCCCCTCGCCTCGCCCGACATTCGGGTGGTCAGATTGCACTGGTAGGTCTCGCCGGCGGCGATGTGTTGCCGGACGGCCTCGACGCGCCCACGATGGGTTTCAGCATCCCACTCGGTGGCCCACCCCCGTGTGTCATAGGCGCCGGACCCGGGCCGTCGCACGACCTGCACAAGGTTCGGCTCCGGACAGACGCCGAACCACGCGAGGGGCAGTCCGTCCATCGGGTGATGGGTGGTGAGCTTCGTGTTCAGTCCGGTAGCGGCCTCGTAGGAGACGAACCCGAACGCCCACCACCCGTTCGCCGTCGTCCGGTCCAGTTCGGCGAGGACCGGGGCGACGTCTTCGGGCCGGGTCGCCACCAACTCGTGGACGCCACGGGAAAAGCCCCAGGCAGTTCCGGACCGCAGATCGTCGAACCGAGCCGCTGCAGTGCGCGGCCTCATGGCGTCATCGGCTTCCCTGCCTCGGCGACAGCGTCGCAGAGAGCGTGAGGGGGAAGAGACGACCTCAGGCCTGACCGGACATGGTTGGGCGACGAGCGCGATAGATCGTTCGGCAGACGCATGAATTTCCTTCCCGGCCAGGAATGTTCCTGGAGAGCGCTGGTGCCGAGCTCTCGGGTCGACATCGACTGTATGCGCGGCTCATCCGCTGTCGGCACGGCTTGATGACGCTTCTTGAAGAGACATATCCATCAGTTGAGCCAGGTCGGATGACGTAGAGAGGAAGGTCCCGCAGGGTGGGGCAGACGGCGTCTGCTACCGGCTTGATGTCCCTGTGATGACGTGTGCGGGCCCGCCGCGCCATGGGTGCCTTTCCAACTCGGGATTGGCGGCAGTGCCACACGTGATAACGTCCGGCCCCCCCCCGGACTTGGAATTGCAGTCGGCGGAGCCGTCGTTGGGGCTCATCGGGGTTCTGGCGATACTGAACAGCCGCTGCAACGGATGCTTGCTTTCTGGCAACGTTGCGCACCTGTGGCCCCAGGAAACCTGGCCACCGGCTGGCGCGGTGGGCTGTGGTTCACGCCGAACCAGTTCTCTTGGGCACTGGCTTTCCACGAGGGCAACGACCTGGGCGTCGCCCTGTCTGCTGCAGCGCCCACGTCGGTGCCCGTCCGTGTCGGCGCCACGGACGGTGCTTTGCTTCCCCGGCCGACCCTCGCTCGCCAAGGACGCTCCCCATGAGAAGCGCTCGGGCTTCCCCTCGACTGACCACTGGCTACGACATGAGGCCATGGACACCCATGAGTCGTTTTCGCAGGTACTGGAAGCGCTGGCTGATTGCGGGGGTCGTGGTGGCTGCCCTCCTGGTGGTGGGCGGCCCGTACGTCTACATCCACTACATCAAGGAAGAGGGTCCGTCCGAACTGTCCATCGACGACGGACAGGATCCGGCAGGACAGAGCGGCATGCAACCGGCCCGTGAGGGCGTGGAAGGCGCCTGGAAGGCCGGTGCCGGCTCGCAGGCCGGTTACCGCGTCAAGGAAGTGCTGTTCGGCCAGCACACCACTGCCGTCGGACGGACCGACAAGGTCACTGGAGAGCTGACGATCAAAGCGGCCGAGGTGACCGAGGGCGCGTTCACGGTCGACCTCACCGCTGTGAAGAGTGACGAGGCGGAGCGCGACGGTCAGTTCCGAGGCGGGATCATGAACACCGATAGGTTCCCGAAGGCCACGTTCAAGCTGACCCAGCCCATCGAATTCGGTTCCGTGCCCGAAGTGGGGAAGACGGTCAAGGCCGAGGCGTCCGGCACGTTCACCATCCACGGCAAGAGCAAGGACGTCTCCTTCGAGGTCACCGCTCGGCGTTCCGCCAATACATTTCGTGTTCAGGGCTCCCTGCCCGTCACCTACGCCGACTACGGTGTCAAGAGCCCCAATTTCGGCGGCATCACTGTCGAGGACAAAGGCTCCATCGAGTTCCTTCTCACTTTCCTCCCGGCATGACGACAGGCTCTGCCACTGGACCTTCGATTCGGTTCCGGTGTCGGACCAGCACGTCGCGCCTGTCACCGTGGCAGAGCATGCCATGGTGACATGTTCACGGTCGTAGCCGTGGACAGCAGTGGACAGCGCGCGATGCCGACTGCGCGGCGGTGAAGCACACGTGGTGGGGGCCACCGGGTCGCTATCCATCATGAGCTGAGCAGCGCACGCGTTCCGCCTCCAGCAGCCACAGCTGGCGATCCGCACGCCATTGCGCGACGGCGAAGTGGGGATGCTCGCCCGGACCGTGCACCACGCCGACAGGACTCGGCTGCGACAAAGCCAGGACCGGCGTTTTGGGCTACGTCATATGACTCGGAAGTCATGGCCGATGAAGGCCGGTCAACTCCAGCCATTCCCCAGATCCGCACCAAACAGATCGAAACAAGACTAGGCGCCGAGCAATCGCCGACGGCGTCGAAGAAGGACGGGCCCAAACATGAGCGCGAAGAACCTGCAGCAAGTCCTGGATGAGGCGGGCAACACGGTGGAGCTGCTGCGCAACTCCCAGCTGGGCGCCTACATCTATCCCGTGGTGCCGTCGGAGTTCACCAACTTCCGCCGGGAGGTGACCGCGTGGACCAAGACGGCTGTGCTGTTCGACCAGTCCCACCACATGGTCAACCTGTTCATCACGGGACCTGACGCGCTGAAGCTGATATCCGACACAGGGATCAACAGCGTCGCGAAGTTCCCGGTCAACTCGGCCAAGCAGTTCGTCCCGGTGTCCCCCGAGGGTGGAGTTATCGGCGATGGCATTCTCTTCCGTGAAGCGGAAGAGGAGTTCACGTACGTCGGACGTGCCCCGGTCGCCAACTGGCTCGCCTTCCGGGCCGAGCAGGGATACGACGTCGAGCTCCGAATGGACGCGAGGTCCCCGTCGCGGCCGTACGGCAAGCAGGTCACCCGCGACCTGTGGCGTTTCCAGATCCAGGGGCCTCGGGCCTGGGAAGTCATCGAGAAGGTCAACGGCGGTCCGGTCGAACAGCTCCGCTTCTTCCGCATGGACTACATGAACATCGCCGGTGAGCGCGTCCGCACCCTGCGCCACGGCATGGCCGGCGCGCCGGGCCTGGAGCTGTGGGGACCGTACGAGACGTACGACAAGGTGCGCGAGGCCATCCTGGAGGCGGGTGCCGAGTTCGGGATGGAGCCCGCCGGAGCCCGCGCCTACTCGTGCAACACCCTGGAGTCCGGCTGGATCCCGTCGCCCCTGCCGGCGATCTACAGCAGCGAGGGACTCCGTCCGTTCCGCGAGTGGCTCGGCGGCGACAGCTACGAGGCGACCAACGCCCTGGCGGGCAGCTTCGTCTCCGACAGCATCGACGACTACTACCTCAACCCCTGGGAACTGGGCTACGGCTCGTTCGTCAAGTTCGACCACGACTTCATCGGACGTGACGCGCTGGAAGCCATCGACCCGGAGACCCAGCGGCGCAAGGTGACCCTGGCCTGGAACACCGAGGACGTGGCCAAGCTGCTGGCCTCCCCTGTCGACCCCGAGGGCCCCGGCTACCAGTTCTTCGACCTGCCCAACGCCAACTACGGATCGTCCAACTACGACTCCGTGGTCGACGCCGACGACAATGTGATCGGGCTGTCGTTGTTCACCGGCTACAGCGCCAACGAGCGCAAGGCCCTGTCCCTGGCCACCGTCGGCCCTGAGGTCCCGCTGGGAGTCGAGGTCCGTGTCATCTGGGGCGAGCCGGACGGAGGCAGCCGCAAGACCACCGTCCAGCCGCACAAGCAGTTCGCCGTGCGCGCGATCGTCAGCCCCGCTCCTTACTCGGTCATGGCACGCGAGACCTACCAGACCGGCTGGCGCACCGGCGGCGCGCGCTGACGACCTGGCCACACCCGGCCCCCGCGTCACCTCTCGATGTGATCGAGCGGGGGTGGGTGATCCACACCGCCGTAAACCCAGTCCTGGAGACCGGGTCATTTCTTTGCAGACGGAAGGCCGTGTCAGGGGCCTGAGCCAGGATGCCGACGCAGGAGACGGTCCTACAACACCCGCTTGAGCCGTTGGGAGAGCCGCATGTCCGAAGTAGCCGATATGGCAGCAGAGCAACCGCAGGCCGCCCCGGTGCGGACCGGACTGTTCATCGGCGGTAAGACTGTCGAGACGGACGACCGTCTGCCTGTTCATGATCCCGCCGCCCCGCGCCGGATCGTCGGATACGCCGCAGCCGCGAGCCGGGAGCAGGCGCGAGCGGCGGTCGCCGCCGCTGACGCCGCGTTCCCCGCCTGGGCCGCCACCCCGGCCCGCCGTCGAGCGGAAATCATCAGCGATGCGCTCACCGTGTTCGACGACGACGCGGTCGCGCAGACGGCGGCCCTGTTGACCAGCGAAAACGGCAAGATCTCGTTCGAGAGCCAGGTGGAGCTGGGGGTCTTCGTGTCCCGCACCCGGGCGGCGTTGGACCTCGTTGACACTCTCGACCAGGTCAAGCATCTCGCCGGTTCGCCGCTGACCTCGCGGATCCACCGGCTTCCCATGGGTGTGGTCACCGTGATCGTGCCGTTCAACTGGCCGATCGCGATCCTCGGTGCGAGCCTGCCGTACGCGCTGCTGGCCGGGAACACGACGGTGGTCAAGCCCCCGCCCACCGTGCCGCTGGCCATGGTGCGCATGCTCGAACTCTTCGCCGCCAGGCTGCCGGCCGGCGTGCTGAACGTGGTGACCGGCAGCAACGAAGCTGTTGCCCCGGTGATCACCGATCCGCGCGTCCGTAAGATCGTGTTCACTGGAAGCACTGCGGCCGGCAAGCACATCATGACCGCCGCCGCGCAGAATCTTGCCGCCGTCACCCTGGAACTCGGCGGCAACGACCCCGCGATCGTGCTGGCCGATGCCGAGCTGGACGTCGAGCACCTCCAGCGCCTGGCCCATGGGGTTTTCCTGACGAGCGGGCAGGTGTGCATGGCGGTGAAGCGGGTGTATGTGCATCGGTCCCGCTATGACGAACTCGTCTCGGGGCTCTCCTCGCTCATTGACACCTACCGCGTGGGCCCTGGCTCCGACCCCGCCTCGACCATGGGCCCGCTCAACAGCGCCGCCCAACGCGACACCGTGGCCGCCATGCTGGCGGAGGCGGCCGATGCCGGAGCCGAGATCCGAGAGCTGGGCTCCCTGGACAGCGCGGTGGCCTCCTCCGGGGGTTACTTCGTGCGTCCGACACTCGTCCTCGACCCCGACCCCGGCCTGCGGATCGTTAGGGAGGAGCAGTTCGGCCCCGCCCTGCCCATCCTGCCGTTCGACGATCTCGACACGGTCGTAGAGCAGGTCAACAACGACTGGTCGGGCCTGTGCTCCTCGGTCTGGAGTGCAGATGCCCACCGTTCCGACGCCCTCGCGGAGCGGTTGCGCACGGGTACGACGTGGATCAACCACGCCAACGCCGTCGCATGCGACGACCGGGCCCCGTTCGGCGGCTTCCGGCAGAGCGGCATCGGACGCGAGATGGGCCCGGAGGGTCTGCTCTCGTTCACGGAGGCACACACCGTCACAAGGCCGGTTGGCTGAGCCCTCCTCACCCACCACTTCTCATCCGAGGTTGCCTTGCCGACTGTTCGCGAAACCACGTATGACCTCCTCCGGGCTGGGGGCTCACCACTGTCTTCGGTAACCCCGGTTCGAACGAGCTTCCGTTCCTCGACGGTTTTCCTCCGGAGTTCCGGTACGTTCTCGGCCTGCATGAGGGCGCGGTCGTTGCGATGGCGGACGGCTACGCGCAGGCCACTGGCCGTCCTGCATTGGTGAACCTGCACTCCGCGCCGGGACTGGGCAACGCGATGGGGGGCAGGCGCGGTCCATGGTCGGACTGGGATCGGTGCTCGCCGAGCCGGCCATGACCCGGGTCCCCGAGCCGCAGGTCAAGTGGGCATTTGAACCGGCCAAGGCCCAAGACATTCCCCGGGCTCTTTCGGAGGCGTTCCACCTCGCCACCCTGCCGCCCGCCGGGCCGGTGCTGGTCTCTCGGCCCATGGACGACTGGGCCCTGGAGGTGGGCGCCCAGGAGGTCGTCCACCTCCTGGGCGCCGGGTCCGGTGGGCCGGAGCGGCCGGTCACGAGCTCGTCTCCGAGCTGACGGATCGGCTACGGAAGGCCACCACACCGGCGCTGGTGGTCGGGCTGGAGGCGGACGACGAGCGGGTCTTCGCTCTGGTCGTGGAGTTGGCGGAGCAACTGCGCGCGCCGGTGTGGACCGCGCCCACGCCACCGCGGTGCCCTTTCCCCACGCGCCATCCCCTGTGCCGTGGAGTATTGCCCCCGAGCATCGCCGGAGTGAGCGATAACTTGACGGGGCATGATCTTGTCCTTGTGGTGGGTGCCCCGGTCTTCCGCTACCACGCCTACCGTCCCGGCCCGTGGTTGCCGGAGGGCACCGAGTTGATCGCGCTGAGCGCTGATCCGGCGTCCGCCTCCCGGCCCGCCTTCGGGGACGCGGTGGTCTGTGATGTCGCCGAAGTCGTCGGCCAATTGCTGGAAAGGCTTCCGCCGCCTCCCCGGACGTGGCCCACGCCTCGGGAACCTCAGCCCGCTCCGCGATCCGAGACAGCTGCCTTCACGGCGGACTGGCTGTTCGCCCAGATGGCACTCCAGCTGCCCCCAGGCGTCCGGATGGTCAACGAATCGACATCGAACACCACCCAGTTCTGGAATCACCTCGACCTCGACCGGCCGCGCAGCATGTTCTTCCCCGCCGCTGGGGGGGCTGGGCTTCGGACTGCCGGCGGCTGTCGGCGTGGCACTGGCGGACCCGACACGCCCAGTGGTCGCCGTGCTCGGCGACGGCGCCGCCCGGTACGGAGTGGCCGGACTGTGGACGGCGGCGCAGTGGGATCTTCCGGTCACCTTCGTAGTGCTCCGCAATGGCGGGTACGGAGCCCTGCAGGGGTTCGTGAACCAGCTCGGCATCACCGACCCCCCGGGTCTCGACCTGCGCGGTCTGGACAGCGTTGGCATCGCACGCGGGTACGGCATACCCGCCCAGCACCTCACCGACGCGGAGGAGGTTGTCGCCGCACTGAAGGCCACGACTCCCGCCTCGGGACCCAGACTGCTGGAAATCCCGGTCCACGCCGAGACCCGCCTTACCGTCATGTATTTGTCGAGTGATGACTCGGAATTCACCACCGGAGCTACCCTGGCTGTTGACGGTGGAATGACCATCTGATTTGGCCTGAGAAGCCTTCTCTCGTGCTGCCAACCCCGTGGGCGGTGCCGACGCTGCAGTCGGCACCGCCCTTTCGTGCGCCCTGGATGGTAATGCAGGACAAATGACGTATCTAAAACGCGCCATTACTCCATGAAATCCGCGCTCCCCGTCGCGTTCCAGCCGAGTCGGTGAACTACCTACACTCCGCCGCATATCCGGTGAAGGAGCCGTGGAGGGCTCCTCACGCTGTCCCAGGGAGGACCGCTATGAGCCCCAAATCACGTCAGTTCACCAGAGCGTCGAGGACCGACAGGCGTTGGCTCGCACCAGTGATCGGGGCGGTTCTGCTTACTTCGGCATGTGCCGGTGCGGCCGACAACGGGACTTCCGCCTCGTCCGGCGCATCCGGGCCCGCTGCCACCGGTGCCGCGAAGGGTGACGCCGTGGAGAAGGGTGTGACCGACTACCTCGCCTACGTGGGAGGCAAGGCCGGTGCCGCGAAGAAGGACCTGGCGCCCGTCACCATCGGCTGGGCGAACGTCGAGGGGACCGCCAACGGCGCGCCCGAGGCGACCAAGGGTGCCCAGGCCGCGGTTGACTACGTCAACAAGGAGCTCGGAGGGATCGGAGGCCACCCGCTGGCTCTTCAGGTCTGCAAGATCGCGTCGGCCGAGGAGGAAGGGCAGCGGTGCGGTCAGGAGATGATCAACAACTCCGCCGTGTCGGCAGTCGCCTTCGGTAGCGTCTTCGTCGGTGACCAGTCCTTCAACTCCGTACTCAAGGGCAAGAAGCCGGTTCTCGTGAGCGTGGCCACGGGATCCTCCGTGCCGACGGCCAAGAACACCTCCATCATCTTCGGTGACCTGTCCCACGTGTGGGGGCCATGGGGTTCGTACGGCCGCGACGTCCTGAACGCGAAGACGGCCGCGATCATCCACACGAACACTCCGCCGGACAAGGTCGCGGCGGAGGCGGCTCGCAAGGCGATGGAGTCGGCCGGTATCAAGGTCAAGTCGGTCGGCTTCGACGCCCAGGCGACGGACCTGCTCGGTCCGGTCACCGCGGCCGGCGGCCAGAGCGCCGACATGATCGTGCCGATCTCGGCCGGCCAGGGCTGTGTCGGCATCGCCAAGGCGCTCAAGCAGCTGGGCAGCACCAAGCCGGTCGTCTCCGGGCCGGTCTGCCTGTCGCCCGACGTGGCCCAGGGGCTCGGTGGCGACTTCCCCGAGTGGACCTACGGCGTGGCCCAGACCCTGCCGAACGACAGCAAGGCGGCGGACGTGCAGGCGTACGTCAAGGCTTCGTCCAGTGCTGGGCTGGACAAGGCGGACCAGGGCAAGGTCTGGGCGGCCGTTTCCTGGAGCACGGTTCTCGCCTATGCGAAGGTCATGAACGAGGTCGGGGCTGACAAGATCACCCCCGCGGCCGTCAGCGCTCAGCTCGCCACGTTCCAGGGCCCCGTAGTGATGGGCGCGCCCAAGGTGGAATGCGGCAAGTACTCAGACTCGCCCGCCGTCTGCAATGACCAGGCCCGTTTCTACCAGTACGAGGGCAAGGGCGCGTTCAACGCGCTCACCGGCTGGCTGCGTCCCCCGGCCTGAGTAGGACCGACGAGCGAACGGACACAGTCCATGGATCAGCTGCTGCTCTTCACCTTGCTCGGACTCGGACAGGGTGCCCTCATCGCCGGTATGGCCCTCGGTGTCGTTGTCACCTATCGAGGGTCCGGCATCATCAACCTCGCCACCGGAGCGGTGGCGATGCTCGCCGGCTACGCCTTCTGGGCGCTGCGGTCCGACCACTTCGGCGTCTCCATGGGACCCGCCGTGTCGTTGGTCGGAGCGCTTGTCGCCGCTGCGGTCGCCGGACTGCTCAGTGAGTATCTCGCGTTCCGGCCGCTGCGGAACGCACCTCCCCTGGCCAAACTCGCAGCCTCACTGGGGCTGCTGCTGACGGCGCAGGCCGCCGTGTTGCTCGGGTTCGGCACCCGGCCCCAGCAGATGCCGAGCCTGCTGCCCGACCAGGCAGTGAAAATTTTCGGAGCGATCATTCCGGTCGACCGATTCATCCTCGCCGGGGTGGTCGTCGCACTGACGCTCGCACTGGCCGCGCTCTACCGGTGGACCCGGTTCGGCCTGGCCACCCGGGCCGCCTCGGAGAACGAACAAGCCGCTTTGCTGGCCGGCCTTTCCACGAAAGAACTGTCACTCGCGGGCACGTTGATCGCCAGCGTCGTCGCGGGCGGGATCGGTGTGTTGGCGGCCCCCATCGTTCAACTCGACTCGACCACACTGCCGTTGCAGATCGTGCCGGCTCTAGCGGCGGCTTTGTTCGCCCGGTTCACGTCTCTGGGCATCGCCTGCACAGCGGGCCTGCTCATCGGCGTGCTCCAGTCGGTGCTCTCCTACCTGTCGACACAGAGCTGGTTCCCCACCGACAACGGCAACGCACTGCCCGGCGTACAGCAACTCCTCGTCTTCGCCTGCATGACCATCGCGTTGTTCCTGCGCGGGGCCGAGCTGCCCGGCCGCGGCGAGGACACACAGCAGCGGCTGCCGGCCGTGCCCCTTCCCGAACGGCTCTTGCGAACAGCGTTGGTATGGTCGGGCGTCTGCGCCGTCGCGCTCGTGGTCTTCCCGTTTGGCTTCCGGCAGGCGCTGACCAACTCCCTGATCGGCGCTGTCATCATCATGTCCATCATCGTGATCACCGGCTACGTCGGACAGATCTCGGTCGTGCAGCTGGCCCTCTCCGGTACGGCGGGTTTCCTGCTGTCCCATCTGACGGCCGGGGCCCACGTCCCCTTCCCCTTCGGCCCGCTGATCGCGGTGGCCGCGGCGACCGTACTCGGCGTTGCCATCGGGGTGACGGCGCTGCGGGTCCGCGGAGTGAGTCTCGCCGTGGTCACCCTGGCCGCCGCCCTGGCCATGGAGCAGGCGCTGTTCGCCAACTCTTCGTTCGGGGGCCTGGGCGGCGTCCAGGTTCCCTCCCCGGAGCTCTTCGGCATCTCGCTCGGCACGGACGCGTCCCTCCGCGGGCTCGACGGCTCCGAGCCGAGCCCGATGTTCGGATTCCTCGTCCTGGCCGTAACCGTCGCGATCGGCCTGTACGTAGCCCATCTGCGTCGCACCTCACTCGGCCGCCAGATGCTCGCCGTACGCTCCAACGAGCGCGCGGCGGCCGCGGCCGGGATCAACGTCCGAAACGTCAAGGTCGCGGCGTTCAGCATCAGTTCCTTCGCCGCGGCGACCGCGGGAACCCTCTACGCGTACAACTTCTCCTCCGTGAGCGCCGGTCGTTTCACCGCACTGGCTTCTCTCGGGCTCCTGGCCTTTGCCTATGTCGGGGGGGTCACCATGGTTTCGGGCGCCGTGTTCGCCGGACTGCTGTCAACCGAGGCGCTTGTCCCGCACGCTCTGCAGGAGTGGTTCGGGATCAGCGGCACCTGGGCCCTGCTGTTCGCCGGCGTCTCATTGATCGTCACCCTGGTCATGAACCCAGACGGCGTGGCGGGCGCACGATACCGCAGCAAGCAGAGCAAGCGCCTACGGCGAGCCGCACCCCCGAACCCGGACAGCGGCTCGGCACCGGCGGAAGGCCCAGCACCGCACACCGCGGAGGTGACCGGATGAACGGGCTGAGAGTACGGGACCTCAGTGTCAGCTACGGAGGCGTCCACGCCCTGTCGGGCGTCGACCTCGCCGTCGGTGAGGGGCAGCTCGTCGGGCTCATCGGCCCTAACGGGGCGGGCAAGACCACCTTCATCGACGCCGTGACCGGCTTCGTCCGTCATGGTGGACGGGTGGAACTGGCCGGAACGGACCTCACCCGGCTGCGTCCCCACACCCGGGTGCGGCATGGACTGGCGCGGACCTGGCAGAGCATCGAGCTGTTCGACGGACTCAGCGTCGCGGAGAACGTGGCCGTGGCCACCGCCCAGAGCAGAGGATGGGCGGCCACCTGGCGGGAGACTTTCACCAAGCCTGACAGCCTCGGCGACGACATCCACGAGGCGCTCTCCGTCGTAGGCCTCGGCCAGCGTGCCGACACGCAGGCCGTCGACCTGTCCCAGGGCGAGCGCAAGCTGGTGGGAGTCGCCCGTGCCCTGGCCGGTCGGCCCCGCGTGGTGTGCCTGGACGAGCCGGCAGCCGGGCTGGACAGCGAGGAAAGCATCAGGCTTGGACGCCGGCTGCGCGCCGTCGTCGATGCCGGCACCGGCATGCTGCTGGTCGACCACGACATGACACTCATCCTCGAGGTGTGTGACACCGTCGTCGTGCTGGACTTCGGCAAGGTCATCGCCTCCGGTCCGCCGGACCAAGTACGCGAGGACCCCACGGTCATCGCCGCCTACCTCGGCGGCGCGGCGGCCCCGGCACAGCGGGAGACATCATGATCGACCCCATCCTGCACATCGACGGCCTCACCGCGGGGTACGACGGTGTCGCCGTCGTCAGAGATCTGCTCATCACCGTCGGACGCGGCGAGGTCGTGGCCCTCCTCGGGGCAAACGGCGCCGGCAAGACCACCACGCTCAAGGCCGTCTCAGGGTTGGTCCGCCCCCTCGGTGGGACCATCTCCCTCGATGGTGAATCCCTGGGGAAGACCACTCCGAGCGCCCGGGCCAAACAGGGGATCGCCCACGTCCCCGAGGGCCGAGGCATCTTCGCGGGACTCACCGTCGCAGAACATCTGCGACTGGGTCACCGGGGCGAACGCCTCGACCCGGACGAGGTCTATCAGCGCTTCCCGGCCCTGACCCGGTTGCAGAACCGGCGCGCCGGATTGCTCTCCGGCGGCGAACAGCAGATGCTCGCCGTCGGCCGGGCCCTCGCCCGCCGTCCCAGGCTGCTCCTGCTGGACGAGCTGAGCCTCGGCCTGGCCCCGGTGGTCGTCGAGCAACTGCTCCCCGTCATCCGTCGTTTTGCCGACGACACCGGATGCGGTGTCCTGCTGGTCGAACAGCACATCGAGCTCGCCCTTGAGATCGCCGACCGGGGATACGTGCTGTCTCACGGGGAGGTTGCCGTCGAGCGGCCCGCGCGGGAACTCGCCGAGGACCGCGGCCTGATCCTCGCGAGCTACCTGGGAGGTAACTGATCACGCGGGGCCGGTGACTCAGCAGAGGCATGGGTGTGGCCGCCGGCGGTTCGCCGACGGCGGCCACACCCATGCCGTGCAGGGGAGCCTTCGCCCTGTACCTTGCGCTTGAGCCTGGAGTCTGTCACCGCGACGAAGCCAGCACGGGGCCGCTTGCTCGGATCATCCGGGAGAAACCACGGACGGCGGCGCCTTCGACCGATGCCGTCCTGACGTCGGCACGCAGGTCCAAGGACTTGCCTAGGTGGCACCGGAGCCTCGGCTACCACTTGGGCACGAACGTAGGCCTGGTCCGCGCAACCATGTGGAAGCGCACGGAGGCCTTTGAGCAGTTCGGTGCGCGCATCATCGCCGGGATGGAAGAGCTCACCGGTCTGTGTCAGCCGGCGCCCTTCCCCGCAATGCTTCCACCACGCCGGTCATGTGCTGGCACATGGACGCCTCAGCCGCTGCCGGATCTCCAGCGGCGACGGCCTCGACGACTTCCAATAGTTCGCAGAGCGACGACTCGGCCCGGTCACCCATGAGTGACACCAAGTCCGGCTGTCGAACGGTCCGCGCACGGAGCACCTGTATGATCCGATGTGCCGTCTCATGACTGACCGGCGATGGCATGCACTAACTCGTGCAGCCGCGTGTTGAGTTCGCGGTGGCGCGTCAGGTGCCCATGGGCGAACGCCTCGCGCATGTCGGCCGCCAACGCGCGCAGAGTTTCGACCTGTGCACGATCGGCTCGCTCCGCAGCGCGGGCGGCCACCAGGCCTTCGAGCGCCGCCCGGGCCTCCAGGACGTGTACGGCCTCGGTCAGGGATACCGCACGGACACAGGCGCCACGGTTACGCCGGATCTCGACGAGTCCGTCCGCCGCCAGCCGCCGCAGTGCCAGGCGCACGATCGATCGGCTGGCGGCGAACCGCTCGCACATGTCCACCTCGACAAGACGCTGCCCGGGTACGAGAGTTCCGCGCAGGATCTCCGCCCCGATCGCGACCGTGACCCGAGTCTCCGAGACCGTCCCGTCTGTGCTCATCGTCCGTGTCAGGGCTACGCCTGGTCCACATAACTGACGCCGAGTTCGGCGAGCAGAGGGCGCAGTCCGTAGTAGTCGATGCCGAGCGCACCCGAACTCAGGACGTCCCGTGTGGCGGCTTCTTTCGCGATCCGTTCCTCGGCCCGCTCAGCAGTGTGCTCCGCCTGGTCGCGGGGCACCACGACGACACCGTCGTCATCGGCGACGACGACATCACCTGGGCAGACCGGCACACCGCCAAGTATCACCGGCACGTTGACCGAGCCCGGGGAGGCCTTCACCGTGCCTTGGGCGGAGACGGCGCGGGCCCATACATGGAATCCCATCTCCCGCAGTTCGGTCGTGTCCCGGACCCCTGCGGCGGTGACCAGCCCGATCACCCCTCGCGCGGCGAGGGATGTGGCCAGCAGTTCGCCGAACATTCCGTCCGTGGACGGCGAGGTGGTGGTGACGACGAGGATGTCCCCAGGCCGGCACGTCTCCACGGCGGCGTGGATCATGAGGTTGTCTCCCGGGTGAGAACTGACCGTCACCGCGGTTCCCGCGATCCGCACGTCCGTCTGGTTCGGCCGCAGTTCCGTCCCGGCGAACCCGCGGCGTCCCATGGCCTCATGGACTGTCGAGACACCGGCTTCGGCGAGCCGGGTGACGACCTTTGGATCGGTTCTCGTGATGTTCCTGACGACGACGTGACGGCCGGGCATGGCCCCTCCAGGTGATGGGTTCGCAACAGGTGATCAAGGCGTTGCAGGTGAAATGGTGTTTTCGTTGAGTGATTCGTAGAGGACCAGGCTGGCGTCGGTGTCCGACGCGCGGGCGTGGCAGGTCTCGTGCACCCTACGGATCCGTGGACCCAGCGCGCCGCGCACGATCAGCCACAGGAACAGCTCGACGGCCAGTGCGCCCGCTTCTCTGGCGTAGACCACCCGGGTCAGTCCGGCCAGTACTCCCGGAAGGTGCTCGATTGCGTCGAGGAACATCATGTGGAAGGCCTCGTTGACCGGCCCGGTACCGGCGAACCGGGGGACATGCCGCCCGTGCCGAGGACAGCAGCCTTGATGCCCTTCGGGTAGCGGTGGATCGCGTCGCCGAGTGCGTACCCGAGGGCCAGGCAGCGCTCGGCAGTGAGTTGGGAGCGTTCTCCGGAGTCGACGACGAGCGGGACCATGGCACAGGGCCAGTTGCCGCCGGAGGCCAGTCGGTACGCCGCCAGCGGCTCGGTCAGGCAGGGATCTACGTCGGGCTCTCGGTACATGGAGATGTCGAACGACGCGTTGGCCAGGCTTTGAGAGATGGTCCGCGAAGTGCGGCGCACCCGCGAGGACCGGACCGGGCGTCCTTCCTCGTTCGCGATCGTTCGCTTCGTATGATGTGGCTGCCCCGATTGCGAAGTTCGAGGTGATGGGGCCGTTGAGGACGCGAGTGGGATCGCCGCCGATGACTAGGGCCACGTCCGGGATGTTCTGGGCCATCCAGGCGTGTGCCGGTTTGTATTCGTCCTTCAGCGATCTCTCGTAGGGGTCCTCCGCCATGGTGGGGCATGTGAACCCGCCGAGTGGTAGGGCGTATGAGGTGGCGAGCCCCCATGTGACCTCAGCCAAGGCTCCGCGTCCTTGCTGTCGTTGTTCGCACGAGTGGGTCGGGCAGGATTCGCTGCGGTCGAACGGCTCCGGTGCGTGCGTACACGATCACCGCTCGCGGCCCGGAGCAGCGTGAACGCTGGCGCTGGGGGCCATGACCGGCCTACCCGGCACCAGATCCGCCTGACCGCGGAGGCCCAGTGGTTGGAGCCCAGAGCCGTGCTTGACCAGTACCCCGTCCTGCAGTTCGCAGGGCACTGTTGACCAAAACCAAACGAGGCCGTTCACGTGGAGGCCCCTGTGGATCGCTGCTCCTGGGCATTCCGCGGCGTCTGCGTGTGACGACCGTGCCTTGGCGTCGAGGCAGATTCGAGGTCCAGCTCGGCGATTCCGGGCGAACCAGCGGTGAGTTCCGCTTCTTCACCGGGGCAGGCGGGCCACGCGGTCGACTCCCGTAGTTGGAGAGCTCCAAGCGGCCATGCGGCGCAGTGTTCCCGGACGGCTGCGAGCAGCTCTCCGGGGCCGCAGCAATAGACCAGCATCGAAGGGTCCGGGTCGCCGAGGAACCCTGTGATGCCGGGTGGCCCGTATTGATCTTCCGGCCAGACGACCACGCGTTCCCGGTAGCCGAGCAGCTCGGACAGGAAAGGCATGGACGACCGGCTCCGGCCCCCATAACGGAGTGTCCGGTCGGCGCCGTATGCCTCGGCACGGGCGATCATCGGCAGCACGGAGGCGATGCCGATGCCGTATGCGACGAACAGATAGAGCGATGCGGGGTGCAGAGGGAAGTCGTTGTGCGGACCACGGATTCGCAGCTCGCTTCCCGGGTGGGCATGCTCCTGGACCCAGTCCGGCCCTTGGTCCCCCTCAGATCCCCCTGCCACGGCGATCCGCCACCCATGCGTCTGTACCAAGGAGCCGCACAGCGCGAACTTGCCTACTTGGCCGGTAGACAGAACCACGTCGATGTGTGCCCCAGGTTCCCACTCTGGCAAGGCCATGGCAGAGGCCGACGCCAGCTCCAACGTCACAACGCCCTCAGCAGCCGCAGACAGCGCGCGGACAGTGACCACACAGCCGTAGTCGGTGCATGTCCGGTCGGGGGGCGAGGCGCCTGACGCAGGGTGCAGGGCAACCTTTGACTGGGGACCCACATTCATCATCTCCTTGCCGCAGCTGCCACACGCGTGGGCCTTGGCTTGGACGCGGCTCAAGTGATCGCAAGGCCGGGCGGGGCCGGGTTTCCACATACGTGCCCCATCGCCGCCGGCTGTGCCGTCACGCCAGGGCATCCACGGTCTGGGGGTAAAGCCGGACATACGCCTCGGCCATCGTTGTGTGCGCCAGACCGAGGTTGGGGCCGGCGTTGCGCTTGAGCTGGACACCACGGCGTTTCGCCAGGTCGGTGTAGTAGTCCCACATGTGCTGCTGAGCGGCCAGACACTCCATGGCCTTGCGCTTGCGGTCGAAGACGGACGTGATGTCGAGCAGCACGTCGGGCTTGAAATCGCACTGCTCCGGCTGGTGCGGTTCGAAGAAGAAAACAGGCGGCGCGCCCAACGGCTCACCGGGGGCGTCGTAGCCGATTGCCTGCGCCAGGATGCGGGCCTGCACGGCCATCTTCGCCGCTGCAGGATGATCCCCGTTATACGGGTCGACGAGCGTGTGCGTGAGCACCACCCCGGGGTCGACCTCCCGATACACGCGCACGATGCGGTCCACCAGTTCCGGCGTCTCGAGCAGCGGATAGTCCCCGGCGTCGAGGAACTCGATCTCCGCACCCAGCGCTGCTGCGGCACTCGTGGCCTCGGCACGGCGAAGGGCCTTGATTTCGTCGAGCGCGAGGCCGTCCCGCCAGGCACGGGCGGACTCGCCGCGCTCGCCGAAGCTGAGGCACAGCACCTTGGCACGCTGCCCCCGCTCAGCAGCCAGAGCGATGGCACCGCCAGCCCGCCAGACGAAGTCCCCGGCGTGTGCGCTGATCACAAGCAGCGGGCCGTCGGCCGGGGCAGAGGCGGTGGTGCTCATTACGGACTCCTGTGGCTCGTAGGGTGGGGCTGGGGCATGCCATGGCAACGACCCCAAGGCCGATGGAACGACCCGCGGGCCCGAACCAGGCGTAGGACAGTTGATCGGCCCGGTCCCCCGGGCCCAGCGCCAACGCTAGGCGGGCGGCCGCACGCGGCGGAACGCGAGTAATGACGTGTCTGACCGGGAGCTTCGACCCGACAAGGAATAGGTCAAATGACGTAGAACGGGCCCAGTACCCTCGGGCTACGATGATGTCGCCGCCCACAGGTTATGGCTGGTGTCCACCAGCGTTGACCACCATCAATGTGCGGCGCGGTCGGATGACCCGTCCATGTGTACCGTTCGTCCGTGGCGGCATCGGTGAGGAGCCCGCTCATGTCCGGTACCCCGCTCGTCGGGTGGGACGACATTGCGTCCGTCGCACCCGACGGTCTCGCCCTGATCGACGATTCAGGCCGCTTCGTGCAGCTGAACCCTGCTGGGGTTGCGCTCTGCGGCGGAAGCACGGAAGCCGAACTGATTGGGGTGCAGTCCCCTTTCGAGCTTGGCGAGCGGGCCATCGTGTCGCAGGTGGGGCTCCTGGAGGATCGGCCTGACGAACAGGTGGCGTGCTGGGTTCCTGCCTCTGGGGCGTCGCGTGAACTTGCGTATCGTGCCCGTAGACTGCCGACCGACCTGACACGGACGGTGGTGTCGTTCCGTGATGTGACCGACGAGTGGCAGCGGCACCGTCGCCTCGCTGCGATCGCGCGCATTTCGATAGGGCTTGCCTCTGAGGGCTCGCTGGGTGCGACGCTGGACGCTGTGGCCCAGCAGAGCGTCCGGACGGACGGCCTGGCCGGCGTGCAGATTCTCATTCTGGACAGCACGGGCAAGGAGTTGCGACTGCTGGGATCCGCCGGTCTGCGGCACTGGGATCTGTTCCTCGACCGGTTGCTGGAGTGCCGTGATCGGGGGGCACGCCTGTGCATGCTCGATGCGGTTCGGGATGGCCAGCCGGTCGTGGTGCCCCACCGATGGGCGCAGATCCACTCGGATCCCGCCTGGGAGCCCCTGCACGCGTATCTGGGGGAGCTCACCTGGGATTCCTTCGTCAGCGTGCCGCTGATGGTCCGAGGGCGTGCGGAGGGTGTCCTCAACGCCTACTTCGCGCCCGGCCAGGAGATCAGCAGCCGGACTTTGGAGTTCCTGGCCGCCATGGCGGAGCAGGCCGCGCTCGCCGTGGACTACGCGACACTGCTGCAACGAGAGCGGGACGGTGCTCGCCAGGACGAGCGGCAGCGCCTCGCCCGCGACCTGCACGACTCGATCGTCCAGCAGGTGTTCTCGATCGGCATGCAGGCCAACGCGATCGGAATTCTGGGTGATCGCGGAGGCCATGTACCCGCGGCTGCGGTGCAGCGCTTCGCGGGCGAGATCGGAGCACTGTCTCAGACCGTTCTGGCCGACCTGCGTGCCATGGTCCACGAACTGAGACCCTCCCCCTTCACACGGCTGGGACTGGAGGAAGCCGTCAGGGCACTCGTGCGCAGTACGGAGAACCGTGCAGGCCTCGCCTGCAGGATGACGTTCTCGAAAAGACTGGATGCACTGGGACCGGAACTCGCCGAGGACGTCTACCGGATCACGGCTGAGGCGATTCACAACACCGTCAAGCACGCTGAGGCCACGGCCGTCACCGTACGTCTGGTGCTGCGGGACCACACACTTGTCGCCACGGTCGCCGACAATGGAAACGGGCTGGTCATCGGCACACCCAGTACTGGTTCGGAAGGCGGCCGCGCGGGTCCCGCGGGGTCCGGCGACCGCGGTTACGGACTCACCACCATGCGGGAAAGGGCGGAACGATGGGGAGGCAGCCTGAACATCAGGTCGCGCTCGGGAAGAGGCACGACAGTGCGGGCGGTCATACCGCTGCCCATCCAGCTACCGGAGTCGGTCCCGACGGAATCGACGGCAGACCCGACCGATCTGCGGACGGTGTCCCTGTGAACGGCGCCGTGGTGAACGGCGCCGTGCCGAGGCGAACGCGGGTGGTGATCGTGGACGACCACGCGGTCGTCCGACGGGGTATCCGCGCTTACCTGGAAGTTCTGGACGACATGGAGGTGGCAGAGGAGGCCGCCAACGGTCAGGAGGCCCTCGCGCGTCTGGAGTGGATGGCGGTGAACCAGTGCATGCCCGATGTCGTGCTGATGGACCTCCTTATGCCGAAGATGGACGGGGCCACCACTATCGGGGCGATCAAGAAGCGATATCCCGAGGTCCAGATCGTGGTACTCACCAGTTTCGGCGAGATGGAGCGTGTGCACGCAGCGCTCGCTCAGGGAGCGGCCGGCTATCTCCTCAAGGACGCGGAGCCGGGCGAGGTGGTCTCCGCGATTCGTGCGGCGGCCAGGGACGAGGTATTCCTCGACCCCGCGGTGGCCCGCGGACTCACACAGGAGATCGTCTCACCCCCGACAGGGCTCGCGGCCCTTACGGGACGTGAACGGGACGTGCTCGTCCTCGTGGCCGAGGGATGGACGAACCAGCAGATCGCCGACGAACTGGTGATCAGCGAACGCACTGCACGCACGCACGTCAGCAACGTGCTGCGCAAACTTCGAATGACGTCCCGCACGCAGGCCGCGCTGTTCGCCGTGCAACAGGGGCTGGTACCGCGCCAGCGACCTTAGGCCGGCCCTCACCGAGTGTGAGCGGGCAGTGAACACTCCTGCGACATATGTCGCAGGTTCCGTCGGCGGACTTGACCCGGAGGATCGGGTCCAACGACTCGCGACCCGGAACACGCCGCGTCTTAGGCTCGCAGCAACGGTCCAGTGCAGGGATCTCCGAGTCGAAGGGCCGACGGGAAGCAGCGGGACGCGTTTTCCGATTTCAGATGCAAGGAGGCATCGTCAATGTCCGATGTGGAGACGACGGGGCTTTCGGCACCGTCCACCGCGTACAAGATCGTGGACACGCCGCAGCTGTACAAGGACGTGATCGAGCGGTACGGGGTGGACGGCAGTCATATCGGGATGTCGGAGGAGGAAAGTCCGTGGGTTCCCTTCGGGGAAGGTGCGGCGATCCGGCATCTGGGCTTCGACGTGCGCAGCAACACGTTCAGCAACATCCTGTGGATCAAGGGTCCTGGGGTGGTCGGGACGCACAACCATCGGGGGACGGTGGTGATGGTGTGTCTGGAGGGCAGCTGCCGGTACCTGGAGTACGACTGGGTGGCGGGGCCGGGAAGCTTCATCTACGAGACGCCGGGGCTGTCGCACACGCTGGTGAGCGATCATCCGGAGGGTGTGAAGCTGTTCGGGTGGTTGCAGGGGCCGATCGACTTCTTCGACGACCAGGGCGAGTTCCTCGAGACGCTCGACGTGTGGTGGTACATCAACCACTACGAGACGTACTGCCGGGAGAACGGCATTCCGATCAACAAGAAGCTTTACCTGTGAATTGACAGGCGGAAGCTCTTCAACCGCGGCACGGCAGAGTGCCGCGAACCGGGCGGAACTCAGCTCGGACACCTGCGTGGGCATCGGCCCGGTACTTTGCGACCGGGCCGTTCCTGTGCTCATGCGAGGCGGTGCGACGGGCCTGAACCGGGACGCCGACGTAGAGACGACGGCCTGCGGGTGACTGCACGGGCCCAGGCCAGGCCCCAAGAAGCCGGGAACTCGAGGTGCTCGGCCCTGGTGGAGGTTCGAGGGCCGGAGCCGTACGGCAGTGCCTCCAGCTCACCGTGTGTGCGCTTCGAGAGCCTTCTCCAGCAGCGTTCGGTCGTGCGAGTTGATGATCACGAGGTCGGGCTCGTTGCGGCGGTACAGCTCGGCCAGGCGGGCGTGGTTATCGTGGACCTGCTTCAGATCCCAGGCCAACGCGGTTTCCATGGCACGCAGCGAGCGCGGCACGGGACCGCTGTCGAGCGTGCCGGGGTGGTAGAAGGCATCCCCGCAGTGCAGCAGCCATCGGGTGCCAGTGTCCACGGCGACGCAGGCATGGCCGCAGGTGTGGCCGGGCAGTGAAATCAGGATGATGCCGGCGGCGACGTCGGTCAGTTCCTTGGCCGCGGCGAACCCTCGCCATGTTTCCCGTCCGAGTTGTGCTCGACGATCTTCGGGCCATGCGCCCACTGGGCGGCCTCGTAGCGCAGTTTCTCCCGCCGCGACGGCGCGATCATGGAGGCGAGTACGATGCGTCGGCATTCGACGCCGACACGGTCACCGGCCTGCTGAAGTTCCGGGGAGACGTGCGCTTCGCAGCCCACCACGGGCTGCTCTTCCTCCGCATCGCCGACCCCTGGCTGTCCGTCATCGGCGGCGCGGGAACCCTGACCATCGCGGCACCGCCCGGCCAGTCACCCGAGCGCATCCCCCTGACCACTCTCCGCCTGCGGACCGCCGATCCGACGGACCACACCGGCTTTTGCCTCGGCACGCACGTCCGGCTGACGGCTCAGGGATCCGAACTCTTCAACGGGGTCTACCCCGTGGACGAACCGTTCGACGACCTGACCCTCCTCCTCACTCCTTCCTCCACAACCGCCCTGGAGAAGACACCATGACGACCCGCGCGTCAGACACGGAAACGGCCCCCTGGCCGACCGAACCCACCCCCGACCTGCTGACCCGGATCAGCCAGGCACGGTCCAAAGGGGTGGCCTGGCTGCGCGACCGCATTGCCGACGACGGCCGCCCCGAAGGCGCCGAGACCGCCAACTCGTGGTGGCGCGCCCCCTGGGCCCTGTTGGTGGGCGGAGCCCCGGACGCCGCCGCCGCGATGATGGGCTGGGCCGAACGCGAGGCCCTCACCGACGAAGGCGACCTCCGCCCCGGCCCCTACGACGCCCCCGGCGGCGGCAGCCCCGTCTACCACCTCCCCCCTCGCGATCGCCTCCTGGCTGCTCGGCCGCTACGACACCGCGACCGCGATCAACACCACGCTCGCGCGCTTCCAGAACCCCGGCACCGGCGGAGCCTACGACCTTCGCGACTTCGCGCAGGACCCTCTGGAGGACAACCTCAAGACCGCCCAACTGGGCTTCTCCGCGCTGGTCACCGGTGACTGTTACACCGCCGAGGGCGTCCACCGGTGGCTGGATCGCATCCTCGCCGACCAGCCCGACCTGCCCCACCGGCTGTTCACCAGCCGCCGCGGCGCCACCCTGGTCACCGACTTCCCGGACGAGACGGCCTTCCTGCGCGTGGTCGACTTCCGGTCGCCCCGGCAGGCGTACTTCCACCCCGGCATCGCCGCCGCCTTCCTCGCCGGATACGCACAACAGACCAGCGACGCCTCCGCGCTCCGGTTGGGCCGTGAGTACCTCGCCCTCACCACAGGCGGCACCGAGGAGCAGTACGACGACCCGACGAAGGTCTTTCCGCCGTAGCGGTAGCCGTCGACGCAGAACAGGACCTTCGGCCTGAGCTGGCCGAACCGGTCGATGACGCCTCGCGACCCGAAGTCGGGGGAAGCGCTCGCCCATACGGCCCCGATGGCCGTCGTCGCGAGCATCGCGATCGCGGCCTGAGGCACGTTCGGAAGATACCCGCAGACCCGGTCGCCGGGGCGTACGCCGAACGCCCGCAACCGGGTCGCCAGGACGCGCACCCGGCCCGCGAAGTCCTCCCACGGAAGGCCGACCGGAGCGGCGCTCTCGGAGCCGAACACCACGGCGTCGGTGCCCGACCGTTCGTTTCGCAGGACGTGCTCGGCGTAGTTCAGCCGCGCCCCGGGAAACCACCGCGCCCCTGGCATGTTCCGGCCGTCGAGCACCGAGGAGTACGGGGCCGTCGACCGAATGCCGAAGTAGTCCCACAGTGCGCCCCAGAATCCCTCCAGGTCGGTGACGGACCAGTTCCACAGCTCGTCGTATCCGTCGAACCGCAGTCCCCGTTCCCGGGACAGCCAATCCGCGAACCGCGTGACATTGGCCTCCGCGACCCGCCGCGGGCCGGGCGTCCACAGCAGCTCGCCTTCGGCCACCACGGCGGCCCTGCCGGCTGCGCCGTGTGCCCGACCAGTGGCAGGGAAGCCCCCCGCTGTCTCGACGGTCATGTCGCCTCCTCGCGTCATTGGAGGAACGGTCTCCGACGAGCCGGGACGCGAGCAACAGTTCCCTGCTAGCTTTTCACTTGGTGAAATCCGCTCCCCATCTGCGCAGGTGAGGGTCGTCTCATGCGGCAGTACCAGGTGAAAACGATCAGCTCTCTCGAGCGCGGCCTGCGCGTGCTGAAGGCCCTGGAGGAAGGAGTGGCCGCTCGCCCGTGCCGTGGACACGGACGTGTTCCTGCACCCGGACGGCGGGCTCGCGTTCGATGCTCCGGGACCCGAGGGGGGCGTCGAGACGTACGTCCATGATCCGGCCGATCCGGTGCCGACGGTCGGCGGCGCGATCCTGATGTCCAGCGAGTACCGGCCGGGTCCGCGCCTTCGTCCACGCCGCGACCGATGCCCCTTCAACGGACTGGGTGGTCCGGCTCTGCGACGTCGACTCCCAGAGGGTGTCCCTCAACGTCGTCGACGGAATCGCACGGGTGAAGACCACACCCGGTGAATTCGCCGAACACGTCGTCGACCTGTGGTCGACCAGCTATGTCTTCCGTGCCGGTCACCGTCTGCGCGTCCACGTCACCTCCAGCAACTTCCCACGCTGGGACCGCAACCTCAGCACCGGCGCGTCCCCTGACAGCGGAACGGACTTCCACCCGGCACGCCAGGAGATCGCGCACGACGCGGCACGGCCCTCACGCATCGTTCTCCCCGTCGTCCGGCCTTGACGCTCCCCCTGAAGGAGGGGGAGATTCACAGATCGCCGCGTTCCGCCCTCCGAATACTCGGAGAACGAGCAGATCAGGCAACAGTCACATGATCGACCGGGCGGTTCCTGGCTCCGTGGACAGTGCCTCGCACCACTGACGGCCGGTCCTTGGGGTCCTGAGCTGATCCGCGCAGTCATTCTGGCTTGGCCGTGCTCACCGCTGTCTCTTCCGGCCCCGCGACGCTTGCCGTGCCGTCGGCCGTGACGACGGGCTCCTGATCGGGCTGCCGCAGGCCGGCGCATGCGAGGGTGAGCGTGGCGGTCACGGCCAGGACGACAACGGCGGCTCCCGAGAGCAGGAAGGCGTTCTCGACTCCGGCGAGGGTGATGGCGGTCGAGGCCACGAAGGGGGAGATCGCCAGGGCTCCTGCCACTCCGGCCTCCCACAGGCCGAGCGCCTTCGCCAGATGATGGCTCGGTATGCGCTGCTGCACCAGTGCGATCAAGGGAATGTCCGTGAGGGCCGAGGCCAGCCCCGTGGCGGTCAGGAGAACCGCCGCCACAGCATGGGGGGTGACTGTTCCCAGCGGAGCCCGGAAGATCCCGAGCAGGGCCCACGCCAGCACCGCGGCCAGGGCGAGTCTGCGGATGCGCAGGCCAGCCAGGAGCAGGGCACCCGCCACTTCGGCGACCCCGGCGACGCCGAGCAGCAGGCCGTACTGCCCGCCCTGTCCCACGACCGCGACCAGCCCGACGGTCAGGAAGCCGTTGGTCAGGGCGAGGGCGAGCACGAAGGTCACGATGACCACGAGTACGTCGGGAGCGGCCCGCACCGCCCTGAGCCCGGCGGCGAGATCGGACCACAGCCCGGTCTGAGTGCTGGTCGGGGCGGGGCGGGTCACGCGGATGGCGGCCACGGCGGCCGCCGAGCCCAGGAAGGTGAGTCCGTTCACCACCAGCGCCGACTGCAGCGAGCCGAAGGCCAGCAGCGGCGCGAGCATCAGCGGGCCGACGAAGAAGGCGGCCCGGAAGGCGACTTGCAGCAGCCCGTTGGCCTGCTGGAGGCGGTCGTCCGGCACGATCTGCGGAACGATGGCGTTGCGGGCCGGGGCGAACGGGGCACCGATCAGCGCCAGGAGCGCCGTGGTCGCCACGAGCAGGGGCAGGTTCAGCAGGTTGAGGGAGAGCAGGACCGAAGCCACGGCCACCACGGCGACCCGGGCCAGGTCGGTGGCGATCATCAGCTTCCGGCGGTCGCGGCGGTCGGCGTACGAGGCGACGACGAAGGTGGCCACGAAGGCGGGCGCGAACGCGGAGACGCTGACCACGGCGACGGCCGTGGGGTCCTTCGTCAGTGACCAGGCCAGCCAGGCGGTCGCGGCGGTGTACAGGCCGTCGCCGAAGCGTGAGATGCCCTGGCCGGCGAAGAGAAGCAGGAAGTTGCGGTCCTTCAGCAGTGACATGCGGCCACTGTCGGGTCCCGTCGGGGGCCTGATCCACTTATTAGGCAGATGGCTAATCAGTCCGGCTCACTCGTACTCAGTCACCTCGCCATCGCCGTGCAGGAAGCTTTCCAGGCTGGGGGTCAGGCCCGCCACCTGTCCGGGCGCAAGCCGGTACAGGACGTAATAGCCTTCGCGGCGGCGCTCCAGCAGGCCCGCGTCCGCCAGCACCCGCAGGTGCTTGGACAGGGCGGCCTCGCTGACGCCGACGAGCGGGGCCAACTCCTGTGTGCTGCGTGGGCGTTCGGCGAGCAGTCGCAGGGCGCGCAGCCGGGTGTCGTCGGCGAGCGCGCGGAGTGTGCCGACGAGCCTGGTCGGCGGAATCCGCGGGCGGGCTTCCCGGACGATCGAGGAGACGGGGAAGACGAGCCCGAGGGGCCACGGACCGTCGCAGTTGACGCGTACGTGTGGCCACACGTAGGCGCTGGGGGCGAGGACGAGTGTGTCGTCCGGGCCGATGGCGACCTCGTGGTCGTGCGGCCGCTCCAGCCAGAAGCGTTCGGCCTGCGGATCGCTGCGCACCTCCGGCCACAGGCCGCGGAGCATCCCGTACAGGCCGCGCTGCTCGATCTGGTGTCCGGCCTCGCTGACGCCGGCGGCGAGTTCGGGTTCGAGCCGTGCCCATTCCTCCTCGAACGCCTCCCGCCAGTAGCGCTCCAGCATGCTCAGGAACCGTTCGAGCAGCGCGCGGGGGTCGTCGAGGAGCATCGCGGCCATCGCTTCGTCGCTTTCCCGTGCGAGGCGCTCCCGCAACAGGCCGCGTACCTCCGGTGCGTCCAGCACGTGCGGATCCCTGCCCTCGCCGCCGCCCGGCCAGGGCGTGAGCAGGGGCACGGCGAACTCCAGGCGGACCAGTTCCGGATCCGCCCCGCGCAAGCCGGCCAGTTCGTCTTCGAAGTCCGCCAGTTGGCCGGTCGGCCGTGGAAAGAGGAACTCGGGGAAGTACGAGCGCACCGCGTAGGAGAACGCGTCGATCTCCCGCTTCAGCGCCGGGGACAGCTTGCGCATCGCACGCACCCAGCCGTGCTGGACGGGGTGGTGCTTGGGCTCCACCAGCACATGGAGACTCAGCACGGCTTCCATCGTCGGCGAGTAGGCGAACCCCACCCGCTCCGCACCGTCGGCAGGGACCCGGAACACGATCGTCATGACCCGTCATCCTGGCCTCACGGCATCAGCGACGGGAGCCGCGCCCCCCAGGACGGCTTCTGCACCGCTTACCTGCACGCGGCGGGCGGCCCTGCGGCGAGTGAGAATCGCCGCATGTACGTCCGGCAGCTCGAGTACTTCCGCATCCCATCGATCACCTGTCGGTGATCACGCAAGCGCCCGCACCAACCGCAGAACGAGCAAATCAAGCGATGATCACGTGATCGGCCGGACAGCTTCTAGCGGGCAGACGCTGCCGCGTTGAAAGCCTCGGTGCCTGGCCTCGCGAGCGATCAGGACCGTGAGCGGCGAATTTGCTGGACGACCGACCATGAGGCTGCGCCGTTCTTGCCGACGTGATTCCTGGGCCGCTTGTTGGGCCGGTAGCTGGAGCCGTTCATGATGACCTGGTGGCTGGCGTTGATCAGCCGGTCCAGCAGCGATTCGGCGACGACGGGCGTGGGGAAGAGCGGATACCAGTCGCCCCTGCGCCGCCACCTGCTGGAGCTGTCGGTCCATGTGTGGTGACACCCCTACTGGCAGCAGGCCAGGGCCGCGCAGCGGGCAGCGCTGCTCTTCTCAGCCCAGGGGGTGGAACCAAGGATTCGGTAGGTGGACGGCCCGCACGGTGACGACCGCGAGGGGCTGGATCCACTCCGTCCGACATAGCGCTGACGCTGCCGGACGGGCAGGAGTTCTCTCGGGTAGATGCTGTGACACGAGGCAGATCCAATGGGATTGCTACAGCTCAGTGCCAGGTGCTCTGGCGCTGGCAGCCGCAACGGGTGTTGCACGATCGCTGTTTCGGGTGATGCGCCAACACGAGAGGACACCTGCTCCGGCGTCGGGAATCGCCCGACCGTGGTTGGTGACGATGCCCCAGCAACGCGACGATCATTCCGCACAGATGGATGTCGCCTGGCGGCGCATCGGGGAGCTGAGGGCAGGCCGCTGGGTTGCCCGTCTTCTCTCGGCACGATGCCTCGCGGCCCGCCTCAGGCGTCGGCCCTGGTCTGCCGGGTCGGCTGGACAGGGGCGGTCGAGCCGGGGCGAAGTAGCCGGTTGAGGTTGCCGGCTGCCGTGGTGAGGCGTTCGGCGGTCCAGGTCCCGAGGTGTTCCAGGGAGCTGAGCATGGCGCCGCGGGAGACGAGGTAGATCAGGTCGGCGGCTGCCCCGGGGTCGGGGATGCCTGCGGCTTCCGCCGATTGGCCGAGTTCGCGGTGCCATGCGTCGAGGGTGTGGTGGACGACGGCGAGGTCTTCCGGCGCTGGTTTCGCTTCGGTGAGGAGGTGCAGGAGGAGGGCGGCGACGACTTCGTCCTCCTCGTGCGACCAGTCCGCGCCCCACGCGGCCAAGTGCTCGATCCGCTCGGCGGCCGAAAGGCCCGCCAGGCGCTGCTCCTCGGCCGCCCAATGGTGTTCGATGGTGGTGAAGGCGAGGCAGCCACAGCTGCCACCTGATCACCGGCCCACCCCACCTGCCTGCACGCACTCGTACCGGTGCAACAGTGGACTGCAGCCGGTCGGCCCCCGACTGGTTCAGGGCGCGGGTCAGATCCTGACTGGCCGCACGGGCCCCTCCAGCCGCGGCCGACCACCGCGAGACCTGTTCAGACTGCCCGTGGTGTGGTCACTTTTCGGTGTCCTCGTCGTCGGGGTGGGCCGCGGCCAGGTGCGCAGGGGCCGCAGAGCCCCGTCGGGGAGACGCGCGCCGCCGCGGCAACCCTGTCTATTCGGTCCGCGACTCCTTTGTGATGCAGGGCCCGGGTCATTCGCGGTTGGCGGCGCGGGCAGCCTCCAACTCCGCATCCCTCCCTTCCAGGCGCGCCGACAGTTCGGTGTTCGCCTGCTCCAGTCCGGAGATACGACCCTGAAGCTCTTCTTGGTCGGCGGGGCACCGAGTCCTGGCTCCCGCCACGTCTGCTCGCCCATCAACTCGGAGAGCCGGCGCTCCAGCCGCCGGGTCCGGGTGACGAGCCGGGTGATGCGGGCCTGCGCGTTGGCAAGGCCGGCCTGCAGCGAGGCCAGGCTGACCGGGAGGCCGGCAGCAGGGTCCGATGCGGACGGCTGGAGTTCGGCGGCGTGGATGAGGGCCAGCAGGTCACGGTGGCGGTAGAGGAAGGTGCGGTCGACGCCGACCTGCCGGGCGATGCCGCTCACGCTGATCGTGATGCCGTCCTGGGTGGCGCGGTGGACGCCGCTCTTCACGCGCTGGCGGCGTCGTTCGCCATCGGCGCGGCGGCCGTCGGCCATGGAGGTGTTCATGCGGTCCCTGTGGTGTGGACGTCGGGCAGGGGCTGGCGGATGCGGTGCATGCGAGCATCACGCTTCGGCTGCGGCGTACGACGGCGACGGCCTCGCCGATCTGGGCCTGTTCCTCGGCGTTGAGGTCGCCGAGATCGGCTTTGACCCGCTCGATCAGCCGGCGCACCCGGCGGATCTCCTGGTACCCCGCCCGCACTCCGGCCTGGAAACGCGATGCCACATCGAGGCCGGCGAGCAGCTCCGCGCCCCGGCGGCGGCAGGTGCGCAGCGGCATAACCAGTTCCCGTGCGTCTGCCTCATCGGTGGCGCCGACGCTCAGGACTACAGCGGTCCGGTCATCGATGCGGGTCCTCGCGAAGCGTGGACGGCGGACAGGTCCGTTGCGAAGCTCTTGGTACAGCGCTCCTACCTGCGGAAACGCGGTTCTGAGGCGCGCTGTCCGAGCAAGATCCCAGCATGGGAACTCCATCCCGGCGCCGTTCAGCGCGGACAACCCTCAGCCGGCCCGAGCCCTCTCCCCCTCCTGGCCGACGCGCCCCGTACGCAAACGGCGGTGGATCGGGCCCTTGGTGGCCTTGAGCGGACGTCCCGGGGCGTCGGTGCGGGCTGCGACGATGTCGGCCGCGATCGACACAGCGGTCTCCTCCGGCGTGGTCGCTCCGATGTCCAGACCGATGGGCGAATGAAGCCGGAGCAGTTCGCCGTCCGTCAGGCCGGTGGCGCGCAGGGCTTCCAGTCGCTGCGCATGAGTCCTGCGGGACCCCATGGCCCCGACGTACGCGAGGGGCAGACGCAGGGCCGACTCCAGCAGCGGGACGTCGAACTTGGCGTCGTGGGTGAGGACGCAGACGACGGTACGTTCGTCCAGTGCCCCGGCGTCGGCCAGGGAACGCAGGTGGCGGTGCGGCCAGTCGACCACGACCTCGTCGGCGTCGGGAAAACGCTCGCGGGTGGCGAAGACCTCACGGGCGTCGCAGACGGTGACGTGATAGCCGAGGAAGTTGCCGATGCTCGCGACGGCGGCGGCGAAGTCGATCGCGCCGTAGACCAACATGCGCGGTGGCGCCGCGTACACGGCGGTGAAGACGGTCAGCTCGCCCGGTGCGGTGGGGTCGCAGCCGCCGTCGGCGGCGAAACGGTGTGTGCCTCCCGCGCCTCGGGCGAGCAGCGCTCGGCCGAGGCGGTCCGCGTCCGGATGGGACGGTGGGTCGCCCACCGCGCTGGAGGCGGTGAGGGCTCTTGCCGAGCCCAGCTCGTCTCCGGGGCTTTCCACGACGGTGGCCAGTGCGACGGCCCGCCCTTCGGCGAGGGCGGCAAGGACGCAGCGGACTGCTTCCCGGGACGGGTCGTCCGTGACGCGCCGCACCACGACATCGATGACCCCGCCGCAGGACAGCCCGACCGCGAACGCGTCGGTGTCGCTGTAGCCGAAGGAGATCCGTTGCGGGACCCCCGTTTCCAGCACCTCCAGGGCGAGGTCGTACACCGCGCCCTCGACGCAGCCGCCGGAGAGACTGCCGAGGACCCGTCCGGAGACATCGACCGCGACGCAGGTGCCCGACGGCCGTGGCGCGCTACCGGTGACCTCGACGACGGTGGCCAGCGCGAAGGGACGGCCGTCCGCGCACCACTCCTTCAACTCCGCGGCGATGTCGATCATCAGGGCTCCTCGTCACATCGTCTTGTCACGTCAGTGGGGTGAGCTTCACCCCGTTGCGCAGCTCCCCCAGCCCGCTGACCCTGGTGACGACCACATCCCCGTCGCCCAGGAAGACCTGCGGTTCACGCGCGTTGCCGATGCCGCTCGGCGTGCCGGTGAGGACGACGTCGCCGGCGCGCAGGGTCATGCCATGGCTGAGTTCGGCGATGATGCGGGGAATGGAGAAGGCCATCTGGGCACTGGAGGCGTTCTGCAGGAGCTGGCCGTTGAGCTCGCACTGCACCTGGAGACCGCCGAGGTCGTCGATCTCGTCGCTGGTGGTCAGCCACGGGCCCAGCGGCATGGTCGCGTCGATGCTCTTGCCCTTGAGCCACTGGCCCCCGTGTGCCCGCTGGAGATCGCGCTGGGAGACGTCGTTGGCGACGAGGTAACCGAAGACGTGCTCCAGGGCCTTCTCCTCCGGGATCGACCGCCCGTCACGGCCGATGACGAGGGCGATCTCGGCCTCGTAGTCCCACTTGGCGGAGACAGCGGGGTCGTAGGCGATGTCGTCCACCGGCCCGATGACCGTGTCCGGCCCTTTGGTGAAGAAGGTCGGGTGCTCGGGACGGGAGGCGGGGTCCTGGCCCTCGCGCTTGCCCTTGGACTCCTCGAAGTGGTCCCAGTAGTTCCAGCCGGTGCACAGGATGTCGCGGTTGAAGCGGTGCAGCGGTGACTCCAGGCGGACCTCGGACAGCGGCCGCGTCTCGGCTCCGGCGACCGCCGCGCGGGCCGCGTCGAGTGCCGCCGGGCCGCCGCGGACGATGTCGTCGACCGTGCCGACGGAACCGGGCAGCAGGGCGACGGTCGCGTCGGCCTCGTTCACGGCCCCGGCCCTGCGGACGCCGCCGACGGTGAGGGAAGCGAGTTTCATGACGACCGCCCCTCAGTCCTGGATCGCGGCGATGGCGTTGATCTCGATCAGGTAGTCCTTGTTCACGAACTTCGAGACTTCGACCATCGTGGAAGCGGGCGCCACACCGGTGAAGTACTGGCGGCGTACGGCGTGGATGGCGTCGAAGTCCTCCATGTTGCGGACATAGACGTCGACCCGGGCGATGTCGTCGAGCGTGCCGCCCGCCGCCTCGACGGCGGCGCGGAGGTTCTGGCAGACCTGGTGGGTCTGGGCGGTGATGTCGCCGACGCCGGTCACGGTACCGTCCTTGGCGCGGGCGGTCATACCGGAGACGAACAGCAGCCGGCCGCGGGCCTCAGCCACCGTCGCCTGGGCGAAGTGGCCGTTGGGGACGGCAAGTTCGGGAGAGATGATTTCCTGCTTGGGCATGGATGATCCTTCGGGATGGTCAGCGGGCGTCGTCGGGGCTGGAGTACCAGTCGGGCTGGGTGGGGTAGTGCGGACCGTCGTAGACCTCGAGGAGGATCGACTCCTCCTCGGCCAGGGTCGGGCCGTGCAGGCTGCCCTTGGGGTTCCAGTAGAAGGAGCCCTCTGTGAGGGTCAGGCCGGTCGGCACGTAGGTGTAGCGGCCCTTGAGGCAGAACATGAACTGGTTGGAGGCGTGCGAGTGCCGGGAGGGGATGCCGGAGCCCTTCTCGAAGCGCACGAGGGAGATCGACGCACCGGTCTCCTCGTTGCGCCACAGCGCCTTGTGGGTGAGGCCGGCCAGGGTCTTGTCCACCCACTCCAGGTCCTGGGTGTTCAGCAGGATCTCGCGGAAGCGGTACAGCGTCTCGCCGTCGGGCCCCTCGGCCTTCTGCTCCCGGGAGCGGTCGGGTCCCTCGCCGCCGTAGTCGGCGGGCTCCGAGAGGTTCTCGGCCCACTCCTCGGCGGACACCGCCTCCGGACGCGGGGGTGCGGAAACCAGCGTGGGTTCAGTCATGGGTGTGCTCCTGGGTGGCGTTCTTGCCGAGGTCCTTCAGTTCGACCAGTCGGCTGCGGTAGCGGGTGGTGCCGCGGTTGGTGAGCATGTGGACCTCGCCGGGCTCGCGGTACACGACCCCGCCGGACGGCTCGTGGACCAGCCGGGGTTCGCCGCCGGCCAGGGCGTCGATGCGGTTGTCGGCCGCTTCGAGCGCGATGACGAGGTAGGGGTTGAGGTGCTGGTGCCAGGGCTGGTTGGCGCCTGGTTCCAGGGTGATCTCCCAGACCCGCACGTGGTCGTTCTCGAAGACGATCTCCTGGCCCACAGGGGCCAGCTCGACCTGGGAGCCGTCGGGGGCGGTGACGGTCGTCATGGGGACTCCTAGTCTTCTGATGGTTCGTCAGGTACGGGGCACCGGGCGGCCGGTGATCCGTTCGTACAGTTCGGCCGCCCGGCCTTCGCAGGCCGGGTCGTACGGCACGATCGCCGCCGCATGGCCGTCCGGCCGCAGCAGGACCAGCGTGTCGTCGCCCACCCCGAAGCGCTGCCGGACCCGCTCCCCCGGGTCGAACAGCGCCCGGTCGCGCAGCCCGGAGTCCTGTGGGGCGTCCCAGCGGCTGACCGCGTAGTGACGCAGTGCCGGGGAGTTCTGCGCCGGGATCGCGGGGCGGCGGCGGGTGTCGGTGAAGTACAGGGCGACGAAGGAGTCCGCTGTCAGGTCGTGGAGATACACCTGGCCGTCGGGGCCGAACAGCGGCAGGTCCGGAGCGCGGTCGCCCGCGGCCACCGCAGCGGGACGGTCTCCGGTCTTCACCATCGACCAGTCGCCGGAGCCGTCCACGTCCAGTCGGACGCCGAGCAGGGCGCGGGTGAAGGCGTTGCCCCAGTTGCCGTCGGTCATGGCTTCCAGGGCGCCGCCGCGGCGGTCCATGTAGGCGCGGGCGGCCTCGGCCATCTCGCCGCTGCCCTGCACGGCCACGGGCGCCTGTTCCTTCTCGTACGCATCGAGGAGCGACTCGTCGGCCCAGCCCCGGTGCACCCAGGCGAGCCGCCAGGGCAGGTTGGAGGCGTCCAGCACACCGGTGTTGAGGCCGAGTGCCCACATCGGGGTGATCAGGTGGGCGGCGTCGCCCATGAGGAAGACGCGGCCGTCGCGCCAGCGGTCGGCGACGCGGTGGTGGACGGTGTAGATGTTCGTGCCGAGGATCTCGAGGTTGCTCACATCGCCGATGAACCGGCGTGCCTTGGCGGCCAGTTCGTCCCGGTCCGGTTCGGGGAGGCCGGCTGCCAGCGGGTAGAGAAAGCGCCAGCAGTGCGGCTGCCGCACGAGGATCATCCACTCCTCGGGATCGCCGAAGTAGGCCAGGTACGGGTAGTCCCGGGGCTCGTCGACGTCCAGGTCCACCTTGAGGTCGACCAGCATGTAGCGCTCTTCGAGCGTTCGGCCCTCGACCGTGATGCCGAGGTCTTCGCGCACCTGGGACCGGCCGCCGTCGCAGGCGAGCAGGTGGCGGGCGCGGACGGCACGTTCACCGCCGGGGGTGGCGAGGTGCAGCTCCACGTGGTCCTCGTGCTGCGTGAAGCCGGTCAGCCGGTGGCCCATGTGCAGGACGCCGGGTGCCTTCTTCTCCAGTGCCGTGCGCAGTACGGGTTCCAGGTGGTGCTGGGGGATGTTGACGACGAAGGGGAAGCGGGTGTCCTCCGTCAGGTCCCCGGTGCGGACGCTCAGGGTGGGGGTGTTCGTGGCACGGTCGAGTTCGCCGATCTCGTCGACGCGCAGGGAGGCGCCGAGCACCTCGCTCAGTGCCCCGTAGCGGTGCAGGACCTCGAGTGTCCGGGTGAGGACCGTGCCCGCCTTCGTGTCGAGCGACAGGCGGTCGTCCTCCTCGAAGACCACGACGGGGACGCCGTACTGGACGAGGCCGAGGGCGGTGATGAGGCCGATCGGCCCGGCGCCGACGACGGCGACCGGGAGCTGTTCGGAAGTGAGCTGTTCGGTCATCGTGTACTCACTCCTTGGTGAAGGCCCGGTCGCGGGTCAGGGTGGAGCCGGTCATCGTGGCCGCCTCAGAGAGCAGGAAGAGCAGCGGGCCGACGACGTCCTCAGGGGTGCCGATGCCGGTCGTGCGCGCCCAGTGCTCGCGCTCGCCGCCGCTCGGGTTGGCGGCCCGGAACTGCGGGGTGTCGATGACCCCGGGGAAGACGGTGTTGACGCGGATCCGGTGCTCGGCGACCTCGGCGGCCAGGGACTTGGCGAAGGGGATGAGGGCGCCCTTGCTCGCCGCGTAGGCGGAGGCTTCGGCCCGGCCCATGTGGGCGAGGCCGGAGGCGAAGACCAGGATGGCTCCGGAGCGCTGCTCGATCATGTGCGGGAGCACCGCCTGACAGCTCCACACCACTCCGTCGAGGTTGACGGCGAGGGTGTGCCGCCACTCCCCCGGGTCGGTGTCGACGACGGTTGTGCGAGGTTGCACGGCGGCTCCGGCGACCAGCGCGTCCACGCGGCCGTGCTCGGCCACGACCTGCCGTACCGCGGCCAGTACCGCGTCACGGTCGGAGACGTCCGTCCGGTACTGCGTGACGCCCTCGACGTCCTCCAGTTCGTCGGAGGGTGAGGCGTCGAGGACCACGCTGGTTCCGCCGGCGGCGGCGTAGCCGCGGGCGAGGGCGGCACCGATGCCACGGGCGCCGCCGGTGACGACCAGCACCTCGCCCGAGGCGTCGAAGAGGACTTTCATGACAGGGGGCTCCTACGGGTTCCGTGGCAAGTCGGGGCTGTTCCGGGTCGGGTCAGCGGCGGCGGGCGCGGGTGTACCGGTTCCTGCGGATGAGCTGCTGGGCCACGAGGTGTCCCGAGCCCCCGCCGAGGCCGGGTCCGGGATGGGTGGCGGCGCCGATGTGCCACAGGCCGGGCACCGGCGTAGCGTGGCGGGATGCGCCGGGCAGCGGCCTCCACAGCAGGTTCTGGTCGAGTTCGGCGGAGCCCGCGTACGGGTCGCCGGCCATCGCGTTGGGGTTGTACGAGGACAGGTCCGCCGGAGTCACGGCGTCCCACGTGAGCACCTTGTCGGGCAGGTCGGGAGCGTGCCGGGCCACCCGGGCCAGGACGCGACGGACGTAGCCGTCGGTCAGGTCCTTGCTCCAGCCGCCGCTGACGTCGAGTTCCCCGGCCGCATCGCCCATGGGGTCGTACGGCAGCTCCTGGAGCTGAAGCCACAGCGCCGCCGCGCCCTGCGGCACCCGCGACGGGTCGAGCACATGCTGCTGGCCGACCACCACGGTGGGCCTGCGGGGCAGCAGGCCGGCCTCGGCCTCCGCGCAGGCGATCGCGGTGCTCGGCGAGCCGTCGCTGACGTGCAGCAGCGGTACGGCGGCCAGGCGGCTGTCGTTCCAGGTCAGCGGTCCGGAGAGGGCGACGTGGATCTGCATCGCGGCGCGTCCGGGGCGGTAGCGTCGGGCCTGCTCGCGCACGGCAGGCTCGACCCGGGCTTCGGCGGGCAGGAGCTCGCCGTACAGCGCGGTCGGGGTCACGGAGGCAAGGACGGCGTGGCGGGCCCGGATGGTCTCGCCGCCGCAGACGACGCCGGTGACCCTGCCGTCGCTGACGAGCAGCCGTTCCACCGGCTGGCCGGTGCGGATGTCCACTCGGAGTTCGGTGAGGAGTGCCTCGAAGGCCCGGACGAAGTTCCCGGCGCCGCCGGCCACCACGGGCAGGCCGAAGCCGTGCATCGTGGCAGCCATGATCGGCAGCATCAGGCCGCCCGAGGCATGGTCCGGGGACAGTCCGGCGTGCAGCAGCCAGGGAGTCCACAGCAGGTCCGCCTCGCATCCGGTGAACTCGCGGCGGCAGTACGAGCGGGCGCTGGTGAGGGTGTCGCGCAGCCAGGTCTCGGTGCCGGCGACGCGTTCCCTGCGCAGCAGCCGCACGGCGTGCTTCAACGTGCTGGGCCTGCGCAGTTCGCTGCCCATGAAGCCGCCGATCACGTCGGCGTTGTCGAGGAACCGCTGCAGCATGGCGAGGTAGGCGGTCCGGTCCTCGGCGTGGGCGAACTCCTGTGCCGTGATCCGCGCGTCGCGGTGGGCGAGGACGGTGCGGCCGTCGTCGGTGAGGGTCCCGGTGACGTACTCGTCGGTGTTGCGGTACTCCAGGCCGTGGCGGTGGAGCTCCTCCCCGAGGGTGGCGTAGGCGGCGCCGGACACGAAGAGGGGGTGCCAGGAGGAGTAGGTGTCGTGCAGGTATCCCGGCAGGGTGCGCTGCTCGGTGGCGATGAAGCCGCCCAGCCGTGTGTTGCGCTCGACCAGGGCCACCGACCAGCCGTCCTTGGCCAGTTCGGCGGCGGCGACCAGACCGTTGACGCCTGATCCGACGACGATGGCGTCCACCGTACGGGACATGGGTACTCCTCGGGCTCGTGGGTCGGGGCTGCCGCTCAACAGGGGTCGCCCAGGGCGATGCCCACCGACGCGGCGGTCTCGCGCAGGGCACGCAGCACGCTCGCGTCGAGCGGGACCCCCGTGCGGCGTGCGGCGGTCTGGCGCTCGGCCTCCAACTGGCCCGGGAGCAGCAGCCGTTCGGTGCCCGGCGCCTTGGCCGAACCGGTGATCTGACCGGCGAGTGTGCTCACGCGGTCCTCGAAGTCGGCCCTCTCCCCGAAGGCGGCGACGTCCAGCGCGAGGAAGAAGTGCGCGCAGTCGTTGGGGGTCGCGGTGTCGGCGTACAGGCCCCGGACCGCGTTGCCGAAGGAGCCTCCGGACAGCACACCGCTCAGGACGTCCACGACGAGAGCGAGGCCGTAGCCCTTGTGTCCGGCCGCGGGCAGGAGCAGGCCGGCCAGGGCCTTCGCAGGGTCGGTTGTCGGTGTGCCCTCGCGGTCGGTGGCCCAGGTGGGCGGGATCGGGCGGCCCTCCTGGGCGGCGAGCCGGACCTTGCCGAGGGCCGCCTCGGACAGAGCCATGTCGAGCAGGATCGGCTCGCCGTCCCCGGTCGGGACACCGACCGCGATCGGGTTGTTGCCGACCACCGCAGCCGCTCCGCCGGGCGCCGGCATGAGAGGCCGGGTGTTGGCGGCGGCGATGCCGATACAGCCACTCGTCGCGGCCGTGCGCGCATAGCGGTAGGCGCCGCCGAAGTGGAACGCGTGCCGGACCGTCACCACACCGAGCCCGTAGGTGCGGGCCTTCTCGACGGCCAGGTCCATCGCCTGGTCCCCGGTGAGCTGGCCGAGCGCGTGCCGGGCGTCGAGCACGGCGATCGCGCCTGCGTCGAGAACGACCTCGGCGCTCTCGTGCCTGCTCACGGACCCCTTGCGGAGCCGCTCGATGTACATCGGCACCAGCAGCACTCCGTGCGACGGGGTACCGCGGAGATCCGCCTCCACGAGGCTCTCGGCCACCGTGGTGGCCGCCTTCGGCGAGAGGCCGGCGGCGACGAAGACAGCGCCGACGGATTCGACCAGCCACTCGGACGAAAGGGAAATGGGGTCGGTCATTCGGATCTCCACACGGTGGCTGACATCGGGTGGCCATGAAATTAGGAGACCGTGAATTTCCTCGCTATCCGCAGAACGCGGGCGCCTGTCCACTTTCCACGCCCACGGACGGCCGGAGCGCTATCCGGACAGTCCGTCGCGCAGGGCGGATAGCGGGAATCCGTGGCGTCTCTAGCGTGAATCGCACAGGACCCGCAGGAGGTGCATCGAGATGACCGCAGATCTTGTTCTCACCGCCGACACGGCGATCGCGGACTCCGAGCGCCTCGCGTACGAGTGCCCGGTGCCGCACATCCCCCAGGCCGTGGGCCTGGTCCGCCGCCGCGTCACCTCACTCCTGACGGAATGGGCAGTGCCCGACGAGGCGGCCGACGAGGTCGTCCTGGTCGTCTCCGAGCTGGTCACCAACGCTGTCGTCCACGCGCGGCCGCCGGCCGCGCTGAGGCTGTCGTACGGACACCGTCTCCGTGTCGAGGTGCGCGACCAGGGTGCCGCCGCCGAGGATGTTCAGGATCTGTCCGAGGACGAGCACGGACGGGGCTGCGCGATCGTCTCACTCCTGGCCGCGAACTGCGGCGCGTACAAGGAGGCGGGGGAATGCGTCCGCTGGGCGGAGTTCGACGCTCGCTGATCACCCGCGCAGGGTCTGTGACGGGTGCTCCCCGAACCGCTCCTTGTACGCGATGGCGAACCTGCCCGGGTGGAAGAACCCCCAGCGAAACGCGACGTCGGTCACCGTCACCATGCCCGGGTCCGCGGCTTTGAGGTCGGCCCGCACCCGGTCGAGGCGCACCTCGCGCAGATACGACACGGGCGTCGTCCCGAGGTGCCGGCGGAAGCCCTCCTGCAGCGCCCGCACGCTCACACCCACCGCCTCGGCCACGTCCTCCACGGTCAGCGGCTCGGCGGCGTGACACTCGATGAGCTCCATGGCCCGACGGACCGCGGGCGGCGCCACCCGCGGCTGCTCGCCGTGCAGGGCGGAGCTGTAGTTGTGCGGCTGGGTGAGCAGGAGCTGCGTGCTGAGCAGGTATTCGAGCTGTTTCACGACCAGGGGCTGACCGAGCATGCCGCCGACATTGTCCGTATCGCGCCGCATCATGTCGATGATGCCCAGCCAGGAGCGGGCCCCGGGCGTCGTGAGATCCATGCCGAGGTCGAAGCGGAGGGGCATCTTGGGCTGACGGCCGAGGAGCTTGCCCAGATGGTCCTCCAGCGCGGACCGCTTGATCCAGAGGATCAGCTGGGGGTTTCCCTCGTGCCAGCGCATCGCCAGGCACTCCGTGGGCGCCGGCACGGACGCCAGCGAGGGCGTGGAGACGATGTGCTCAGAGCCGCAGGTGATCTCGGCGGCCCCGGCGAGCGGCATCTGGACCAGGTAGAAGTCCTCCAGCGGGCCGGGCGTGATCATCACGTCCGCCCCGTAGTCCAGGTAGTAGAGGCCGGTGTCGCCGAAGGTGACACCGTGCAGCCGCGCGTCGAGCCGGGCCGTCCGGCCGACCACGCGCAGGTCGTGCGGGCGGAAGGCACGGCCGACCTGTGCGCGGGCGACCTCCACTTCGGTCGTGTGGAAGCGCTCGTGCCCGCTGAGCGGGACCGGTGCACTCGTCGTCATGAGGACCTCCACCGCCGGGAGCGCGATCTGGACAGGGAGCGGCGGGATGCGGATAGCGGCTCCTGGCCGCCCAGCCTAATTTTTCGGCAACTCCCGACAAAGACCAGGAGACAGCATGAGCGGATTGTCGGTCAAGACCGCGCTTGTTACCGGCGGGTCAACCATTATCGGCAAAGCGGTCGTACGCGCATTCCATTCCGCGGGAGCGAATGTCGTCATCGCGGATATCGACGACGACGGCGGCCTGGAATTGGCAAAGGAACTGGGAGACCGCGTCCTTTTCGTCCACACGGACATCTCCGACGACGCCCAGGTCGCCGACTGCGTGGCCCGCGCCGTCGAGTCCTTCGGCCGTCTGGACATCCTGGTCAACCTGGCATGCAGCTATGTGGACGACGGTTTCGCCTCGACCCGTGAGCAGTGGATCCAGGCCCTCGACGTGAACGTGGCCAGCGCGGCGCTCATGGCCCAGGCCGTCCACCCGCACCTGCTCGCGCAGGGCGGCGGGGCCATCGTGAACTTCACGTCCATCTCCAGCAAGGTCGCCCAGCCGGGCCGCTGGCTGTACCCGGTGAGCAAGGCGGCCCTGGTGCAGCTGACCCGCAACATGGCGGCGGACCTGGCGGCCGACAACATCCGGGTCAATTCCGTGAGCCCCGGCTGGACCTGGTCGAAGGTGATGGACCAGCTCACCGGTGGTGACCGGGCCAAGACCGACCGCGTCGCCGCCCCCTTCCACCCGCTCGGCCGGGTCGGTGACCCCGAGGAGGTCGCCCGCGTCGTGGCCTTCCTCTGCTCCGACGAGGCGTCCTTCGTCACCGGCGCCGACTGGGCCGTCGACGGCGGCTACTCGGCCATCGGCCCTGAGGGCCTCGTCCCGGCGATCCCGAAGCTCGCCGAGTAATCCCCGACTTCTCCTGGACCGGAGGTCCACCACCATGCGCAAGATCACCATCATCGGGGCCGGTCAGGCCGGTCTCCAACTCGGCATCGGACTGCTGGGACACGGCTACGACGTGACCGTCGTCTCCAACCGCACCGGACAGCAGATCCGCGACGGCCGCGTCATGTCCAGCCAGTGCATGTTCGGCACGTCCCTCGGGCACGAGCGCAACCTCGGCCTGAACTTCTGGGACGGCGACTGTCCGCCGGTCGAGGGCATCTCCTTCTGTGTGCCGGACGGCACCGGCGGCAAGGCGATCGACTGGGCTTCCCGTCTCGACGCTCCCGCCCGGTCGGTGGACCAGCGCGTCAAGATGCCGGTGTGGCTGGAGGAGTTCGAGCGGCGCGGCGGCAAGGTCGAGCTGCGCGACGCGGACGTGGACGACCTGGAGTTCTACGCCCGTGAGTCCGACCTGGTCATCGTGGCCGCGGGCAAGGGCCAGATCGCCGGCCTCTTCGAGCGCGACGCCGAGCGGTCGACGTTCGACGCCCCGCAGCGCGCCCTGGCCCTCACCTACGTCACCGGTATGAAGCCGCGCGACGACTACTCCGCGGTCGCCTTCAACCTGCTGCCGGGCATCGGCGAGTACTTCACCTTCCCGGCGCTGACCACCACCGGCCCCTGCGACATCATGGTCTTCGAGGGCGTCCCCGGCGGCCCGCTCGACTCCTGGCGCGACATCGCCTCCCCGGAGCAGCACCTGGAGCACTCCCTGGAGCTCGTGCGCAGCTACCTCCCCTGGGAGGCAGAGCGCTGCACCGACCTCCAGCTCACCGACCCGAACGGCATCCTCGCCGGTCGCTTCCCACCCACCGTGCGCAAGCCCGTCGGGCAGCTCCCTTCCGGCGCCACGGTCCTGGGCCTGGCCGATGTCGTGCTTCTCAACGACCCGATCACCGGACAGGGTTCGAACAACGCCGGCAAGTGCGCGGCCTCCTATCTCTCCAGCATCCTGGAGCACGGTGAGCGTCCCTTCGACCGGGCGTTCATGCAGGAGACCTTCGAGCGGTACTGGGACTACGCGCAGTACGTCGCCACCTGGACGAACGCCCTGCTGGGCACGCCTCCCGAGCACGTGCTGAAGCTGCTCGGCGCGGCAAGCAACAGCCCGCGCATCGCGCGCCGGTTCGCCAACGGCTTCGACGACCCGCGCGACTTCTTCCACTGGTTCATGGACCCGGCCGCCGCCGAGTCCTACCTCGCCGCCGTCGCGGCCTGACGAGCTCGGGGAGTACGGCCATGCGCAGCATCGCGGTCATAGGAGCCGGGCAGTCCGGCGCACAGCTCGCCCTCGGTCTGCTGGACCGGGGCTACGACGTCACCCTCGTCACCGACCGGGGCCCGGACGAGGTCCGGCGCGGGCAGGTCATGTCCAGCCAGTGCATGTTCGACACCGCTCTGCGCACCGAACGCGCCCTCGGCCTGGACTACTGGCAGCAGGAGTGCCCGCAGATCTCCGGGATCCGGGTGTCCCTGGCCGACGACGGGGTGGCGTGGCAAGCACCTCTGGACGCGCCTGCCCAGTCCGTCGACCAGCGGGTCAAGTGCGCTGCCTGGCTGGAGCGCTACGAGAAGGCCGGCGGCAAGCTCGTGGTGCGGGCGGCGACGGTGGCCGACCTGGAGGAGTACGCCCGCAGCAACGACCTGGTGGTCGTGGCGACCGGGAAGGGGGAGCTGGGCCGGATCTTCCCGCGCGACGCGGAGCGGTCCCCGTACGACCGCCCGCGACGCGCCCTGGCCCTCACCTACGTCACCGGGGCACGGCCCCGTCCCGGTGACACGGCCGTAGATCTCCGGATCGCCCCCGGGGTGGGCGAGTACTTCACCTTCCCGGCACTCACGGTTTCCGGCCCCTGCGAGATCATGGTCTTCGAGGGCGTGCCGGGCGGGCCCATGGACTGCTGGGACGATGTCCGTACCCCCGAGCAGCACCTAGCCCGCTCACTCGACATCCTGCGGCAGCACTTCCCCGACGAGTACGAGCGGTGCCGCGAGGCGACGCTCACCGATGACGGCGGAGTGCTGCGCGGCCGGCTCACACCCACCGTGCGCAAGCCGGTCGCCCAGCTCCCTTCCGGACGGCACGTGCTGGGCCTGGCCGACGCCGTGGTCCTGTGCGACCCGATCACCGGCCAGGGCTCCAACAACGCGGCCCAGGCGGCCGAGCACTACCTGGACAGCATCGTCCGCCACGGCAGTGGTGACTTCACCCCGGAGTGGATGCGCCGCACCTTCGACGGCTACTGGCGGGGCTGGGCCCAGTGGTCGGTCGCCTGGACCAACTCCCTGCTGGAGGGCCTGCGCCCGCACCAGCGCCGACTCGTCACCGAGGCGGCCGAGGTGCCCGGCGTGGCCGGTGCGCTGGCCAACGGCTTCGACGACCCGCGCACGCTCTACCCGTGGTGGTCCGACCCGGCGCAGAGCGAGCACCTGATCGAAGAGAAGCGCGTGCAGGCGGACTCCGCCTTCGACGCACGGGGCCTGCGCCAGGCGTTCGGCCAGTACGCGACCGGCGTCACCGTGGTCACCGCACGCGCCGCCGACGGCCGCAAGGTGGGCATGACGGCGAACTCCTTCACCTCCGTGTCGATGGACCCGCCGCTGGTCCTGTGGTGCCCCGGCAAGAACCAGCCGAGCACACCCGACTTCACGTCGGCCTCCCACTTCGCCGTCAACATCCTCGCGTCCGACCAGCACCACCTCTCCCGCCAGTTCTCGACCCGGGCCGACGACAAGTTCGCCGACACCGAGATCGCCGAGGGCATCGCCGGAACCCCCCTTATCGAAGGGACAGTTGCACGGTTCCAGTGCCGCACGGTGCAGACCGTCGACGCCGGCGACCACATCCTGATGATCGGAGAGGTCGAGCGGTACGACGCGCCCGGCGGAGAGCCGCTCGTCTTCCACTCGGGCCTGTACCGCCTGGCCGCCAAACACCCCGACCTGTGACCTCCCGTCTCCCGCACAACCGTCCGCTCCCGCCCCTGTGAGGCCCGGATGATCCTTCCCCCCTTGCGCTATGTGCGCCCCCGGTCCGTGACCGAGGCGGCCGCTCTGCTCGCCGAGATCGACGGAGCGGCCGTGCTCTCCGGCGGCCAGACCCTGATCAACGCCCTCAAGCTCGACCTGGTCCAGCCGACCGCACTCATCGACGTCCACCGCCTCGACGAGCTGCGCGGCATCGAGGTCACCACGGACGGCACTGTGGTCATCGGCGCGGCCACCACCTACGTCGAGATCGCCGCGTCTCCCGAGGTACGGCGACTCCAGCCGTCGGTGGCCGAGATGGCCGCCGGCCTGGTGGACCGGCAGGTCCGCAACCGGGGCACCATCGGCGGCAACTGCTGCCTGAACGACCCCACCAGCAACTACCCCCCGCTGCTCACCGCACTCGGCGCCTGGTTCCACCTCACGTCGGCGACGGGCTGGCGCAGCATCACCGCCGACACCCTCTTCGCGGGCAGCCTGGCGACCGCCGTGCGACCGGGCGAACTGCTGACGTCCGTGCACCTCCGGCCGCTGCCGGAGGGCAGCCGCGTGGTCCACCGGCACCAGCAGCTCGCGAAGGACTCATGGGCCCTGGCCCGGGTCGTGGTCCGCCTCGATGTGACCGACGGAGTGGTCGAGGACGCCCGTGTCGTCCTCGGCACCGTGCCCGGCTCGCCCCTCAGAGTCGCCGCCGTCGAGGAAGCGCTGATCGGGCGCCCGGCAGACACCTCGCTCACGGAAGCGGCCCTGGTCGCGTTCGACGGGGCAGGGGTCGAGACCGCGGGCGACGCGCACGGCTCCGCCGAGTACCGCCTCGAAATGGCCCGGGTCCAGCTGCGCCGCGCGATCGACGACGCGATCGACACCACCGCCGAGAGGAGCACCACGGCATGACCATCGCCGACCCCACGAGCCCCGGGGACACAACCCCCGACGGCCCCGACATCCACGCGATCGAGGTCACCGTCGACGGACGGACCGAACAGGGCACCGTCTCCTCCCGCACGCTGCTCGTCCACTGGCTCCGCGACGACCTCGACAAGCGCGGCCCCAAGATCGGCTGCGACACCGGCAACTGCGGCGCCTGTACGGTCCGGTGGGACGGCCGTATCGCCAAGTCCTGCATGATCCTCGCGGTCCAGGCGGACGGCACCGAGGTGGAGACGGCGGCCTCGCTGGCCGCCGAGGACGGCACCCTGAACAACCTGCAGCGGTGCTTCAAGGAGCACCACGCCCTGCAGTGCGGCTACTGCACCTCCGGGATGCTGATGACCGCCACGGACCTCCTGGAGTCCGACGCGGAGATCACCGAACAGTCGGTGCGCCGCTCCCTGAAGGGCAACATCTGCCGCTGCACCGGCTACGAGAACATCGTCCGCGCCATCCGCTCCGCGGCCGGCCAGGACGTGCCGAAACCCCACAGCCGCGAGGAGGGCGAGGAGCAGTGACCAGCACCACCACCCGGACCACCACGGGCACCCGGTCGTGGACCGGGCGCTCCATGCCCCGCAAGGAGGACGACCGGCTGCTGCGCGCCGAGGGCGAGTTCGGCGACGACACGCCCGTGGCCCGGCTCGGCTATGTCTTCTTCGTCCGCTCGCCCTACGCCCACGCCCGCGTCACCGGCATCGACGTCTCCGCCGCAGCTCGCGTGCCCGGCTACCTCGGCTGCCTGCTGCCCGAGGAGGCCGAGGCCCTCACCGAGCCGTTCATGGAGATCCAGGGCCCGCCGCCGGGCGGCGAGCCGGAAGTGGACCGTTGCCTGGCGAGCGGTGGAGTGGTCCGCTTCGTGGGCGAGCCGGTCGTGGCCGTCGCGGCCGACTCGCGCGAGGCCGCACGGGACGCCGCCGCGGCCGTGGTCGTCGACTACGAGGCGCTGGAGCACCTGGTCGACGCCCGCGACGCCGTCGCCCCGAACGCCCCGCTCGTCCACACCCAGACGGGCACCAACGTGGCATGGGAAGGCGACTACGACTGGGGCGACATCGACTTCGCCCTCGAACACGCCGACCACGTCATCAGCGTCGACGAACTGCACTTCCACCGCTTCAGCTCCACTCCCCTGGAGTGCATGGTCGTCACTGCTCAGTACGACGCCGGCACGGACGTCTTCCACATCACCGGCGGCTGCGCGATGCCGCAGATCACGACGCTGATGATGGCTGCGGCGATGCGGCATCCCGCCGAACGGATCCGCATCGTCAGCAAGGACATCGGCGGCTCCTTCGGCGTCAAGATCGGCATGTACGTGCCCGCCGTCGCCGTCGCCCTGCTGGCCCGCAAGCTGCGCCGCCCGCTGCGCTGGACCGAGACCCGCACCGAGCACCACTACATGGGCGGTCACGGCAACGAACGCTGGTTCCACGACGTGAAGATGGCGGTGCAGGACGACGGCACGGTCCTCGGCCTCAGTTACGAAGCGCTGGACGACGTGGGCGCGTACACCCGCTACGAGCCGCTCGGCGGGGCCATCTGGACCCAGGTCGCCAACGCCTGCTACCAGCTCAAGCACCTGAAGGTCCGCTACCGCACCGTCTACACCAACAAGGGCCCCGTCCACCCCAACCGAGGCTACTCCCGGCTCCAGCACATGTGGGTCGTGGAGCGGATGATGGACATCGCCGCCCACAAACTCGGCCTCGACCCAGTCGAGTTCCGCATCAAGAACTACGTCCAGCCGGACCAGTACCCGTACACCACGGTCAACGGCTGCGTGTACGACTCCGGCGACCTTCCTCTCTCCCTGCGCAGGGCCCTCTCCCTCATCGACTACGACGACGCACGGCGCCTCCAGGAGCAGGCACACGGCACGGGCAGGCGCATCGGAATCGGTATCGGCTCCACCCTCGACTCCGGCACCAACAACTTCGCGCAGGCCCGCCTGATCAACGAGCATCTGCCGTTCGCCGGGAACACCGAGGGCGGTCTGGTGCGGCTCGGCGCGGACGGCTCGGTCTACGCCGTCACCGGCGGCGTCGCCTTCGGGCAGGGCCACGAGACCACGGTCGCCCAGGTCGTCGCCGACCTGCTCGGCATCGGCTACGACGATGTCATCGTGCACCGGGGCGGCGACTCCGCTCTGTCGGCGCAGACCGGCTTCTCCGGCTCCTACGCCTCGCAGTTCGCGGTCACCGGCATCGGCGCCATCATCAACGCGACGAAGAAACTCATCCGCGAGATCCAGCTCGTCGCGGGCGCCGTCCTCGAAGCGCCCCCCAAGGACATAGTCCTGGAAGGCGGCCTGGCCAAGGTCCGCGACGACGCCGAACGCGCCCTGCCCTTCGACGCGATCGCCGGCATCGTCCACTTCTCACCCGGCTCACTGCCGCCCGAGGTCGCCGAAGAGGTCGGCCTGGTCGGCCGCGCCGTCTACCGCGCCCCGTTCGAACTGCCCGACCTGGAACGGAAGTACGGCAACCTCACCCTCACCTACGCCACGCAGATCCACGCCTGCGTCCTGGAGATCGACGAGGAGACCGGCCAGGTCGACATCCTGCGCTACGCGATGGTCGACGACTGCGGCACCCCGATCAACCCCATGGTCATCGAGGGCCAGGTGCACGGCGCCACCGTGCACGGCATCTCGGCCGCCCTTTTCGAGGACTTCGCCTACAACGCGGACGGCCAGCTGGTCACCGCCAACTTCTACGACTACCACGCGGCGACCCCGTACGACATGCCCAGCCTGCGCTACGACAGCGTGGTCAGTCCCTCCCCGTTCACCCCCGTCGGCGCCAAGGGCATGGGCGAGGGCGGAGGAGCCCCTCTGCACACCATCTGCGCCGCGATCCAGGACGCCATCGGCGACACCGGCATGATCCTCGACTCGTACAACCCCCCGGAGCATGTGCTGCGGGCTCTGCGCGGCGCGAACGCCGAGAAGGTCAAGGTGGACTGATGCGCGTCACCGGAGAGTTCACGACCCGAGGGTCCGGTTCGGCGCTCGCGGCGCTGGCCGACCGCACCGCCGAACTGAAGTCCGTCGCCACCCTCGACGAGGTGACGACCGGTCCGGACGGCTCGGTGCATGCTCTGTTCACCCCTGCCACCCCCTTCGGCCCGCTCCCCCTGCGCACCCGGATCCGCGCCGAACACGCCGCCGCGGACCGGGCGCTGCTCTCGGTGCACGCGGTGCGGGCCCAGCATGCCGTCGACGTACGCATGGAACTCACCTTCACCGCTTGTGAGTCCGGCAGCCGCGTCAGCTGGGCAGCGGATCTGACGGTCCGCGGACCGGCCGCCAGCGTCGGCCAGCGCGTGGCCCGCGAGGTCGCCGGCCGGGCCATCGCCGAGGTGCTCCAGTCTGCGGCGGCCCTCGCCTGATCCCGGGTCAGGCTCCCCGAACGGGGCCTCGGCCGGTCCGGTTACCTGCACCGACCTGGCCGGAGCCGAGGCCCCTCGGGTGGTGCGGCACTGTCAGGGCGTGCCGCACCACCCCCCACTCGTTCCACGTATTCCTCCTGCCTGATCGGAGTCCCTTCGTGCCCGGAATCGACCTGCACACCCACCTCGCTCCCGACCTCGGCGACCAGCCGCGCAACGCCGACGGCCTCTTGCTGATCGACGGGCACCCGATCGGTCCACCGGACCTCTACCGCCCCGACCGGCTGGTCGACCACCTCGACACGGCAGACCTCGGCGAGGCGGTCGTCACCATCCCTCCGCCCTTCTTCCGGCAGGGCCTGCCCGAGGCTGCGGCGCGTACGTGGGTACGTCAGGTCAACGACGGTCTCCTCCAAGCCGTGGACGCATACGACCGCCTCACACCACTCGGCTATCTGCCCCTGGACCACCCGGAGCTGGCCCTCGACGAATACGTGCGCCTGCGCGAGGACGAGCGCTGGGCGGGCCTGACCGCCGCGGCCGGCGGCGGCTCGTACTCCCTGGCCGATCCCGCCCTTGCCCCACTCTGGAAGGCCATGGACGCAGACGCCCGCACGCTGCTGCTGCACCCGGGCACCGCCCCCGATCCCCGTCTCAGCTCCTTCTACCTCGCCAACCTGCTCGGCAACCCCGCCGAGACCGCGCTCGCCGCCGCCCAGCTCGTCTTCGGTGACATACTCGCCACGCACCCCCGCCTGCGCTTCGTGCTGGTGCACTGCGGTGGGCTGCTTCCGGCGGTCGTCGGCCGCTGGCAGCGAGGGGCCGACACCCATCGCCCCGGCGTCCCGGACCTCACCGAACCACCACGTACCGCCGTGCGCCGCCTCTACGTCGACTGCCTCGCCCACGACCCTGCGGTGGTGGATCTGGCGATCGCCACCTTCGGCGAGGACCGCCTCGTCCTCGGCAGCGACTGGCCCTTCCCCATGGGAACAAAGGACCCGCGCTCGCTCATCGCCCACCGGGACGGACACCTGGTACGCCGTGCCGAGCTGAGCATCGCACAGGCGGCCCTGGGCCGCTGTCCCTGAACCTCGGTGCGCGCGGGTGACGTAGTGTTCTCCAGGTGTCTTGCTCAGCGGTCAGCCGTGGCCGGCTGCCGATTCGATGGTCCACGGAGTCGGAATTCCGGCTCCGCGACAGCGTTCGATCTTGAAGCGGACTTTGGTGAGGCTCTCGACTGCTTTGCTGCCGGGACCCCCGCGCACGGCGGCGAAGCGGGAGGGAATGCCCCTCCGAGCCGTGCCGCCGGGACTGCCACGGACGGTGCAGTCTGCCGGTAACGCAGCTGGGTGACCACGCGCTTGGCACCTCTCGTGGCGGGAAGTCGACGAAGATCCACCACATCGTCGACGGGAACGGGCTTCCACTGGTGATCCCGATGGCCCGGGCAGTCGGGGGACGCACCCTCGTTGATCCCTCCGCTCGAGCAGCTTTGCGTCACCGTTGGCCGCTCCACCATCGCCTCGATCAACGACCACTGAGCATGCGAGAGCACCTGACACTTGCGACACGAAAGCGGGCCCTCAGCCTCACGCTCAACGTTTGTCAGATACGTCCTGTGAGCGGCTGCTCTCCGCGTCCCTCGCGTAGGGATGCCCCGAGGTCATGCGGTGACCGCCGTGGAAGCCATCTCGCGGGAGCTGGTGAGCCCCGCCCACCGGCCGAAGGTCATCGAACGGAGGCCGGAGGTTCCCGCCGGGTACTGCTCGTAGAAGATCCCCGCGATTTCGCCTGCGGCGTACAGGCCCGGAATCGGACGGCCGAAGACGTCCAGCACGTGCGTGTCGCCGTCGACACGAAGGCCGCCGTACGTGAAGCAGATCTGGCCGGACACCGGCCAGGCGCGGAAGGGACCCTGCGTCAGCGGTGTGGCGAAGTTGGACTTCGGCGGGACGATGCCGGTCGTGCCCAGGCCGTCGAGCAGGGCCGTGGGGTCGAAGCCGGCCTGGTCGGGCGTTGCGGCGTTGAAATCGTCGACGGTGCGGCGGAGGCGACCGGGGTCGATGCCGAGCTTCTCGGCGAGTTCCTCGATGGAATCGGCCACCACCGGGTCGATGTCGGTCTGGCGCACGCTCGGGATGGGGACGATGAACTTCGACTGCGGGTCGCTGACGATCGCGTACGCGAGGTTGCCCTGCGTGCGGAGGATCGTGTTGCCGACGGTGTCGAAATGGATCATCTGCACATCGGCGGCCTCGTCCATGAACCGATCGCCCTGCTGGTTGACCAGGATGCCCCACCAGTAGGCGCCGACCAGCGGCTCGATGTCGTCCGAACGCGGGTCGCACGGCTCAACGTGTGCGCCGTCGAATTGGCCGGCGGTGTCGGCACCGGCCTCCATCGCGATGCGGATCCCGTCGCCGCGGTTGTTGCGCGTGCCGGGCGACACCGTTCGCAGCTTGTAGGCCTCGGGGATGTAGCGGGTCAGCCACTCAGGGTTGCCCTCGAAGCCGCCGCTGGCCAGAATCACCGCCTGGGTGTCGACACGCACGGTGGCGCCAGTGGCGTCGCGCACGTCGATGCCGACGATTCGTCCCTCGTCGCCGCGCACCAGGCCGAGCGCGGTGGTGTCGTAGAAGATCTCTCCGCCCGCCGCACGGATCTGGTCGGGGAAGGCCTCCACGACGGACGCACCACCGCCGTGGACGCTCCACATGCCGTGGTAGTTGTCGAACGAGATGCCGCTGCCGCGGAGCCATTCGAGCGTCTCGGGAACGAGACGGTAGAACGCGTCGATGTATGCCTCGTTCGCCAGCTGACCGGCGGTCTCACGCACACGCTCGCCCCAGAACGGGATGAGCTCCTGCTCCGGCGTCAGGGAGAGGACTGCGGTGGTCCATCGGGTCGAACCGCCACGCTGCTCGAACGGGGCGCGCTCGAAGACGGCGACGCGCGCGGTGCGCCCCTCCTTCGCCGCGCCCTCCAGATGCGCCTTTGCGGCGGTCAGGCCGGCGAAGCCGTGGCCGACGACCACCGCATCCCAAGGACCGCGGACATTGGGGGTGCTGGATTCGGACATATGAACACCTTTGTTCAAATGCATGATGAGGAGACTGACGGGTGGGATGGACGGACGGGGTCAGGAGTTGTCAGGACCGTGCCAGTAGGCCTTCGGCTCCGTGTACTCCTCGAAGATGTCGAGCCCCATTTCGTGCCCGAGTCCGCTGACCTTGCGGCCGCCGAAGGGGACGTTGGGGCTGAAGGCGCGCCAGGTGTTGATCCAGACGACGCCGGTGTCGATCTGCCGTGAGACGCGTCGCGCCCGGTCCAGGTCTCGCGTCCAGAGGCCGCCGACCAGACCGAACTCGGTGTCGTTGGCGATCTCGACGGCCTCGTCCTCGGTGTCGAAGATGATGACGGAACCGACCGGCCCGAAGATCTCCTCGCGTCGCAGCCGCGACGCGCGGTCCGGAGTCGCGTACAAGGACGGCTCGACGAACAAGCCGCCGGTGACGCCGGGAACATCGGTGCCGCAGCGGCCGCCCACGATGAGCGACGTGTCCTCCTCGCCGTCGGCGATGTCGAAGTAGCCGGTCACCTTCTTGTACTGGGGACGCGACGCGAGGGGCCCGATCTGGGTGGTGGGCTCCAGCGGGTCGCCGATCACGACCTGCGACATGAGGTTCTCGAGCCGGGCCAGCACCTCGTCGCGGACGCTGCTCTGGATCAGGATGCGCGAGCCGGCGTTGCAGGCCTGGCCGGTCCCGGCGATGATCCCGGTGAGCACGCCCTCGGCGGCGCGGTCGAGATCGGCGTCCTCGAAGACGATGTTGGCGCCCTTGCCGCCGAGTTCGAGGGTCGCCCGGATGAGACGGGGCGCGATCGCCTGCGCAATGGACCGGCCCGTCGCAGTCGACCCGGTGAACGCCACCTTGTCGATGCCGGGATGCTCGACCAGGGCTGCCCCGGTGGCTCCGGCCCCGGTCACCACGTTGACGACGCCGGGCGGGAATCCGGCCTCCAGCGCGAGCTCGATCAACCGGATGGTGGACACCGGCGTCACCTCGGACGGCTTGACGACGACCGTGTTGCCGGACGCCAGCGCGCCGAACAGCTTCCACTGGAGCAGGCCGAGCGGGTTGTTCCACGGGGCGATCGCGGCGACGACGCCGATCGGGACGCGCTCCGTCCACGCGGTGTGCCCCGGCATGATCGGCGTGACCGTCTCGCCGTGCAGTGTCAACGCGTAGTTGGCACAGAACTCGGCGCTCTGCGCCAGTGCGCCGGGCACCATGTTCATCTCGGAGATGGTCTTGCCGTTCTCATGCACCTGCAGCCGCGCCAGCTCCGACGAGTGCTCGCGGATGAGCTGGGCCCAGCGTCGGAACAGCTCGAGTCGTGCGAAGGGCGACGTTTTGGCCCACGCGGGGAAGGCTGCGCGGGCGGAGCGCACGGCGCGGTCGACGTCGGAGGCTCCTGCGACGGGAACGTAGCCCCACTCGGCGTCTTCGAACGGGTCGACGCAGCGGTAGGTCTGACCGTCTGCGGCCTGGACCTGCTCGCCGTCGATGATCATCCAGTAGCGCTGCTGGTAGTCGAACTCGGGGAAGCGGATGGCACTCCGCGGGTTTGCAATCGTCATCGAACTGCCCTTGTCTTCAGCACGGGCGTCGCTGCCCGGTGTGATGAGCAAAATATTCCTGCGACGATCCATCGTCAACCGTTTGGTTACTACGCGGTCGATTCTCCGCGTTCACGAACCGCGGGGGCGCGCCGAGTGAGCAGCCGCGTGATCATGTCGGCCCAGGCTGCCATCGTGTCCTCGGAATCCGACGCTTCCGGCCCGAGGCAGAAGTCGATCAGCTGCGGGATCACGTACCGCGCGGTGCCTACTGCGTAAATGGTGGCGAGGGCCAACCGGGGGTCGATGTCCGTTGCGAGCTGGCCTTCCCGCTGCAGACGCATGATCACCTGCACCTGCCGGTGGATCGACTCCTGGCGTTCGGCGGCGGCGGCCACCGGCCGATCGCCGGCGAGACCCTCCCAGGCGACCATGCGTGACCATGCACGCCGCGCCTCTGGGTTGCCGATCTGCTGCCGCATCAGGTCCCGGATGTCCGATGTGGCGTCGACCGAGTCGTGTATCGACGTCAGCATCTCGCCCAGCACTGCGGCATAGAGGCCGTCCTTGCTGTCGAAGTAGTGGTAGATCAGCTGCTTGTTCAAGTTCGCGGCCTCCGCGATGCGGTTGATCCGGGCGCCGGAGAACCCGTGCTCGGCGAACTCCTCCATGGCTGCGCGGAGAATCCGCTCTCTGGCCGTGAGCGCAGGTAGCGCGGTGGTTGTGTCGCTGTCGGTCATGGGTCAACGGTAGTCCCCCGACCGGGCAGCCTTATGTCAACCAAACGGTTGAAGCGGATGCTGGTCTCGCGTAACGTGCCACCCATCACCCACGCCGACCTTCAGCGACGCGACGGCATGACCTCCTCAGGGGCCCGGGGCGCGTCCGGTCGGCGTCCCGATTCGAGAGGGATTCCCGTGCCGCATTCCAACAACAGCTCCGTAACCCCGTACGACGAACTCGTGCTCGTCGACGACCGAGGCGACTACGCCGTACTGACGATCAACCGTCCCGAGAAGCGCAACGCGATGAGCGTCGACTCCATGAGGCGGCTGCGCGAGGCGCTCGTGGAGGTTGCCGACAAGAAGGTCGTCGTGCTCACCGGCACCGGTCCGTCGTTCTGCGCCGGCGTCGATCTCTCGCCGGAGAACCAGGACCGCATGGAGGAGTACACCAAGGCCAACGGCACCCAGGTGCTGCACCCCTGGACACAGGTACAGGCCGACATCCGAGCGCACCGCGCCGTCTTCATCGCCGCGGTCAACGGGTACGCTCTCGGCGGCGGGTCGACGCTCATCAACACGTGCGAGCTCGCCATCGCCGCCGAGTCCGCGCAGATCGCCATGCCGGAGCAGGGGTTCGGCAGCTGGCCGATGCAGGCGGGGCCGGCCTCGATCAAGCGGATCGCTCCCAAGCACGCCGCGGAGCTCATCTTCACCTCACGGCGTGCCGACGCGCAGACCGCCTTCCGTATGGCCCTCGTCAACAAGGTCGTGCCGGATGCCGAGCTGCTCGACGAGGCGATCGCGCTCGCGGAGCACATCGCCGCCTTCAACGCCTTCAGCCTCGACATCTCCAAGCGCGCGTACCACCGAGTGCAGTCGATGACCTGGGACGAGGCCCAGGACTACAGCAGCCTGATCGTCACCAGCATCCGTGCGCAGGCCCCCGAGGCGGCGGAGGGCGTAAACAAGTTCCTGGCGGGCGCGCGTGGCCCGGGCCAGGGTCGCTGAGACCGAGGACACGTCGATGACCAAGACTGCACACGGGGGCGCGCGCGCCCCCCGCAATTCGGCGCTGTTGCCCGGAACGCTCCGGGTGGTCGAGCTCGGCAAGTCCGTGTCGACCGCGATCTGCGGACGCCTCCTGTTCAAGCTGGGGGCGCAGGTCACGCAGGTAGCGGTTGCCGGAGAAGCGCACGTACTCGACGAGAGCGGACCCTTCGTCGGTGATGGTTCGCAGCGCGTCTCCACGCTGGGCCTCTGGCTCCGCGACGGCAAGACCCGCGTCGACGTCGACCTGGACGACGCGACCGCGCGCGAGGACCTTCACGAGCGCTTGCGCTCCGCCAATGTGGTCCTCGTGGCCGGCACCGCTGCCGAGTGGAGCGCACGTGGTCTGTCCGCCGATCGCCTCGAGGAGCTGGCGCCCACAGCGATCATCGGCCGCATCAGTCCCTGGGGCGAGAGCGACGAGTACGCGGGCCTTCCCTCCAGCGAGCTGGCGCTCCAGGCGGCGAGCGGCTTCATGCGGCTCATCGGCGACCTGGACCACGAGCCCGTACGGCTCGGCGGCCACCCGCTGCAGTCGATCGCGGCACTGCTCGCACTCGACGGCGTGATGATCGGGCTCTTCGCTCGCGAACGCACCGGTCAGGGCGCACGGTTCACGACCTCCGAGTTCGAGGCCGCGGCGCACGCCGAGTGGAAGATCGCCACGTTCTCGCAGGCAGGGCTCCGCCGCGAGCTGCGCGGCGAGGACAACGGCGCACTGGTCCTGCGCTGCCGGGACGGGCACTTCGCCGCCTTCTACATCCCCCGGGACTGGGGCGTCATGAAGGAGATCATCGGCGACAGCCGCCTCGACGACGAGGCGTTCGACACCCCTCAGGGCCGGCTCCGCAACCAAGCGCGGCTCGTCGCCCTGATCGAGGAGACAACCACAACCATGTCGAAGAAGGACCTCTACCACGCCACTCAGGCCCGCGGGATCCCCGCCGGGTACGTGGCGACCGTCACCGACCTCCTCGAATCGCCGCAGTACGTCGCGCGCGGCTTCTTCGAGCCGATCGAGGTGCCGGAGGCGGGAGCCGGACTGCTCCCGGACGCGCCGTGGCAGGTCTTCGGTCCCGAGGACGCGGTCGCATGAGCGGGATGCTGGACGGTCTGCGCGTCGCGGACCTCACCATCGTGACCGCCGGGGCCGCGGCCACCCAGGTACTGGCCGACTTCGGCGCCGACGTGATCAAGATCGAGGGCGTCACCCGCCCCGACCTGTACCGCGGCGGCATGGGCGGCGACATCGGCGCCGACGTCGCCTTCCCGCCGTTCCGCACGGCCAACCGCAACAAGCGCGCCATCGCCGTCGACCTCAAGACCCCTGACGGGCTGGAGGTCGTGCGGCGGATCGTGGCCACGAGCGACGTCGTCACCGAGAACTTCCGCCGGGGCGTGGTCGAGCGCCTCGGCCTAGGGTTCCGCGACCTGATCGCCATCCGACCCGACATCGTGCTGGCCTCGATCTCGAGCCAGGGCCTCACCGGTCCGAGCAGCGGCTTCACCTCTTTCGGCCTGACCCTGGACGCGCTCGGCGGCGTCATGTCGTACTCCGGGTACGACAGCGACAGCCCGATCTGGTCGAGCGCGCGCATCAACTACCCCGACCAGACGGCGAACTCGCTCGGACCGGCCCTCATCATCGCGGCCGTGCTGGCGTCCCGTCGCGACGGTCAGGCGCGCTGGCTCGACCTGTCCCAGCGTGAGACCGTCACCGCCCTGATGGGCGACCAGGTGCTGCGCACCTCCCTGACCGGCGAGAATCCGGTGCCCACCGGCAACAGCACCCCCGACAGCATCGAGTGGTTGACGCCGAGCTCGGGAGACGACGCGTGGGTCGCGATCTCGCTGCGTTCGCCGGAGGAGCTCGAACTGGTCGCATCCGTCGTCGGTGCCGACCTCTCCGGTGCCGGGGACGACGCGGCGCGCGCCGCGCTGGTGCGCGCGGCGACCGAGCGGTGGTCGGCATCCCGTTCTGACGCGGATGCCTCCGCGTCACTGCGGGCGGCGGGCGTCATGGCGATGCCCGTACGCAGCGGCGAGCAGCTGCTCGATGACCCGTATCTGCGCTCGCGCGGGTGGTGGCAGGAGGTGCCCGCGCCGGGCGGCGGCACCGAACGCCAGCGCGGCTGGGCGGTCGCCTTCGACGAGGGCGGTCCGGACCGTATCCGTCGCAACGGTCCGCGGATCGGCCAGGACACGTTCGAGGTGCTCGGCGAACTCGGCTACGACGAGGACGAGATCACGTCGCTCGTCGAGCGGAGAGTCGTGTCGGCCCCAGCCAACGCCCACCAGGGCTGACGCACCCGAATCCACGGACTTCAGAGAACTCAGAGCAAGGACAAGAAATGACAGTGGACGTCCGCGGCAAGGTCGCGATCGTCGGTGTCGGCCATTCCGACCAGGGCACGTTCCCCGGCAAGACGGCCGAGCAGCTTTCGATCGAGGCGATCCAGGCGGCCTTGACCGACGCGCAACTCACCAAGGATCAGCTCGACGGGCTGATCACCTGCAAGTCGGTTCAGGGCAACAACATCGATATCCAGGTGGGCCCGCTGTTCGGGCTGAGCCCGAAGTACGCGCAGACGCTCGACTACGGCACCTGCAACTATTCGCTGCACCTGGCGACCCAGGCGGTCCTCTCCGGACTCGCCGAGACGGTCGTGCTGGTCTATGGCGCCAATGCCCGATCGGGCAAGTTCAACTTCTCGGCGGCGGCCCCGTCGTTGGAGAGCGCGTCCGGCTTCGTGCACGTCGCCGGTCCGGCGGCCCTCGCGCTGCAGCGCCACAAGGCGCTGTACGGGACCAAGGAGGAGGACTTCGGCTGGTTCGCCGTCTCCGAGCGGGAGTGGGCGCAGCGCAATCCGCTCGCGATCTTCCGGGAGCCGATGACGATCGACGACTACCTGGCCAAGCCGTACCTGGTCGAACCGCTGCGTCGTGAGGACGTCACGATGATCTCGGACGGTGCGGTCGCACTGATCGTGACCTCTGCGGAGCGGGCGAAGGATTACCCGAACAAGCCGGTCTACGTGCTCGGCATCGCCGAGAACACCGAGGTCGCCGGCGACACCTTCGACGACTTCCTCATGCGCCCGAACATCAAGGGCACCGCGGCGGAGATCTGGAGGACCACCGGGTTCACGCCGTCCGACATCGACGTGCTGTACATCCAGAACCCGACGGCCGTCTGGAACCTCCAGATGGTCGAGGCCTACGGCTTCGCACCGGAAGGGGAGGGCGCGGCTTGGGCGGCCGAGGGGCACATCCGTCCCGGTGGCGACCTGCCGTTGAACACGAACGGCGGTCAGCTGTCGGAGAGCTACATGTGGGGCTGGCTGCACATGGTTGAGGCCGTGCGTCAGCTCCGCGGCACGGTCGAGCCCGACCGTCAGGTGCCCGGAGCGGAGCTGGCCCTGTACTGCTCGACGATGACCTTCCTCAAGAGCGCCGCATCGATCATCGGAGTGAACCCGTGAGTGACAACCCCAATCTGCCCGCCACCGACCTGCCGCTGACGGCCGGATTCTGGGAGGCGTCGAAGCGTCATGTCCTGACCGCTCAGAAGTGCCTGGACTGCGGCTACCTGCGCTACCCGGCCCTGGAGATCTGCCCCCGGTGCTGGTCGACCAACCAGGCCTGGACCGAGATCTCGCCCAACGGCACGTTGTGGAGCTACATCGTGTACCACCGTGCGCTCGATCCGAGCAAGAAGGACGAGATCCCCTACGTCGTGGGACGTGTGAAGACCGACGACGGTCCCGTGTTCACGGTGCGGCTCGACATCGCGCCGGAGGACGCGAAGGTGGACATGCGCGTCACCGCGACCTGGGACGACGTCAGCGACGAGGTCACCCTCGTGCGGTTCGGCGCCGCGTGACGCGTCGATGACCGAGTCGACCGGACCCGAGTGGCTGCGCCGTGCGCTCGCCGCGCGACCCGATGAGCGGGCCGTCGACGTCGAAGGTGCAGCGGTGCGGTACCGCGCGTGGGGCCCTGTGGGTGCTCCGGGCATCGTTCTTGTGCATGGAGGTGCGGCCCACGCGAGGTGGTGGGACCACATCGCTCCGCTCCTGGGCGGCTATCGTGTGCTCGCCCCCGACCTCACGGGCCACGGTGACAGCTCCTGGCGCTCCGGGTACGACACCGAGCAGTGGGCGAGGGAACTCGTGGCGGTGGTTCGTGACGACGGACTCGAGCGTCCGGTCGTCGTCGGGCACAGCATGGGCGGCCTGCCCGCGGTGACCGCCGCCGTCGAGTTCGGTGATGCATTTTCGGGTGTCGCGACCGTCGACGTCCGGTTCCACGACGGAGAGTGGCCGGGACGGGACAAGCCCAGTGAGCGGTTCGCGACCCTCGAGGACGGGATCGCACGGTTCGCCCCCGTGGCCGCCCGTGCGGGCCTCGAGGTGGACCCGGCTCTCCTGCGGCATGTCGCCGAGACCTCACTCAGGTGGGACGGCGATGCCTGGCGCTGGAAGCGCACAGACAACTACGGGATCCGTCGCATCCCGCTGCGCCGCCTCCTGCCGGACCTGCGCGTGCCGCTCGCGATCGTGCGCACCGACCACGGGCTGCTCACGCCCGAGGCGGCGGCGGAGATGCGGCAACTCACCCCGGCCCGTGCCGTGGTGACCACCGTGCCGGAGGCGAGCCACAACCCCATGCTCGAGCAGCCGCTCGCCTTCGTCGGGGTGCTCCGCGCGCTTCTTGACGGCTGGTGGTCGATGCCGGGCGGCACCAGCGACCGGTCGCGCGATCCCGGCCGTCCGAACACCGAGATGAAGAGGTAACCGCCATGTCAGAGACGACTCAGCCCCTCGCCCGCGCCTTCCTGTCCGAGATGTGGGCGGCGCTCGGAGGTGACGCGTCCGTCACCGAGCGCGTCACGTTCACCGGTGAGGGCTCGTTGCCCGGCGCCTTCGCGCAGACCGATCTCGCCGCCGCCTCGTTCGGCGTGGCCGGTGCCGCCGTGAGCGAGCTGCTCGAGGCCGGTGGAGCCCCCGCGTCCGCGGTGGAGGTCGACCGCGTGCTCAGCAGCGGATGGTTCCTGCTGCCACCAGGACCGTCGAGACTGCTGAACCCGCCGCCGCCGCGTCCGGTTCACTTCCCTCCGTTCCACACGGAGATCGCGACCACGGACGGGCGCTGGCTGCGGCTGCACGGCTTCCCGGCCAACCGCGAGCGCGTCGTCAAGGCACTCGGCGTGGAGGACGACATCGAAGCCGTCGCAGCCGTCGTTCGCGAGCGCGCCGCCGACGAGATCGAGCAGGAACTCGTGGACGTCGGGTGCGTCGTCGCGGCGAGCCGCACCCCCGAAGAGTGGTTCGCGCATCCGGCCGGGGCCGCGGTGGATGCCGAGCCCCTGGCCGCGGTGACCGAGTTCGCCGCGGAGGGCAGTGGGTGGCGACCCACACCGGGCCGGCCGCTCTCGGGCATCAAGGTGCTCGATCTCACGCGTGTCGTCGCCGGCCCGACCGGCACCCGCTTCCTCGCCGCTCTCGGCGCCGAGGTACTGCGCATCGACGCACCCGGCTCCGAGGAGTCGCGCCACGTCCCGCTCGGCTACGACTTGCTGCTGGGCAAGCGGTGGGCCTTCCTCGACCTGAAAACGCCGGAGGGTGTCGAGCAGTTCAAGCGCCTTCTCGCCGAAGCGGACGTGCTCGTGCACGGCTACCGTCCCGGCGCGATCGACGGGTTCGTTCCCGAGGAGGAGCGCCGCCGGCTCAACCCGGATCTCGTCGAGGTCGCCCTGCGCGCCTACGGATGGGAGGGGCCCTGGAGCATGCGCCGCGGCTTCGACACCGTGGTGCAGTTCAGTGTCGGCCTGGCCAACGCGACGCAGGAATGGGCGCTCGCCGACCCGTCGCACCGTGTGCCGCTCCAGATCAACGGGTACGACTTCGACGCATCGCGGCCACGCCACACCCCCGTGGAGGGTTTGGATCTCGCCACCGGGTATCAGATCGCGGCGGCCGCGATCCGCGGCCTCACCAAGCGTTTGCAGACCGGGGCGGGGTCGACGACCAAGTACTCGCTCGCGCGCACCGCATCTCTGCTCATCAAGGCCGGGCCGAACCCCGCGGGCGGACCCGACATCCGGCTCCCGCTCGACGGGCCTTGGGAAGACCGCGTCTACGGCAGCCCGCTCGGCCCCGTGAAGCGGATGGTGTTCCCGATCGGGATAGAGCGCACTCCTCTGTTCTGGGACAAGACCCCCGACCGACCTGGGGCCGCAGCCCCCGTCTGGAACAGCTAGTCGCTCGCGGCCGCCTTTTTTTCGCGCGACGCACAAGGTTGATCACCTCGTCGGCACCAACGGGCTGCCGCCGCACAACACCGGGTCGTGCGCGCGTCGGCGGAACGCCCTGGCTCATCGGCCGCGACATGAGCTGCCTGACTATTTCCGAGTGGGTCAACCAAACGGTTGACCCCGACCCAGAGCCTTTGTAGCGTGAAGCTGCAACTCGTTTCTGGGGCGCACCTTCGTCTGCAGCGAAGCAGAGTGGGATTCCGACTGAGGACGCTCTGCTTCTTTCGAGTCACTCATTCAAGGAGGAAGAAGTGACCGGATCGACAGCCGTAGAAGATGTCATACCTGACCTAAGCGATCCGCGGACTTTCGTGGACGCGGTGCCCCATGACGGGTTCCGCCGGCTTCGGGAGCGCGACGGGCTGTACTGGCAGCCGGCCAAGGCCTCACCGGCACGCGGCGGATATTGGGCCGTGACGCGCTTCGAGGACATCGTCGCCATCGAACAGGACCCCAGCGCCTTCACATCAACACACGGCGTGTCCTACCCGATGATTTTCCCGTTCCCGGCCCCGGCGCCGATGTGCGACAACCTCATGTTCACCGACCCCCCGCGTCACGCAGGCCTTCGCCGCGCGGCCGCGGCGGGATTCGGGCCGCGGGTCGTCGCAAACTTTGACCCCTGGATCCGGGAGATCGTCCGCGAAGTCATCGCCGACGTCGAGTCGGTGACGGAATTCGACTACGTCGATAAGTTCGCCCGGACCATTCCGGCCTATGTGATCGCCAAAGTGCTCGGCTGTCCCCGCGAGGATCGCGAGCGCATTGTCGACTGGACGAACAGGCTGTTCGCAGCCGGCATGCAGACTGAGGACGGCATGGCCGCCCAGATCGCGGCGGTGCAGCTCGTCCAGGAGGAGATCCAGGCGTACTGCGCCGACATGCAGGAGCGCAAGCGGAAGGAACCCGCTGATGACATGTTCACCGCGCTCGCCAAGATCGCGGATGCCGGCGACATCACTCAATCTGAGTTTCTTCAGTGGACGCTCTTGATCCTGGCCGCGGGTTTCGAGACGACGCACACGGCGATCGGTCAGTCGATGCGGATGATTCTCGAGAACGAGGACATCCGGGCTGCTACCGACCGAGCCGTTGACGAAGGGATCAGCGGGAAGCTGGCGAACGAGTTCATCCGCGTCATCAGCCCTGCAATGCAGATGGCTCGCCTGGCCACTCGCGACGTGGAAGTGGCGGGCACGCAGGTGCTTCAGGGTGACGCGGTCGTTCTCTACTTCGTCTCGGCCAATCGGGACGGGTCCGTCTTCGCCAAGCCTGACACATTCAATCCGTGGCGGACGGAGACGGCAACCCTCGCCTTCGGCAGTGGGGTTCATCGTTGCATCGGCTCATATCTCGCGAAGCTCGAGGTCCAGATCCTCTTCGAGGAACTACGCGCCGCCGGCATCCGCCTCCGCTTGAACGGTGCTCCGAAGCGTGGATGGTCGAACTTCATCAACCAGATCACCGAGCTGCCGGTCGCGCGAGCATGATCCGGGGCTGCGCGCAGAAAGGCCATCATGCGTCCGTCGGCGTCAGGGTCTCGTCGAACAGGACAATTAGCTCGGTCCTGTGGCGCTCTGCGGCGGCCTCGGTCAGCTGCCAGTCGAACTCCTCGACCATCTCCGGTGAGTAGCCCGCGTCATGGTCCGCGCCGACGACGAGCACCCGGGCCTTGAGGTTCGGCACGACGCGGCTCGAGCTCAGCTCGTCGTCGGTGATGAGGCACCCGGTGTGGAACGTCGCGAGCGCGACGATCCGGTCGGGACAGGTGCCGGCGGCGGTGAATGCGAGCGCCCCGCCCATGCAGTAACCGGTCACGCCGAATCCCGTACTGGCGACATCGTCGCGCGAGGCGAGGTAGTCGAGGAACGCCTTGCTGTCCTCGGCAGCGCGGCGAGCGTCGGTCAAGGAGGTCATCGGGTCAAGCACTTCCGACATGTTCGAGCTCCCGAAGACCCTCCTTCAGTTTCAGCGGTCCGTCGGCCCCGGCCCGACAGAAGACGTCGGGGACGATGCCGACGTAGCCGTATTCAGCAAGGCGCCAGCCCATGCCCAGCGCTGGCGGTCGGATGTCGAAGGCATCCGCGTACATGATCACATCGGGGTGCGTCGCGTCGTCGGGCGCGAACACGTACACCTGCTGTCCGTAGTCGAAAAGGAAAAGTTATGTCAAAGGCATGGTTCATCACGGGAGCGGGCCGAGGATTCGGCCGGGAGTTCACGAAGGCAGCGCTGGATCGCGGCGACCGCGTCGCGGCGACCGTCCGGAACACGGATGCCCTCGACGACCTCCTCGCGCAGTACGGCGATGCGCTGCTGCCGCTGCAGCTCGACGTGGCCGACCGTGACAGCGTCTTCCAGGCGGTGGCCGACGCCAAGGCCAAATTCGGCGCACTCGACGTCGTGGTGAACAACGCTGGTTACGGCCTCTTCGGCCCCGTCGAGGAGATCACCGTCGAGCAGCTGCGCGACCAGTTCGAGGTCAACCTTTTCGGCGTGCTGCATGTCACCCAGGCGGTCCTGCCGATCCTGCGCGAGCAGGGCTCGGGCCACATCGTCCAGATCTCCACGATCGGCGGCATCGCCGCCTTCCCGTACCTCGGCGGCTACCACGCATCGAAGTGGGCCCTCGAAGGCCTCACGGAATCGCTCGCCCAGGAGGTCGCCCCCTTCGGCATCAAGGTCACCCTCGTCGAGCCCGGCGGCTACGCCACCGACTGGAGCGGCAGCAGCGCCGTCCACACCACACCTCAGCCGCAGTACGACGGACTCCGCCAGGCCTTCGCCGAGCAGCAAAAGCACACCCCGGCGTCGTACATCGGCGACCCGGTCGCCGCCGGCCCCGCGCTCCTGAAGGTCGTCGACGCCGAGCAGCCGCCGCTGCGCATCTTCTTCGGCACCGCCCCACTGCCGCTGGTCAGCGGCCTGTACGAGCAGCGGCTCGCAACCTGGAACGAGTGGGAGAAGGTGTCCGCCGAGGCGCAAGGACACAGTGAGTAACCATACGGTTGTCGTCACCGGCGCGACAGCGGCTGAGCTCCTCGTCGAGGGCGGCCGCACCGTCATCATCGTCGGCTACTCGCCGGAGTAGTCGGCGGCCGTGGCAGGCTCGATCGTCGGCGAGCCCGTGCACCTCGTCGAGTACGCGAATTCAGCGGCGAGGTGCACGGGCTCGCCGACGACCTGCGGAAGCGCACCGAGCGCATCGACGTGCTCGCGAACAACGTCGGCGGCCTCTTCAGTGACCGCCCCCTCACCGAACACGGCCACAAGCTGACCCTCCAGATCAACCATCTTGCGCCATCCCCGCTCACGCACCTGCTGCTGGGACCGGTTGCGGGCGGGCGCCAGCAGCAGACCGCCGTTGACCTCGGTCGAGGAGGAAGGTGACCGATGTGTCATCGGGAAGTTCGCCGCGCTGTATGCCACGGCGCACGATTGCGCGGGCAGCGAGGATCCTTGCGGCGCCAGCGCAGGTAAACCAAGGCCTTGCCGACGCCCGCCGACCGGGCCACCGCCTCGATGCTGAAGGACGCCCAGCCGTGCTCTGCGAACCGCTCGACGGCAGCGTCCGCGATCCGCTGGTCGCCCCGGTCGTCGCGCGGCCCTCCCGGCGTGGCCCTGGGCGCGCTAGTCACGGCCTCATTTTCCTACACGATCTCTCCCGGCTGATGCTGAACGCACTCCGCCCGCTCCGGGCACACTTTCGGACGGCTTACGTTCCGTAAACACTGACACCTGGAACCGCCCGCCGCCCGGCCGACGCGATACGCCCCCGACCGGCCTGGCGGGCTACGGGACGAGCCGGTAGCCGTTGCCGCACCCCTCACCCGCCGGCGCCAACTGCCGTACGGTGCGGTCGGCTTCGCGCCGCAGCTGGATCAGCGGCACGACCGTGTCGACCACCAGGGCCGCCGACGCCTCCTCAGCACTCATCCCGGGACCGCCGCGCAGCGACACCGGCGGCCGGCCCGGGCTCAATCGCGCGTGCCGTGCGGCCACCACGCCGTCCGCCGCCCCCACCAGGCCCCAGGCCTCCGCACACGCCGCCCCGTTCACGGCAGCCACCAGCGGCACATCGAGCCGTGGCGGCAGCAGGCTGTCGGTGGATCCGGGCGCGACGCCACCGGAGCGGTCCAGGCCCAGGGAGAACGCCTCCACCCCCGCACCGATCACCACGGCCCCGACGAGGCCGGACGCGCTTTGCACTCTCCGCCACGCCCGTCGCAGCTGCGTGACCATCGCCCGATCCGCGGCATTGAGGGCATCCCGCCGGTTCAGAGTGATCCAGGCGACGCCGTCCACCACCTCATACAACACCCTGTGAGAGGTCTTCATCAGAGCCTTCCAACTCCTTCCACCCCTGGGGCAATGAATTAAGGATACTTTATATCGGCGGCTTCGATCCAGTAGCCCTTTGATCCACGAAGCGATCCCCGCCCGCACACTCACGGGGACATCACGGCGGGCAGCGGGGCTCCACCGCATACTCGCCCGATGGGCACCATCGACCGGATCGCCGCCTCGTCGACCGTGACCGCCCTCGACCCGGTCTGTGTCTTCGCCTCATCGGGCAGCGCGACGGCCGTGCGCGACGAGTTCACTTTGATATCGGTCCCGGTCGGACCGGGGCACACCGCGTTGACGCGGATGCCCAGCGGAGCGACCTCCACCGCGACCGCCTTCGTCATCAGCGCCACAGCTCCCTTGGAACCGCAGCAGGCCACCATGTTGGCCATGCCGTCGATGGACTGCGTGGAGGCGGTGTTGATCACCGAGCCGCTGCCCGGGCTGGTCTCGATCATCGCCTGGATGCTGTGCTTCATGCCCAGGAAGACCCCTCGGGCGTTGATCGCCATACCGCGGTCGAAGTCGTCCTCGGACGTCTCGGTGACGCGGCGGAGCGGCACCGCGATCCCCGCGTTGTTCACGAGGACGTCGAGCTTTCCGAACCGCTCGACCGCCGTGGCGACGGCTCGCCGCACGTCGTCGCCCTTGCGGATGTCGCCTCGCACTCCGACCGCTCCGGCCCGCAGCTCGTTGAGCTCGGCGACGATGCCGTCCTCCGCGCCAGACCAGTCGAAGGCCACGACACATGCGCCCTCCGCATGCAGCCTTCTGGCGATCGCGGCTCCGATAGCCGAACCCGCACTGGTGACCATTGCGACCTTGCCGGCCAGACGTCTCATGACCCTCACATTAAATAAGTACACTCATATGATCCATCTTTCATCCGGCCTCAGAGCATCCTGACCAAGCGAGGAGCACCGCCGCATGCACCTGACCCGACTCGCCGAACAGCATCCCGAGAAGCCGGCGATCATCGGCCCTGGCGGAGACATCACCACCTATCGCGAGCTGGACCGCAGATCGGTGCGATTCGCGCGCCTGCTCGCCCTGCGCGGGCTCCGCCCGGGCGACCACGCCGCGCTGATCGCGGACAACTCCCCCGACTTCCTGGCGACCGCGTTCGCCTGTCAGCGGGCCGGGCTCCTGTGGACGCCGGTGAACCATCACTTCACTGCGCAGGAGGCCGGATACGTCTTGAACGACTGCGGGGCTCGCGCCCTCATCGCCGCCGGCACCTGTGCGCAACTGGTGGCGGCCGCAGCCGATTTGGCGCCGCGTCTGGAACTCCGCCTCTCTCTCGGGACCCCAGGCGTGCCGGGCTTCGAGGACCTCGACGTGGTGTCGGCCGACCTTCCGGCCACCCCGCCCGCGGATGAGCGCGAGGGGGCCCGCATGTCGTACTCCTCGGGCACCACGGGCCGCCCCAAGGGCATCCTCCCGGTCCGCCCGGACGCCCCCTTCGGCACCGGCTCGACGCTGGAGCGGAACTTCCTCCCGAAGCTGCTCGGCGTCGGCGAGGACACGGTCTACCTGTGCCCGGCACCGCTGTACCACACAGCGCCCATCGCCTGGTCCATGGGCACCATCCGGCTGGGCGGGACCGTCGTACTGATGGACCGCTTCGACGCGGCCGCGGCGCTGGAGCTGATCGAGCGTCACCGGGTCACGCACACCCAGTTCGTTCCGACCATGCTCGTCCGCATCCTCAAACTGCCCGAGGCCGTCCGGCTGAGCCGCGACCTGAGCAGCCTGCGTGCACTGGTGCACGCCGCCGCGCCCTGCCCGGTCGAGGTCAAGCAGCGGTTCATCGACTGGCTGGGCCCCATCGTCTACGAGTTCTACTCGGGCAGCGAGGGCAACTGTTTCTTCTTCATCGACTCGGCCGAGTGGCTCGCGCATCGCGGATCGGTGGGACGGGCCGCGGTCGGTCGGGCACTGGTGCTCGACGAGGACGGCCATGAGGTCCCCGCGGGCGAGGTGGGGGTGGTGTGGTTCGAGGGGAGCGGCGACTTCACATACCACAACGACCCGGAGAGGACGGCGCAGGCGCACGACGCGCAGGGCCGGTCCACCATGGGCGATCTCGGCCGGCTGGACGAGGACGGCTACCTCTATCTCGTCGACCGCCGGGTCGACCTGATCGTCAGCGGGGGCGTCAACATCTATCCACGCGAGATCGAGGACGTCCTGGTACAGCATCCGGCCGTGCTCGACGCGGCGGTGGTCGGCGCCCCGGACCCGGAGTTCGGCCGGCGCGTCCGCGCGGTCGTCGACCCGGCTGATCCGTCGACCGCAGGTCCGGCGCTCGCCGAGGAGCTCCTCTCGTACTGCCGGGAGCGGCTCGCGCACTTCAAGTGCCCGCGCACGATCGAGTTCACCGAGCGGTTGCCCCGGACCCCCACCGGCAAGCTGCTGCGGCGCGAACTGCTCGCGGAGTCGTGACAGGTCTCAGGAGACGGTCGCGGTCCCGTGGTCGATGACGGTCGCCCCGGTCTCGTCGGTGGTCTGGAAGCGTACGTCGCCGCCGTCAATCCAGATCGAGACCGTGAGGCGGTCTCCTGGCACCAGCGGCTTGGTGAAGCGGCCGCTCATCGCGCGGAATCGCTTGGGGTCGGAGTCGGCGGCCGCGTGCAGTAGGGCCCGGCCGGTGAAGCCGTAGGTGCACATGCCGTGGAGGATCGGGCGTGCGAAGCCGACCCGGGCGCTGAGGACCGGGTCGGAGTGCAGCGGGTTGCGGTCACCGGTCAGCCGGTACAGCAGTGCCTGTTCGGGCCGGGTCCGGTAGGTGACGACGTGGTCGGGCCGTCCGGTGGGCTTCTCCCAGCCCGACCCGGCACCACGCGGGCCGCCGAAGCCACCGGCACCGCGGAAGAACTGCGAGGTACGGATGGTCGCCAGCGGCTTCCCCGCGGTGTCGCGGGCCACCGCCTCGGAGACCACCAGCGCGCCCGACCCCTTGTCGTACACCGCGGAGATACGGCTGTCCGTCTCCACCTCGCCGTCCGCCGGGAGGGCGTCGTACAGTTCGAAAGCCTGCTCGGCGTGGAGCATCCTGCCGAGGTCCACGTCGTCGGGCAGGGTCGGCCGGTTCGGGCGCAGTGCCACGTTGGCAAACGTCGGCAGCACCCGCTGCGGCCTGTCCTGGCTGTTCTCGGTGGTGAACTCGAGTTCGGCGAGCGGGTCTGGCTGACCGGCCCCGACGGCGACGGCGTACAGCATCGCGTCGGAGGCCGTCCAGACGCGCCTCACCGGCGGCGTCGTGTTGCCCACCAAGGTCTCGTCGATTGGCACGGAGCACCTCTTTCACGTAGCGGCGGAACGTCGGCGCCTACGGCCGACTCTCACATTAAGTGCACTCTACTGCGCGTGGAGCGTCTATCCCCCCACATGACGCCTTGCCCAGGTCGCCGCGGCAGACCTCTCGGCACTCATCCGGACAGATAAAGGATACTCAACCGAGTAGCATCGGAGCGCTCCCTGTGCGGGCAGCCGCCTTCTTCCGATCCAGGACCCGACAGCAACAGGCCACCGGCCTCTACCGCACCACCGTCGACGTCGGTGCCGCCACCGCGGGCATCGATCCCGCGGACACCGAGCGGCTCGCGGCCGCCTGCCGCTCCGCCGTCATCGATGCCGCGGAGGCGGCATCCGGCGGGCGTACAGCAGCCGTGGCCATAGCGATCGACATCGAGGGATCCCGGAACCGGAGCCTCGCCGGGACCGGCCCCGCCGACTGGGCCTCGCAGCCATGCTCGGGAGTGACTCGTCACTGGCCGGCGCGGTGGTCGGAGAAGGCATCCGCGGGCTGGCCAAATCGGCCGCGCGGATGTGGAAGACCGACGGCATCACCTCGAACGTTCTCGCCGTAGGGCGGAAGGCGTTGGAGGCCGCCCACAACGGCGGCCCCTGGGCGCGCTTCGTCAAGGACGTCGGACCGCTGCTCGGCCTGATGGCCCGTGACGCGGCATTCGGAGCGCCGACCGGCCAGACGGTCGTCGTCGACGGTGGGGAGGTCATGGCGCCATGAGCATCCCGGACAACTCCGAAGCGGCGCGAGGGCGGACCGTCCTGATCACCGGCGCCGGGGCCGGCGTGGGACGGGGCACGGCCCTGGCCTGCGGCGCGGCCGGCGCACGTGGTGATCGCGTCCCCGGGACGCAACGACGCCGAAACGGCGGCGCCCATCGCCAAACGCGGCGGCAGCGCACAGCGCACGCGGTGCGACGTGACCGATCCCACCCGGGTCCGGGCGGCGGTGGAGGCCGCGTTGAGCCGCGGCAGGCTTACCGCGGTCGTGCACAACGCCATGGCCCGGCGCAACGGCGAAGGCGGCCCCCTGGAGAACCCGACTTCTCCGTCCCGGACCAGCACCTCAAAGTCACCATGGACGGCGCCTACGCTTTCGTCACCGCCGCCTACCCGCCCTGCGCGACAACGCCGGGAGGCTGCTCCTCATGACGTCGGCGGCAGGTCTGGAGGGCAGTGCGGGCAACCCGTTCTACGCGTCCGTCAAGGCGGCGACCCGCGGCGTGACCAAGGCGCTGGCCGCCGAGTGGGGGCCGTCCGGTGTCACCGTGAACTGCCTGTCCGTACTGGTCAACAGCGGTGCTGTGCAGGCCAAATGCTGTCCCCCATACGGATCGGCCCCCGCACGGTGGCGAACCGGGTCGTGTCCACCGCTCACGGTGGCTGGCACGACTTCCGCTCCCCCGCCGATGATGGCAGTCGCTACATCGCCTATCAGGAGCGGCGCGCGGCCGGTGGCTGCGGCTTGATCATCCGTCTCGGCCACCTCGTCACCGTGCTGGAGCGGGCGGCCCGGGTGGGCGGCCGGCTCAGCCTGGTCGAGGGGGCCTCGGCGGCTGAGCTGGGCGACAGGCTCACCTGGCTCTCCGCCGAGCTGGCCGAGCTCGAGGTGGACGTCCGCCGCGGCGTCGAGGCCGACCGGGACGTGCTGACCGCGCTGCCGCCCGACGCATTCGTGGTGACCACGGGCGCGGAGCCGAGCCGGTCGCTTCCGCCCTACGGCGAGATGTGGTCGGGCCGTCTGCTGTCCGTGGACGACGCGGTGACCACGAACGAGCCGCTCGGCACGGTGCTGGTGGTGGGCAAGGTCACCGTCGTCAGCCGGGCCCCCATGATCGGCGGCAACCAAGGCCGCACCCACGCCTATTCGACACCGACGGCGCTGCGGGAGGCCGGCTGCCGACTGGAACCCAACACCTCGGTCACCGCCATGGACAAGGACATGGTGACCACGCTGGACGGTTTGAGCGGTGACTCCAGCGACGCGCTTCGACGCGGTCGTGGTCGACGCTCCGGCGCGGGCCCGGCAGGAGGTACTGCCGCTGCTGGCGAAGGAGTTCCCGGACGTGCCGGTCCAGGTGGTCGGCGACGCGGACGCCCCACGGAACGCGATGTGCGCCATCCGCTCGGGGCAAGCCGCGGCGTACCGGCACGCCGGGGACGAGGCGCAGGGACGCGTCCTGCGGGCGTGAGCGGTCGCGGCGGCCGACTTGCGGGCGGTCCACAACGCCAGATAAATCAGTACACTCATAGATCTCACCTTCCGCCGGCACAGGAGGCATCGATGACGAGCGGAGTGCTGGTCGAGCGGGACGGCCATGTCCTCACCCTCACGCTTGACCGGCCGGAGGCGGGCAACGCGGTCACCCGGGCCATGGCGACGGCGCTCGGAGAAGTACTGGCAGAGGCCGACCGCGACCGTGGTGTGCGGGCGATCGTCCTCACCGGCTCCGGCTCCCGGTGGTTCTGCTCGGGCGTCGCGGACGAGGAGGACGCGGAGGGGAGTGCGGGCCCCGCGCTCGACCCGGCCCATCCGGAGCGGGGCGTCGCCGACTGTGCGGCGCAGTACATCAGTACGCCCATCGTCGCGGCCGTGAACGGTGCCGCGCTGGGCGCCGGGATGGAGCTCGTACTCGCCTGCGACCTGGTCGTCGCGGCGGACACGGCCATCTTCGGCCTGCCCCAGGTGAGCCGGGGCCTGCTCGCCGACGCCGGCGGGGCGTTCCGGCTGCCCGCGCAGATCCCTCCGAAGATCGCCATGGAGATGCTGCTCCTGGGCGAGTCCGTCCCTGCCGCGCGGGCACGTGAACTCGGGCTGATCAACCGGATCGTTCCCGCGGCGGAGTTGCTCGCCCGTGCGACCGAACTGGCGCGCGCCGTCGCCGCGAACCCTCCGGCGGCCGTGCAGGCGACCAAGCGCGTGGCCGCCGGCATCAGCGGCGGCATCGCACCCGCCGAGGCCGAGGCATGGCAGCTGTCGCGCACAGAGAGCCAACGCCTGACCGGGGCCAACTGACCGGGTCCGAGCGGGATTTGCCCTCCGCCGCGACGAAGGCATCCCGTGCTCGGCCTCCGGCACCGGCAGACCGGCAAGCCCCTGGCCGCTTCGGTCGGGGCTCGCCGCCCGCCGGTTCCGTACACGCTCCGGGTGTGCCACGTGTGCGCCGCTCAGCCCTTGGCGATCGCCATCGCTCCCTCGATCGGGTCCACGCCGTACGGGAGCAGCGCTACGACGGGGACGGTGACTCCGGACGCGACGAACTCCGCCAGGCCGCGCCGGCACTCCTCGGGTGTCCCGTGTACGACGAGTTCGTCCACGACCTCGTCCGGGACGGCCTTGGCCGCGCCCGTCCTGTCGCCGGCCTCCCATGCCTTCCACATCGGAGTGAGCGCCTCCCCACGGCCGAGCCAGCGCTGGAACTCCGCGTACCCGGGGACCGAGAGATAGCGTGCGATCAAGGGCTTGACCTTGGCGCGCACCAGCTCGGCGTCAGGGTTGGGGCACACCATGATGCGGTCGACGATCGGACCGGATCCGCCGGCCTCCGCGTAGGTGGCGGCGACGGTGCGCACGTCCTGGGCCGACAGCCAGTTGATCATCACCCCGTCGGCGGCGCGGGCCGCCAGGCGGATCATGCCCTGGCGCAAAGCAGCGAGGACGACCGGCGGCGCCACGGCGGGCGGGCGCTCCAGACGCACCCCGCGCACGCTCAGCGTCTTGCCCTCGTGATCGACCCGCTCGCCGGCGAGTGCTCGGCGCAGCACGGCCAGGGTGTCCACCACCCGCTGGTAGGGCGCTTCGTGGGGAATCGAGTTCCAGCGCGTGGTGAAGATCGGCGACGAGGCGCCTATGCCGATCATGGCCCGGCCCGGGGCGGCCTCCGCGAGGGCCGCCGCGCTCTGGGCGAGCAGGGCGGGGCCGCGCGTGAACACGGAGGCGATGCCGGTGCCGAGGTTCAGGCGCGGCTCCCAGGCCGCCGCCAGCAGAAGGGGACTGAAGGCGTCGGTGCCGGCTGCCTCGGTGGTCCAGATGTCGGTGTAGCCGGCGTCCGCGAGTTCACGGAAGAGGTCCTTGTGGTCGGCGAGCAGGACCGGAAGCGGCGCCGTCAGGCCGAGTCGGGAGAACGCAGTGGGCTGCAGCATTTCGATATCCACAATAAAAGAGTATACTCCTTTCATCCGCTCGGCACCCGTGCATTCGCCCTGCGCCCACCTCGGAGAGGCCACGCATGTCCTCACTCGCCATCGTCGGCTGGAGCACCCACCTGCCCCGCTTCCAACTCACCGGACGCGCTCTGACCGCCCTCATGGGCGGTGGTGGGAAAAAGGCCCGCGCGGTCGCCTCGCACGACGAGGACCCGGTCACGCTCGCGGCCGCGGCCGCCCGCTCGGCATTGAGAACAGTGGACGGATTTCTGCCGCGGTCGCTCGTGCTGGCCACCTCCAACCCGCCGTATCTGGTCAAGAGTTCGGCCGGCACCGTGCACGCGGCGCTCTCGCTGCCGTCCGCCTGCCGGGCGGTGGACGCCGGCGGGGCGACCCGCTCGGGCGTGACCGCGCTCCTCGCCGCACTGGAGGGCAGCCGCCCGACGCTCGTCGCCGGCGCCGACACCCGCACCGAACGTGTGGGAGCGCCGGGCGAACTCGACGGCGGCGACGCGGCGGTGGCCTTCCTGGTGGCCGACCCGGCCGAGCATCCGGCCGCCGCCGACCTCATCGGCACGGCGAGCGTGACGGTCGAGCTGCTCGACCGCTGGCGGCCGGCCTCCGAGCGGTTCGGCGGACAGGCCGACGAGCGCGCCACCGAGGCCGTATACCTTCAGGCCGCCGAAACCGCACTGGCCGAGCTGTTCGGCGACGCCGAGCGCGCCGTCGACGTGCTGGTGGTCTCCACCGAGCACAAGCGTGTCCGCGGATCGCTGGCCCGCCGCAGCCGGGTGGCGGCGGGCCGCGTCCTGACCGGCGTCGACGGGGTCGGCTGCGCCGGCGCCGCGGATGCCGGACTGCTGCTCGCCGCCGCGCTGGAGACCGCGTCCGCCGGCAAGCGCATCCTGCTCGTCTCGCTCGCCGACGGTGTGGATGCGCTGCTCTTCCAGGTCGCCGCCGACGGGTCCCGCAACACGGCGCCGACCGTGCGGGCTCAGGCGGCACAGGCCCGCCAGGACCTCGCCTACGCCGTCTACCTGGGCTGGCGCGGGCTCATCGAGCGCGACGTCGGCCGCAGGCCGCCGCTGGCCGCGCCCGCGCCGATGCCCGCCGCCCGCAACAAGCGCTGGAAGTTCGGCCTCGTGGGAGCGCGCTGCGGCAAGTGCGACACCGTGCAGCTGCCCCCGGAACGGGTCTGCCGCGCCTGCGGCGCCACCGACGCGATGGACGAGTACGAGGTCGCCGAGCAGACCGGCACGGTCCGCCAGGTCACCACCGACCGACTGGCCTGGTCGCCCCAACCGCCGCTGATCCAGGCGATCGTGGCCTTCGACGACGGCGGGCGGATGCGCTGTGAGATCACCGACGCATTCGACGGCGAGGTGAAGGAGGGCGACCGCGTGGCGATGTCCTTCCGGGTGCTGCGCACGGTGGACGGGATCCACAACTACTTCTGGAAGGCGGTCCCGCTGCCGGGCCCCGGGACGGAGAAGGCATGAGTGGCTTCAAGGACAGCACGGCAGTCGTCGGGATGGGGTGCACCCGCTTCGGCGACCTGTGGGCACAGAGCACCGACGACCTGCTGATCGAGGCCTCCTCGGCGGCCCTGGAATCGGCCGGCCTCGGGCTCGGTGACGTGGACGCGTTCTGGCTCGGGACCACTCGCTCCGGCAGCAGCGGGCTCGCGCTGTCCAAGCCGCTGAAGATCCGCAACAAGCCGGTGACCCGGGTGGAGAACTTCTGCGCCACCGGCTCGGAGGCCCTGCGCGGCGCGTGCTACGCGGTCGCCAGCGGCGCGGTCGACGTGGCGATGGCCATCGGCGTGGAGAAGCTGAAGGACTCCCCGCACGCCGGTCTGGTCGCCGGCACGATCTTCGACGACGGCACCACGATGGACGCGACCGCGCCCGCCCTGTTCAGCGCCCTGGTGGACGCATATCAGCGCAAGTACGGGCTGGACGACCGCACGATGCGCGAGGTGCTGACGCATGTCGCCTGGAAGAACCACGCGAACGGCGCACGCAACCCGCGGGCACAGTTCCGCAAGGAGATCGACAAGGAGACCATCAGCACGGCGCAGGCCGTCGCCGGAAAGCTCCGTCTCTTCGACTGCTCCGGCATGGCGGACGGTGCGGCGGCGGCCATCGTGGTCCGCGGCGAGGACGCCGGGCGCCACTCGGACGCCCCGCTGTACGTGAAGGCACTCGAAGTAGCGGCCGGCCCCGGCGGCGGGGCGGTCGGCGCGGACGCCGACCTGACCAGCTTCCCGGAGGTCGTCGCCTCCGCACGGCGCGCCTACGCCGCCGCGGGAATCGACCGGCCGGCCGAGCAACTGGCGCTGGCCGAGGTGCACGACTGCTTCACGCCGACCGAGCTGGTGCTGCTGGAGGACCTCGGCTTCGCCGAGCCCGGCAAGGGCTGGCGCGACGTCATGGACGGGCGCTTCGACGCCGCCGGCGTCCTCCCGGTGAACGTCGACGGAGGGCTCAAGGCCTTCGGTCACCCGGTCGGCGCCTCGGGCCTGCGGATGATCTACGAGTGCTGGCTGCAACTGCGCGGCGAGGCCGGCGACCGGCAGATTCCCGGCATCGGGCCGGGCACATCGCGGACCCGGGCCCTGACGCAGAACCTCGGCGGTCCGCCCGGTGACTGCGTGTCCTTCGTGTCCATCCTCGGCATCGAGCGCGGGTGATCGTCATGGGTCCCGATCCGAACCTTCTCGAAGCCGCCCGCAGCGGCGACGCCGGTGTGTTCCGCGACGCGGTGCGGACGTGGATCACCACCAACGTGCCGGCCGAGTGGCTGGACGCCGCCCTCGCCGACGACATGGCCCGGCTGCACGCTGTGCGCAGTCCCGAGGCCTACCGGGCGTGGTATCCGGTGTTCGGCCGCTCCGGCCTGGTCGGTCCCGCCTGGCCGGTCGAGTACGGCGGCCTCGGCGCCTCCCCGCAGCTCGCGAGCGTGGTCGCCAAGGAGAGCCGGCGGGCCCGCCTGACGGCGCTGAACATCGTCGGTGTCGCCCTCGCCGCCCCGACCCTGCTGAGCTGGGGCACCCCCGAGCAGTGCGCGCGGATGCTGCCCCGCATCGCCGACGCGGGCGAGCTGTGGTGCCAGCTGTTCAGCGAGCCGGGCGCGGGCTCCGACCTCGCGGGGCTGTCCACCCGGGCCGAGCGGGACGGCGACGTCTGGCGGATCAACGGCCAGAAGATCTGGAGCAGCTTCGCCAACGAGGCCGCCTACGGCATCCTGTTGGCCCGCACCGACCCGTCGGTGCCGAAGCACCAGGGCATCACAGCGTTCGCCATCCGCCTGGACCAGCCCGGAGTGACCGTCCGTCCGCTGCGCAAGATCAGCGGCGACGCGGAGTTCAACGAGGTCTTCTTCGACGACGCTCATGTGTCGGACGCCGACCGCATCGGCGAGACCGGCGCGGGCTGGGACGTGGCCCGTACCGTACTGGCCAATGAGCGCGCCATGCTGTCCGGCGCGGGCTCCGCACTGCGCCAGCGCACCAGCGGCTCGTCCATCGACCGGCTGGTCGCGCTGGCGAGCCGCGGCCCCGAGGGCGAGCGCCCGATCGACGACCCGGTCCGCGCGGACCAGCTGGCCCGCATGTACGTGGAGAACCAGGTGGTGCGGCTGACCAACGAACGGGCCCGCGAGACCGGCGGCACGGGCGCGCCCCCGGCGATGCTCAAGGTGATGTCGTCCGAGCACAACCAGCGCCTCCAGGGCGCGATGCTCGACTTCCTCGGCATGGCGGGGCTCGCGCACCACGAGGACGACGACGAGGCCGCCCGCGTTGTCTTCGGGTTCCTGCGCAGCCGCGGCGACACCATCGGCGGAGGGACGTCCGAGGTCCAGCGCAACAACGTGGCCGAGCGCGACCTGGGCCTGCCCAAGGACCCGTTCTCGGACAAGGACATCCCCTGGACCAGCATCCGCCGGGGGCCGTGACCGCGGTCGGCGACCGCTCCATGGTCGTAACGATTGCCCCTCACCACGATCGTAGAAAGGATGAGGCCATGAGCCCTTCCGTGTCCTTCGAAGACCGGGAACTGTGGGACGCCTCGGTGCAGAGCATCCCGCCAGACCAGCTCAAGGCCCGGGCCGAGGCGGCCCTGGCGCGTGAATGGGAGCGGGTCTGGTCCTCCGACGACCTCGCCTTCTACCAGGACTTCTACCAGGCCGCGGGCCTGGACGGATCGGCCATGCCCTCGCTGTCGCGGATCCCGTCCCTCACCAAGAACGATCTGCGCCGCAACGAGGCGGAGTTCCCGCCCTTCGGCACGCACCGCAGTGTCCGGCTGGAGCACTCGCTGCGCATGGGCATGTCGACCGGGACGACCGGCAAGCCGTGGTTCGTCTTCTTCTCCAAGCACGACCTGGACGAGATGCTCAAGATCCGCGTCCCGTACCTCTGGCGCGTGGGGCTGCGCCCGGGCGGCCGGTTCGCGCACAGCTGGCCGCTGGGGCTGTACCCGTCCGCGGTGCTCGGCGGCCGTGACTACGCCGCACTCGACATTCTCGAGATCCCCATGGGCCCGCCGTTCACCGACGAGGTCGCGGCCGAGCACGTCCGGCTGTGGCAGATGCTGCGGCCGACGGGCTACATGCTGACCGGCTCCCAGCTGCAGACCTACGACCGGGTGGCCCGTGGCCTCGGTATCGATCTGGCCGACGTCATGGAGGGTGCCTCCCTGCTGCTGAGCGAGGCGTCCTGCCAGTTCGAAGGTCCGCGCTCGCGCATCGAGGAAGGCTTCGGCGTACGGCTGCACAACCTGAGCGGCGCCTCCGAGCTGCCGGGGTTCACCAGCACCGACTGCCGCTTCCACACTGGTCTGCATGTGTCGGCCAACCACCATGTGGTCCAGGTGGTCGACCCGGAGACCGGCGAGGAGGTCGTGGACGGCGAGCGCGGCCACCTGGTGGTGTCCGCCTTCGGCCTGGACGCCTTCGCGCTGCGCTACGACCTGGAGGACATCGTCAGCAAGGCCACCGAGCCGTGTCCCTGCGGCGAGACCGGCCCGCGCTACACCTTCTGGGGCCGGGGCGCCGACGCCGCCACCGTCCAGGGCAGGCGCATCCTGCCCATGGACGTGCAGCTCGCCCTGGACAACCTCGGCTCGCCCGAGTTCCGCATGGTGCCCGGCGACGCCGATGTCCTACGCCTGTCGGTGGAGTCGACGAAGTCGGCCGGCGACGTCGCCGCCCTCGTCGAGGAACACCTGGGCGTACGCAGCGAGGTGGCCATCCTCGAGGTGGGCAGTCTGCCCCGCGCCTCCTTCAAGCCGCGCCGGATCGAGGTCGCCCGGTGACGGCGGCCGGCGACCGGAAGATCACCGGCCCGTGGGAGACGCTCGAGGTCGAGGTCGACGGCCCCGTCGCGATCATCGCCCTCGACCGGCCGGACCGGCTCAACGCGCTCTCCCCGCGCATGCAGCAGGAGCTGCGCTCGGTGTGGGCGGCCCTGGACTCCGATCCCGACCTGCGGGTCGCGGTCCTCACCGGCAGCGGTGAGCGGGCGTTCTGCTCGGGTGCCGACGTCGCCACGGTGGCGGACGTCTCGCGCCGGCGGACGAGCGACTACGACCGGGAGAACTACTTCACCCCGCAGCAGGCGCACGTCCGCAAGCCCACCATCTGCGCGGTCAACGGCGTCTGCGCGGGCGCCGGCCTGCACTTCGTCAGCGACTGCGACTTCGCCATCGCCGGGGACAACGCGACGTTCACCGACCCGCATGTGACGGTGGGCCAGGTCTCGGCCCTCGAGCCGATCGGCCTGGCGCGCCGTATGCCGCTGGGCGCGGTCATGCGGATGGTCCTGCTCGGGCGCGGGGAGCGGCTGTCCGCACAGCGCGCCTACGAGCTGGGCCTGGTCACCGAGGTCGTGCCCGCCGCCGATCTGCGCAAGCGGGCGCTGGAACTCGCCCGCACCGTCGCCGAAGGCTCCCCCGCCGCCATTGCCGTCAGCCGCGAGGCGGTCTACGAGTCGCTGGAACTCCCGCTGCACGAGGCGTTGCGCCGCGGCTTCGTGCTGCTGCGGGCGCACGCCGACCACCACCCGGACGCGCAGGAGGGCCCGCGGGCCTTCTTCGAGAAGCGCCCGCCGCAGTGGACGGCCGACGACGTTGAGTAGACCGGGTAATACAGCACACTGTTTCAGCACTGCTTTCCGCCCGAGGAGCGGCCGATGACTGCCCTGCGCAGCCTGACCCTGGGCGATGTCGCCCGCGAGCACCGCCGCAGCCGTCCCGACCTGCTCGCAGTGGTGGACGGTGACATCCGCTATAACCACCGGACCCTGGACGAGCGCACCACTCGGCTGGCCAACGCCCTGGCGGCACGCGGGATCAACCGCGGCGACCGGATCATCTGGTACGGGCAGAACTCCGCCCATCTGCTCGAACTGATCGTCGCGGGCTCGAAGATCGGTGCCGTCACGGTGCCGCTGAACTGGCGCGAGCACGTCGCCGCACTCACCACCGCCGTCCGCGAGGCCGAGCCGCGCCTCGTCGTATGGCAGCAGGAGGAGATCGGTGAGTCCGTAGCGAAGGTCCGCGCCGATATCGGCGACGGCCCCCTGTGGCTGCGCCACGACGCGCCCGAATACGAGGAGTTCCTGCTCTCCGGTTCCCTCGACGACACCGAGGAGCCCTTCGGCGGGGAGGATGCGGTCCTCGCGATCTACGTGGCCAACCCGCAGGACGGTCCGAACGCCGCCCTGCTCAGCCATCTCGCCGTACTGATCGAGTGCCTGGCCATCGGCCGGGTCAACGAGATGTCCGACGAGACGGTGTTCCTGAACTCGGGGCCGATGTTCCACCTCGGAACGCTGGTCTCGACGTTGGCGACGTTCCACCACGGCGGCACCAACGTGTTCGTCCGCCGGGTCGAACCGGAACTGCTGTGCCAGGTGATCGAGGCGGAGCAGTGCAACCGCGCCTTCCTCACGCCTCCGACGGTCGCCGCCATGCGCGAGGTCGTCGCTTCCCGCCCGTTCGACCTCGGCAGCCTGTGGCCGGGCCTGAACCCGGACGAGTGGCACAGCGTCACCCCGAGCCTGAACCCGACGAGCGGACGCAGCGGCTCCTACGGGCAGTCGGAGGTCATGGGGCTGGCGACCTTCGGGGGCCTCGGGCGTGTGCCGCTCTCGCCGTTCGGCCGCCCGCTGCCGACGGTCTCGCTGCGCGTGTTCGACCCGAATGGCCGGGAATGCGAGATCGGCGAGGTCGGCGAACTGGTCTTCCGCGGACCGACGGTCACCACCGGCTTTCTCAACCGCCCGGACCTCGACCTGTCCCGCCAGCCCGACGGCTGGCATCACACCGGCGATCTGGGGGTGCGCGAGGAGGACGGCTCGGTCCGCTTCGTCGCGCCGATGGGCCGCCTGATCAAGTCGGCCTCGGAGAACATCCACCCGGTCGAGGTCGAGCGCTGCCTGCAGCAGCACGAGGCCATCGCGGACGTGTGTGTCATCGGCTGCCCCGACGTGCACTGGGGCCAGGTGGTCAAGGCCCTCGTCGTACTCGAGTCCGGCGCCGGCATCGGGCTGGACGAGCTCGCGGACTTCGCCCGCGCCCGGATCGCCTCCTACAAGAAGCCCCGGCTGCTGCAGATCGTGGACAGCGTCCCGCGGCTGGCCAACGGGCAGCTGGACCGCGCCGCGGCGGACGAGCTCGGCGGCGGCGGAGGCTATCCCGGCGAGCACTCCGGCAGTGCGCGCCACGTGGCCAAACGCTCTTCCTGACCCTCTTTCACCTCTGCTACGGAGTTCCGGATGTCCCTGCTCCCCATCCCGCCCGAGGTCGCCGAACTGCGCGGCCGCGTGGCCGAGTTCCTCGAGAAGCACGTCTATCCCGTCGAGTCCGTGCTGATGGCCGGCGGCGAGCACGGCACCACCGTGCTGCGCGACCTGGAGGCCCGCGCGAAGGAGGCCGGCCTGTGGGCGCTGGGCCACCCCGCCCACCTCGGCGGCGGCGGCCTGTCGATGCTCGAGTACGGCTACGTCAACGAGGTGATCGGGCGCTCCGAGCCCGCCACCCAGGTCTTCGGCACCACCACCCTGCAGACCGTCCTGATGATGGACCCGGTCGCCACCGAGGAGCAGCGCGAGCGCTGGATCCTGCCCTCCGTACGCGGTGACCTGCGCATGGCCTTCGCCATGACCGAGCCCGGGGTGAGCAGCTCCGACCCGACGCAGTTCACCACCACCGCCCGTCTGGAGGACGGGGAGTGGGTGCTGAACGGCCGCAAGTGGTTCATCAGCGCGGCCGACCGCTCCGCCGCCACCATCGTGATGTGCCGCACGGAGTCCGAGGACGTGCCGGTGCACCAGGCGTTCAGCATGATCGTGGTGCCCCGGGAGACCCCTGGTTTCAACATCGTCCGGGACATCGAGGTGATGGGCATGCACGGTGTCATGTCCGGTCACTTCGAGATCGAGTTCGACGACGTCCGGGTGCCCGCCGCAAGCATCCTCGGCGAACGGGGCAAGGGCTTCGAACTCGCCCAGCGCCGCCTGGGCCCCGGCCGCATCTTCCACTGCATGCGCTGGCTCGGTGCCGCACAGCGGGCCTTCGACCACCTCAACCAGCGGGCCAACAGCCGCCTGCTCAACGGCCGTCCGCTCGCCGAGCGCCAGCTGGTGCAGAAGTTCGTCTTCGACTCCTACCAGCAGATCATGGCGAGCCGGCTGATGGTCCTCAACGCCGCCGCCCTGCTCGACAGCGGCGACCAGGCCCGGGTCGAACTCAGCTCGATCAAGGTGCACTGCGCTCAGACCGTGGCCGACGTCCTCGACCGGGCCATGCAGGTCTACGGCGCGGAGGGCATGTCCAACCTCCTGCCGCTGGAGGCGATGTACCGCGAGGCCAGGTTCGGGCGGGTCGTCGACGGCCCGGACGAGGCACACATCCAGCGCGTGGCCAAGCGGATCCTGCGCACCTACCAGGACGGCGACGGGTGGGATTTCGGTGAGCACTGAATCCTCCGCCCCACGGGCGGCGGCCGAGTCCGTCGACCTCGGTGCCCTGGTCGAGGCGCTCCGGCCCGAGCTGGGCAGCTCGCTGAAGGTCGAGCAGCTGATCCCCATCTCGGTCGGCGCCTCGAACCGCATGTACCAGGCCGTCACCAGTGCCGGCCCGCTGATCCTGCGGGTGCCGCCGCGGCACAAGACCTCGCCGACGGCGCACGACATGGGCCGCGAGTTCCGGGTGCTGCGCGCGCTGGACAGCACCGCCGTACCGCACCCGCGTGCGCTGGCACTCTGCTCCGACCCCGAACCGTTCGGCGTCGGTTTCCTGGTCATGGAGTTCGTCGACGGCTTCAACCTGAAGATCGGCCTGGACGCCCCCTACGCGCCTGCCGTGGAGGAGCGGCGCGAGTTCGCCCTCGCCGCGGTGGCTACGCTCGCCGACCTGGCCTCGACCGACTGGCAGGCCGCGGGTCTGGGCGACTACGGGAGGCCCGCGGGCTTCCTCGAGCGCCAGGTCAACCGCTGGGGCTCACAGCTGGACGCCTACCGGGTACGGGACTTGGGGGGCCTGGACGAGCTGGCGCAGTGGCTCAAGGACAGCCGCCCCCCCGCGGCGCCGCCTGCAATCATGCACGGTGACTTCACCTTCATGAACGTCATGTTCGCCAAGGGCCGTCCTGCCCGGGTGGCGGCGCTGGTGGACTGGGAGCAGTCGACGATCGGCGACCCGCTGATGGACCTCGGGTGGTTCGTCGGGCTGTGGGCGCACGCGGACGAGGTGTCCGCGGCTGCTCCGCCCGGCGGCCGCTGGGTGACCCAGCTGGGGGGCATGCCGACCCGGGCCGAGGTCGTGCGGCACTACGCCGAGCGTTCCGGCCGCGACGTCTCGGCGATCGGCTACTACCAGGCGCTGGCGCTGTTCAAGCTGGTGGTTGTGCTGGAGGGCAACTACGCCAAGTACGTCCGCGGTGCGAGCCGCAATGCACATCACGCCGACTTCGAGTGGATGGTGCCGCGTCTGATCGACACGGCCCGCTCCGCCGCACGCGGCGAGCGCTGAGGGCGCACTACGGCAAGGGCCCCGGTGACGGCACCGGGGCCCTTGCCGTGTTCAGGACGTCTTCAGTCGCAGCGCAGGTTCAGGTGGGCCGGCGAGCGGAAGGCGATGCCGGCGAGTTCGGGCTCCACCGCGTCCTTGTCCCGGCGCAGTTTCGGCATGACGTCCAGGGCGTGGTTGAGCGCCACGGTGGTCTCCATCAGCGCCAGATGCTGGCCGATGCAGACGTGCACGCCGTTGCCGAAGGCGACCTGGCCGCGCTTGCGGTCCAGCCGGAACTCGTGCGGGCTCTCGAAGACCTCCGGGTCACGGTTGGCCGCGGACAGCGACACGGCGATCGGGGACCCAGCCGGGATGTGCTCGCCGCCGAGCACCGTGTCCTTCACGCACAGCCGGTAGGAGTACTGCGTGGGCGGCTCGATCCGCAGCGCCTCGTCGATCGCGTTGGCCACCAGTTCACGGTCATCGCGCACGGCCTCGTAGCGGCTCGGGTCGGCGGTGAGGTAGTAGAACAGGGTGCCCAGGGCACGCGAGGTGGTCTCGGCGCCCGCGGGCAGCAGGATGCGCACGAAGGAGACCAGGGTCAGGTCGTCCAGCAGGTCGCCGTCCTCGGTGCGGGCCTGGCACAGCCACGACAGGAAGTTGTCGCTCGGGTTGGCGCGGGCCTCGGTGATGGCTGCGGAGATCAGCTCACCGAGCGAGGCCGAACAGCGCACGGCCAGCTCCGGGTTGCTGCGGTAGAGCAGCAGACCGATGGCCAACTGGTTGAACGGCTCGAACAGCTCATCCGGCAGGCCGATGATGTGGTGCAGGACCGCGGCCGGATATACCAGCGCGAAGTCCCTCACGAACTCCGTGCGCCCGCCGGCGGCGATGGCGTCCAGCCGCCGGTGCGCCTCGGGCGTGACGAAGTCCTGACGCCAGTGCTCGATGGCCTTGCGCGTGAACGCCTTCTGGATGGCGCGCCGTTGGCGGGTGTGCTCGGGCGCGTCGAGGACCAGGATGGTCGTTCCGTGCGTCTTGCCGACGGTGCGGGTGTACGCGGAGTTGGAGAAGTGCTCGGAGTCGCGGAGGCAGTGCACGGCCTCGGCGTGGCCCAGCACCGTATAGGGCTGCCCCTCCCAGAACGAGGAGTTGGAGCTGGGCAATCCCAGGGTGTCGGTCAGCAGATCGCCCCGGTACACGGGACCGCGTGCGCGTATCTCGTCGTAGACGGAGTGGGGATTGCCGAGGTTCCCGCCGGCATCCCTGTCGAACTCTGCGAAGACATCCAGACCGGCCAGGGGGTTCTCAAATTGACCTTGCAGCTGCATTGACGCGCCTTCCGACGACGATGGGGGAAGAGCAAGAGCCGAAAAGAGTATACGATAATTGGCTTCCACCTGGACATATGCGTGCATCGATGACTCCGCCGACCCCTAAACGGGTTACTGTTGATCGCCTCCCGGCTCACCCCCCTCACCCCTTGCGGCGGCGCAGGCTCCACAGCTGAGAGGGGCGCTCCAGCAGCACCGCCGCCTCGGGCGTCAGATCCGCACCCCGGACGGCCCGATGGCTGGCCGTCACCTTCCGCACCAGGGCCGCGTCGCTGCCGGCAGCCGCGGCGATCTCCGCGACCGCGCCGTCCAGTTCCTCGCGCGGCACCGCACTCAGCGCGAAGCCCGAGGCCACCGCCGTGCTCGCGTCGATCGTCTGGCCGAAAAGGCCCACCGCCGCAGCCCAGCCCGGTGCGAGTTCACGGTCGAGCATCCGCAGGTGTCCGCCGCCCGGGTGGACGCCCGCCACCGCGAATCCGCGCACGTCCAAGTCGTCCGCGGCAATGCGTACATCACAGGCCAGCGCGAGGTTGATGCCGGCTCCGAGCACCTTGCCGCCGACCCCGGCCACGGTGGGGAGCGGCGAGCGCTGCAGCGTACAGAAGAGATCGTAGATCTCGCCCAGAGCCGCGTAGCTGTCCTCCTCCAGCGGGTCGTGGCCGACCTCCGCGAGCAGCGAGGTGTCGGCGCCCGTACAGAAGTTGCGGTGTGCGCTGGTGATCGCGATGCATGCACAGGACTCGTCGCGCCCGGCCTCCCGCACCGCGTCCGCGAGTTCACGCGCGAACGCGCGCGTGAGCGCGTTGGAGCGCGGCGCCCGCAGCCGTACCCAGCACACGGCATCCCGCCGCTCCACCGAAATCAGTGCATCCACCTGACAACCTCCGCCTTTCGATCGGCCTGTTTTGAGGGTCTGTAGAGCCAATCCAGGAGAAAGAGTATCCTTAAAAGCCCGACAGCACACTCAGGAGGCGTTGGTGAGGATTGCCGACCGGATCGCGGCCGTCATGGCCGTGGATCCCGATGCCTGCGCGATCGCGCAGGAAGGGAGATGGGATCGCTGGCGCGATGTCAGCACGATCGCCGACCAGGTGCACGAGCACCTGATGTCCCTTCCCGACGATGTCGCAGTGGGTCTGATCACCCGGAACCGTGTGGCAGTCGTCTCCACGCTGCTGGGGCTCCTCGCCCGGCACCGCGCCGTGCTGACCGTCAACGACATGCAGCCCGACGCCGCTCTCGCCGAGGAGATCGAGAAGCTGCGCCCGGCCGTCCTGGTGGCGGTCGAGGAGGACTGGCGGCGGCCGGGCGTCGAAGAGGCGGCGCGGCAGGCCGGCACGCTCGCCCTGGTGGTGGAGCGTGCGCCCGAGGCGGGTGTGCGGGTGCTGCACCGACCGCCCTCGGGCGCCCCGGACAGCTACTTCACTGCCGGGGCGGACTGCGCGATCAGCCTCAAGACCAGCGGCACCACCGGTCCGCCCAAGCGCATCGAGCTCAGCTACACGAGCCTGTCGGCGTCGATCGCCGCCGTGCAGTCGCACCACGGCGGCAAGGAGCCGGAGCGGGTCCATCTGCGCGAGGGCGTCACCATCCAGATGCTCGCCCTGGCCCACACAAGCGCGATCCAGACGATCTGCACCACCGTCGCGGGCGGCCGCCAGCTCACGCTGCTCGACCGGTTCGAACCGTGGGCCTGGGCCAAGGCGGTGCGCGAGCACAAGGTGGTGACCACCGGCATACCGCCGGCCGGGATCAAGATGCTGCTGGACAGCGATGTACCGGCCGACTGGTTGTCCACCCTCAAGGCCGTACGCGCCGGCTCCGCACCCCTGGATCCGGCGGTGGCCGAGGAGTTCACGGCCCGCTTCGGCGTACCGGTGCTGCGCGCCTACGGTGCCACCGAGTTCCAGGCACTGGCGAGCTGGACGCTCAAGGACTACCAGAGGTTCAACACCACCAAGAAGGGCGCCGTGGGGCGGGTCCACCCCGGTGTCGAGGTGCGCGTGGTCCGCGAGGAGGACGGCAGCGTGCTGCCGGTCCGCTCGGAAGGAGTGCTCGAGGTGCGCACCGCGCAGTCCGCCGAGGGCGCCGGCCAGTGGGTGCGCACGAGCGACCTCGCACGCTACGACGAGGACGGCTTCCTGTGGATCCTCGGCCGCGTCGACGGCGCCATCAACCGCGGCGGATTCAAGATCGACGCGGAGGAGGTGGCCCGCGCGCTGCGCGACCACCCGGCCGTGTCGGACGCGGCGGTTGTCGCTGCTCCCGACGCGCGCCTGGGTGAGGTTCCGGTGGCGTGCGTCGAGCTGGTCTCCGAGGCGGACGACCCGGGCGAGGACCGGCTCAAGTCCTGGGTGCGCAGCCGGCTCGAGCCCTACAAGGTGCCCGCCCGTATCCGCTCGGTGGCGCTGCTGCCGCGCACCATCGCGCTCAAGCCCGACAAGCAGGGCGTCCTTCGCCTGGTGCTCGGTGAGGACCTGCCGATCGGCTGAGCGGTCCCGTGTCCGCGGATCACAGCAGGCGGACCGCGGACACGAGACCGCTCGGGGCAACGGGTGCCGAGAAAGAACGCACAAGGCAGGGCCCCGGGGAAACTGGGAGCGGTCCGGCGGGGCCCTGCCTTCGATCTGCCCCGGCCTAGAGTCCGGCGATGTCCAGGACGAGCACCTGGGCGGCCTCCGGCGCCGAACCGACGCAGATGTCACCCACCGTAAGGGCGGGCTCGCCGCCCAGGAACGAGGGGTAGATGACATTGATGTCGGCCGGATTGGAGACCGGCAGCCGCTCACCGTCGATCACCATGCGCTGACGCGAGCCGTCGGCCGGGAAGACGAAGATCTCCTTCGCGATCGGGTTGGTGGCGAACACCGTCCCGCGCCTGGTCACCGCGGCACCGTCGCAGATCCCCAGGTCCTTCACGAACGGCTCGGGCAGCCTGCCCGCCGCGAAGTCGTCGGCATCAAGACGGATGACCGCGCCGTTGAGCGGGTCGTGGTACGAGGACGTGACCACCCATGCGCTCCCGTCGAGCGGCGAGGCGGCAACCCCGTTGAACCAGCCCGTCCACTCCACGGCGTCGACGGTTTCGGCCGCCGCCGGATCGTCCTCGAGCAGTCCGTCGATGCTCTCGTACGGGATCCGGTAGACGCACGACGGCACCGGCGGGGGCTCTGCGGCCTCCGGGTTGGTGTTCGGATTGTCGGCCAGATAGAGGTCGCCGTTGGGCGCCACCGCGATGCCGTTGGGCATCTCGACGTGATGCCCCAGGGCCCGCGCGACCGGCGAACCGGCCCACAGCGCGATCCGGCCGCGCGGCTCACCCGTCAGCGGATCGAAGGCGAAGATCTGCTGACGGGCCTCCTCGACGGTGGCCAGCGGCGCGTCCAGGCTCTTGGCGTACGGCCGTCCACCGCAGGCGGTCAGACCCGTCCCGGCCGGCCACAGCCGGGTGCCCTTGCGGTGCACCTCGGTGCCGAGGGTGCCGGTGAGCCCGTCGACCAGGCGCCGCCTGGTGACGGTGACCTCTCCCTCGCCGGTGAAGCTCGCCTGGGTCATGAAGGCCTGGCCCTCCAGGTAGACCAGGCTCTTGCCGGCACGGTGGTGCGGATTGCCCATCACCATCGTGCAGTTCCCGAAGATCAGCGTCTTGCCGTCGTCGAGCAGCTCGGCGCTCTCCGGGTTGGTGGCACCCGCGACGCGGCCGATGATCCGGGTCTCTCGCGGTGTCGCATCGTTCATGACAGCGGTTCTCCTTGCCCGGTCGTTCCTGCTCAGCCGGTGTGGACGACTTCGTAGATGCTGCCGTCGGGTTCGTGGTACTCGCCCGTGGCATAGCTCTTGCGCAGGCTCGCGATCAGCATCCGCCGGCCGTCGAAGATGAAGCTGGTCGAACCGCCCTGCAGATTCTCCGCGAACGGCGCCGTGCGGCCGTCCAGACCGGTGTGCATGATCTTCGCGTCGTACTCCAGAGCGCCGTCCGCGGCACGCGTCTCATGCATCATGTTCGCCGTGCCCTCGTCCGCCCAGAAGAGGTCACCTGCGAACCCGCCGAACCCTTCGGGTGCGATACCGGTGTTGGTGCCGTACGCCACCCCCTCCAGGGGCGTCGGGTCGAACGTCTCCGGGCCGGACAGCCGCCAATACCGCATACTCAACCGGCGCGACGCCTTCTGCGTGAAGCTGGTCCCCCACGGCCCGCCCACGATCAGCTCCCCCGCCAGCTCACCCCAGTGCGGCGGCGCGTAGAAGATCAGCAACGGCATGATCGGCTTCGGCGTGGTCTTCTCGTCGAACACGATGAAAGGCTCCACCGCACCCTGTGCCGAGATGCGGTACACCGTGCAGTTCATCATCGACTGCGCGAAGAAGTACCCCTCGTGCTCAGTGCCCTTGGCGCCGAACGTGCCCGGCATCATCGCCCCCGGCACACCTCCGCCGATCGACCCGGAATGCGGCAGCTCCGCGAACACCTCCGCCGTGCTCGATCCCGGCGCCAGCCGGTACAGGAAGTGCTGCGAATGCGCCCCCACCCGGCCCGGCTTGGATTGCCCGGCGATGAAGATGTGCCCCCCGTACGAACCGAACCACTCCGGCGCCAGCTTCGGCCGGATGAACGACCCCGCGCCGCCCTCGCCCGGCGCGACGATCGTCTCCAGCTCGTCGTTCGGACGCAACCGGTACAGCGCCCCGTGCCCCGCCTCCGGGTCCCAGCCCCGCTGCCGCTGACCGCCGATGTCGCTGACGATCGCGCTGCCGTCCTCCTCGAACCAGCACAGCTGCGGGTCGTACAGCACGTCACCCACCGGAATCACCTCCCGGGCCGTGAAGCCTTCCGGCACCGTCATCCGGAACTGGCACTGCTTGCGCAGCCACTCGTACTCGGCGAAATCAGCCGCCCGCATACACCCTCCTCCAGGACATAACAACGACTGGTAACCAAAAGGAGTATACTCTTTTATGGTCAGAGGCAAAGACCTCGTGCCCATTCCCGTGACCCGAAAGGCTCCGCGCCATGGTCCAAGACACCACCGAACGCGCGCTGTTGCGCGATGCCGCCCAGTCGGTCCTCAAGCGCATCGAACCCTCCGCGGAGGTCCGCCGGATGGAGAGCGGCGGCCTCGGATACAGCGAGAGCAGCTGGCAGTCCTTCCTCACCGACCTCGGCGCCGGCGCGACGCTGGTGCCCGAGGAACACGGCGGGTTGGGGCTGGGTTTCGGCGACGCCTGCGTGGTCCTCGAGGAGCTCGGCGCCGTCTGCTACAACGGCCCCTTTCTCAGCTCCGCCGTGCTGTCCGTGCTGACCCTCACGGTCGCCGACACCGACGTCGCCGAGGACCTGTCCGCCCTCGCCGCGGGCGAGCGCACCGCGGCCGTCACTGCTCTGCATCACGGCCCCGACCCCGCACGCTGGCCGGCGGAGGTGCGGGCCGACGGCGACGGCCCGCGGTGGGCGCTGACCGGGCGCGGCACGGGCGTACTGCACGGCCTGGGGGCCGACGTCCTGTACGTCGTGGCGCGACACGCGGACGGCCTGGGGGTGTGGGCGGTCGACGGCGAGGCGCCCGGGCACCGGCGCCGGGGGCTGGTCACCCTGGACCTGACGCGTGCCCAGAGCGAGCACGTCTTCGAGCGCACGCCCGCCCGGCTCGTGCTGACCCCGTCCGAGGACACCGGGCGGCTGCGCCGGCTGGGCATGCTGGCGACGGTCGCCCTGAGTGCCGAACAGGTGGGCGCGTGCGAGCACTTGCTGGCGACCACCCTCGAATACGCGCGGACACGCTACCAGTTCGGGCGCGCGATCGGTTCGTTCCAGGCCATCAAGCACCGCTGCGTCGACATGGCCATCGCCGTCCAGGGCGCGATCGCCGCCTATACCAGCGCCCGTGACCAGGTGGACAACGCCGGCGGAGTGGCAGCGCCGGACACCCCCGCACTGCGCCGGGCCGCCGCGATCGCCGGATCGTACTGCTCGGAAGCCTTCCTGGCCGTGGCCGGGGCGAGCCTGCAGATCCACGGCGGCATCGGCATGGCCTGGGAACACGACACCCACCTCTACCTGCGCCGCGCCAAGGCCGCCGAGCGGCTCTTCGGCTCTCCGGTCGAACAGCGCAGGGAACTGCTCAAGACGCTCGACGGCTGAGTTCGACGCCGTCCTGCGCAACGCTACTTCTCCGCCTTCTCCTCGGCGTGGATCTGCTCGGAGATGTAGTCGTCCACCTGGGACGCGGCCGTGGTGACGCTCGTGCGGGCGAGCCGCTCGAGGTCGTCGTGGTCGTAGCCCAGCTCGGCGAGGATCTGCTCGGTGTGCTCCCCCAGGGCCGGGGCCGGCGTCGGAGTGCCGTAGGGCTGGCCTTCGACGAGCGCCGGCGCGGCGACGTAGACGAAGGACTCACCGCCGGCCGAGGGCGCCTCGACGAACATGTCACGCGCCCGCATCTGCGCATCCTCGCGGACCTCGACCGCGCCGTCGTTGACCGGGCCGATGGGCAGTCGGTGGGCGACCGCCAGGTCCAGCCAGTACTGCCGGTCACGGGTGCCGATGATCTCCTGGATCTCCTGGCGCAGGTCGTACCCGGCCTGCCGCGGCTTGAGATCCGGCCGCCCCACGAGGTCGCAGAAGGACTCCCAGAACTTCTTCTCCTCGGGGCAGAACATGACGAAGGCGCCGTCCGCCGCGACGTAGTGCTGGTAGCGCGCGGTGTCCCGGCCGGCGTCCTCGCGCTGCCACCAGCGCTGCTCCTCGGGGAGGTTGAGCTGCGCGACGGCGGCCGTCCAGGCGCTGGCGACCACCGCGTCCGCGGCGGCCACGTCGATGCGGCAGCCCTCGCCGGTCCTGGCCCGCTGCGCCAGCGCGGCCGCGACGTGCAGCGCGGCATAGACCGCGCCGGTCGCGGTGGCTTCCCCCGCGACGTGCATCCCGCCCGACCGCACGGCAGGCGGCCGGCGTGCCTGGGCGAGCCCGTCGGGGCCGATCTCCCCGGGCAGGGTGCCGGCCAGCGCGTCCATCATCTGGCCGTGCGTCGGCACGTCCGCCAGCGGGCCGCTGGCCCCGAAGCCGGTCACCTGGCAGTAGACAAGTCCCGGGTTGAGGGCTCGGAGCTGCTCATGGTCCGCGCCGAGCTTGGGCGTGGTGCGCGGCATGAGGTTGGTGAGGAAGACGTCCGACTCCGCGACCAGCCGGTGCAGGACGGCGCGCCCCTCCTCCTTGGTCAGGTCGAGGGACAGGCTGCGCTTGTTCTTGTTCACCTGGGTGTGCAGATGCCGCGTGGACGGGATGCGGATGTAGTCGCCCAGGAAGGGGCTCTCCACCTTGACGACGTCCGCCCCGAGGTCGGCGAGCATCATGCCCGTCGTCGCGCCGTTGAGAAGCACCGACAGCTCCACGACGCGGTAGCCGGCCAGCAGTCGACTCATCAGTACTCCCTGCTGCAGGATCGAATAATTGAGGATACTGTAAATCACTACCTGCACTCTTCCGGAGGTGTCATGACTCCCGCACCGCCCAACGACCGACCGGCAGGAGCCCTGAGCCGACTGCGCGTCCTCGAGTTCGCCGGCAAGGGCCCGGCCCCCTTCGCCGCGATGCTCCTGGCCGACTTCGGCGCGGACGTGGTGCGGATCGAACGGGTGCCGCTCCCCGACCGCCACCCCGACTACCGGCCCGAGCTGGACGTCCTCCAGCGCGGCCGACCCGGGGTGGGGATCGATCTGCGTAGTGAGGAGGGCCACGCGCTCGCGTTCGACCTGGTCGAGCGGGCCGACATCCTCCTGGAGGGCTACCGGCCCGGGGCGATGGAGCGGCTGGGCCTCGGCCCCGAACAGTGCCTGGAACGCAACCCCCGGCTGGTCTACGGCCGTGCCACCGGATGGGGGCAGGACGGGCCGCTCGCCCAGGACGCGGGCCACGACATCAACTTCCTGGCCATGTCCGGTCTGCTGTCCATGCTCGGGCGGGCCGACGCCCCGCCGACGCCCCCGGCGAACCTGCTCGCCGACTTCGGCGGCGGCGGCATGCTGCTGACGGTGGGTGTACTCGCGGCCACCCTGTCGGCCGTGGCGACCGGCGAGGGACAGGTGGTCGACGCGGCCATGCTGGAGGGCGGCAACCTCCTGTCGGCGCTGCTGCACGGACTGCGCGCGTCCGGCCAGTGGAGCGACCGCCGCGGCACCAATCTCCTGGACACCGGGGCGCCCTATTACGACGTCTACGCCACCGCCGACGAGGAGTGGATCGCGGTCGGCGCCGTGGAGCCGAAGTTCTACCGTGCCCTGCTCGGTCCGCTGGGCCTGGCGGAGGACGAGCTCTTCGCGGACCAGGCGGACCGCTCGCGCTGGCCCGCCATGCGCGAACGGCTGTCCGCGGCCTTCCGCTCCCGCAGCCGTGACGAGTGGGTGCGGACCTTCGAGGGTGTGGACGCCTGCGTGAGCCCGGTCCTCTCCGTGGACGAGGCCGAGGCCCATCCGCACAACCGGCGGCGCGCACTGTTCGTGACCGAGCAAGGTGTACGGCAGCCCGCTCCCGCCCCGAAATTCAGCCGGACACCGGCGCGGGTGCAGCCGGTGGACGAGGGCCGGCGGACCGAGCCCCTGGCCTCCTGGGGCGTGACCAGCGAGCGGATGGGCGCACTTGTCGACGCCAAAGCCGTCGCCCCCGTCGACTGACCGGCCCTGAGCACGGGCTGACGGCATGCCAAGGGGCCGTCGTGCGTTCCCCGGTCGCACGGCGGCTCCGGCCGCCGGGGGGCGGTGCGCCCTCCTTGTCCGCGTCAGGCAAACGTGGCCGCCAGTTCGTCCAGCCCCCAGCGGCCGTCCTTGGTGAGGACCGTCGACTTCTGCCACGGGACCATCTCCGTGATCACGCCGCCCCGGACGTGGAAGGTGCGCCCGGTGAAGGTGCAGTCCGCCGAGCTGAGGTAGACCACCAGCGGCGAGACGTTGGCCGGGTCCCACTCGTCGAAGGCGTCCGGGTCCTCGGGCTTGGCCATCAGCTCGCCGATACCGGGCTGGTCGGCGGTCAGGCCGGTGCGCGCGGCCGGGACGATGCAGTTCGAGCGCACGCCGTAGCGCTTCAACTCCTGCGCACAGCACAGCGAGAAGGTGGCGATGCCTCCCTTGGCCGCGGCGTAGTTGGCCTGGCCCACGGCTCCGGCCAGGCCCACGGTCGAGGACGTGTGCACCAGCGAGGCACTCACCTGCTCGCCGCGCTTGGAGGCGTTGCGCCAGTGCACGGCGGCGGAGCGGGAGAGGTTGAAGTGCCCCTTGAGGTGAACCGCCATCACGGCGTCCCACTCCGCGTCGGTCAGGTTGACCAGCGTGTGGTCGCGCAGGATGCCGGCGTTGTTGATGACACCTTCGAGGGTGCCGAAGGTGTCGAGCGCCAACTGGACGAGCGTGTCGCCGGTCTCGGGACGGCTGATGTCCGAGTGGTCGGCGACGGCGTGCCCACCGGCCTTCTCGATCTCGGTGACGACCTCGTCCGCCGCCGGCACGCCGTCGCGCGCCGCCATGTCGTTGACGACGACGTTCGCGCCGTTCTCGGCCAGCAGCAGGGCGTGTGCCCGGCCCAATCCGCTTCCGGCGCCGGTGACGATGACCGTACGCCCCTCCAGACCTGACACTCGCTCCTCCAGGCTGTGTGGCACGGCGTGCTTCCGTGCTGTCGGGAAGGTGGAATGCAGGGCACTCCATGACACTCCACCAAATTGAGTATACCTAATTGCATCATGTCTCGACAGGCCGGGTCACTGCTGCGGCAACTCGGGCGCCTTCGGCAGCACCACAGGGCCCTTGGCCCGCGACGGGAGCAGGATGGTCGCGGTGCCGCGGATGTTCTCCTGGCCTCGCTGGTTCGTCCCCGTCAGGGCAAGCTCGACCAGCGGGCCCAGTTCCGGGTCGATCCGCTTCTCGACCACGCTTCCGGTGATCCATGTGGTGTCGCCGACGTAGTTGAACTTGCGGAACTCGCCGCGCACCCGGTACACCCAGCCCTCGTCGCCGGCGAAGTTGGTGCAGTAGTGCACCAGCCATGTCCAGCGCAGGGGGCCGATGTCGTAGGCGGCGGGTACGCCGATCTTGCGGGCCATGTCGTCCTGCCAGTGGATACGCATGATCGCGTCCCACGCGCCGGTGTCGTCGAGGCTGTAGAAGCCGCGCAGGGAGCGCCGGTTCTCCCGGGCCAGCCGCAGGCCGGGGAAGCCGTAGCCGTACCAGCCGGCCCCCATGAAGAAGTTGATCAGATCGGTGACCTGGAACGGGCCCTTCACCATGCGCGGTCCCGGGCCGAGTTCGGCGTCCTCGTAGTGGAGGGTGTCCTTGCCGCGGATGAACTCCGCGTCGTAGGCCGCGTCGATCTCCTCCAGCTGTTCCGCCGTGTAGCTGGCCCGCTCCTCTCGGGGGCGCTCGGAGGAGCCGCGGTGCTTGCCGCCGCCCGCCTTCACCTCGCGCCGCTCGGCGTGGATGTACCAGGGCCGCCGCCGCGCGACGACCTGGCCGGACTCGTCCCAGAAGGTGTGCTCGTTCGTCGCGATGACGGATCGCCCGGCGAACTCGGACACCTTGTCCTGTACGTCCGCGAGGACACCGCTGCGGTGCAGCCGGTCGCCGGAGACGACCGGCCGGTAGAACCAGCCCTCGTGGCCGGCGTTGAACAAGTGCACTCCGCGCAGTGCGCCGCGCGTCGCCTCGCGCACGTCCTCGGGGACCTGGGGCGAGTGGTCCACGCCCATCGTCCATTCGAAGCCGGGCGGGGCGATCATCTGCCCCCACCGGGTCGACGCCCCGTACTCGCGGTCGGTGTACAGGGGGTTCACATCGCCGTAGCCGTGCGCGTACTGGCGGAAGGCGTCCACCGAACCGAACTCGTTCCAGGGCCAGTCGACATATCCGGTACGTAGCGTCGGGTTGGGATAGCCGATCCGCCGCCGCATCTTCTCGAGCGACTCGTCGGTGATCCTGCCGTGCAGAAGCTGATCGGACATCGATATCTCTCTCGTGAGGGTTCGTCCTGGGCCCGCCGGGCGAGCCCACGGTCGTGCGTGTGCGCAGGGGAAGGCCGTCAGGAGCCGGCGCGGGCGGGCTGCTCGCCCTCGGACAGGTAGCTGTCCTCGATCTCCGCGAGCCGGTCGCGCATCTGCGCCGCGGTGCCCTGCAGTACGACCTCGCCACGGCGCAGCACATAGACGCGGTCGGCCATCTGCATCGCCTGCCGGACGTGCTGCTCGACCAGCAGCACGCCGAGTCCTTGGTCGGCGGCGGAGCGGACGGCGTCCAGCAGCCGGGCCGCGATCAACGGGGCTAGGCCCAGCGACAGTTCGTCGGCGAGCAGGATCTTCGGCCGCGCCGCGATCGCCCGGGACAGGGTGAGCATCTGCTGCTCGCCGCCGGAGAGCAGGCCCGCCTTGCGCTTGAGGAGCGGCCGCAGCTCGGGCATGAGCTGGAGCGCAGGCTCCACGCCTCCCCTGCCGAGGCGCAGATTGTCCTCCACCGAGAGGGAGCGGAACACCGAACGCTCCTCGGTGACGAAGCTGATCGCTTGCCGGCAGCGGCGGTGTGCCGGGGAGGTGGTCGGGCTCCCCTCCACGAGCACCCGTCCGCCGATGACCGGGAGGCCGCCGGCGAGCGTGTGCATGGTGGTGCTCTTGCCGGCGCCGTTGGCCCCCAGCAGGAGGACCACCTCGCCGGACCGCACCTCGAGGTCGAGGTCGCGGACGATCGCCACCCCGCCGTACCCGGCGCAGAGCTTCTCCGTCCTCAGCACGGCGGCCGTGTCCGCGGCCTTCGTGGTGCCTTGGCTGGTCATGCCTCCTCCGTTCCGGCCGAGGCCGTCTCCCCCGCGCGCCTGGCGGAGGGGGCGGCGGCCTCCAACGCCTCTTCGCGGTCGGTGGGCCGGGTGTCGTCGTCCGGCTCGACCTCGCCCAGGTAGGCCTCCACCACCCGCCGGTCGTTGCGGACCTCGGCCGGGGTGCCGGCGGCCACCTCCGCGCCGAAGACCAGCGCCACGACCCGGTCGCAGCTGCTCATCACCAGGTCCACGTCGTGCTCGACGAGCAGCACGCCCATGCCCCGCTCTTCCGCCAAGTGCCGCAGCAGATGCTTGAGTTCGGCGCTCTGGTGCTGGCTCAGCCCGGCCGCCGGCTCGTCCAGCAGGAGCACCGACGGCTCGCCGGCGATGGCGCGGGCGATGGCCACCAGACGCCGGCGCCCGTAGGACAGCTCGGTGGGCAGCCGGTGCAGGTCCTCGCCGAGGTCCAGCAGTTCCACCGCGGCCCGCGCCGCCGCGTTCAGCTGCGGCTTGCCGGCCCAGAACAGGTTGGTGACGTACGACCACCAGGAGCGGCTCTCGCTGACGACGAGCAGGTTCTCCAGGACGGTCATGTCCTCGAACAGCTCCAGGGACTGGAACGAGCGGCCCAGCCCTGCCTCGGCACGCCGTCGCGGGCTGCTGCCGGTGAGGTCCTTGCCGCCGAGGTGCAGCCGGCCGGAGGAGGTCTTCACGAAGCCCGTGACGGCGTCGATGGCCGTCGTCTTGCCCGCGCCGTTGGGGCCGATGAGACCCACGACCTCGCCGGGCCTGACGTCCAGCGTCAGGTTGTCCAGGGCCTTCGTGGCGCCGAAGACCACCGACAGGCCCTCGGCCCGCAGCTCCCTGGGCGTCACCTTCGTGACGGCCCCGGCGGACACCGCCGCGGGCACCGCGGGCTCGGCCACCACGGCACGCCTGATCAGCTTGCGGAAGGCCCGCGCGCCGGCGTCGAGCGCCGGCCCCCAGCGCCGCGCCTCCAGGCTGGCCACCCCGTTCTGTGCGGTGATCAGCGTGATGATCAGCAGCGCGCCGCCGATCGCGGGCAGGTAGTCCTGCACCGACTGGGAGAAGAGATTGCCGATGTTCGTACCGATGCCGCCCGGCTGAAGGACGCCGCCGACCAATGGGCCGACGATGTAGCCGACGCCGCCGATGACGCCGTAGCCGAGGACGTTGACGGAGTCGAAGGCGTGGATGTTGCTGTAGACGATGGCGCTGTTGCGAAAGGCCACCAGGATGCCGCCCAAGCCGGCGAGCATGGCGCCGACGGAGAACGCATAGAGCTTGGCGGCCGTGGTGTTCACGCCGCTGGCGGCCGCCGCGCGCTCGTTCGCGCGCACCGCCAGCAGCCGCCGGCCGGCCTTGCCGCGCCGGAGGTTGGCCACTGCCAGGCCGGCCAGGATGAACATGATCAGGGAGAAGATCGCGTAGTTGCGCGGGTGCAGCATCGTGTCGAGGTGGATCCCGAACAGGGTCGGCACGCCGACCTGCGTGCCCACGTCGCCTCCGGTGAGGGAGCCGGAGTTGAACAGCAGCGCCTCCATCGCCACGCCGAACGCCAGGGTGATGATGCCGAGGTTGGCGCCTCTGGCGCGCAGCGCGGGCATCCCCACCACGATGCCGAGCGGGAGCGTGGCCAGGACACCGACCACCAGGGCCGGGAGGAAGCCGAAGTGCGCCGAGGCCACCAGCCGGCCCGCGACCCAGGCGCCGAAGCCGCCGAGGACGACCTGGGCCAGCGAGATCTGACCTCCGTAGCCGGTCACCACGGTGATGGACAGGACCACCACCGCCATCGTCACTGTGGTCGTCGCGCCGTCGACCCAGGCCAGGGGAAGGGCGTTGAGCAGCACGATGCCCAGGACCGTGGCGATCACCAGCGCGACCGGGCGGATCCGGCCCGACCCGACGGAGGGCAGGATCATGCGCAGGTGCGAGCGGTCGGGCAGGGCGCGGCCGCGCAGGGACAGAACGATCAGGACGAGCAGGAAGGGCGCTGCGGACCCCCAGTCGGCGCCGTTGGCGTACCGCGCCGCCAGTGTCTCAGCGACGCCGATGACCAGGCCGGCGAGGACGGTCAGGGGGAAGGAGTTCATGTTTCCGACGACCGCGGCGGCCAGCGCCGGCACGATCAGCAGCGTCAACTGGCCTATCTGCAGTCCGGTGATGGGCGCCAGCAGGATCGCCGCCGTGCCGGCGAGCATGGAGCCGATGGCCCAGTTCGCGCCGGCGATGAGCCCCGGGGACAGGCCCAGGTAGGAGGCGCCGAGCTGGTTCTCCGCCACCGCGGCGGTCGCGCGGCCGAACCGGGTGCCCCCGTACAGCAGCGCCAGCATGACTGCGGCGACCAGGACGATGCCGAGGATGAGCAGCCGGTCCTCACCGACGTGGATGCCGCCCATACTGACCCGTCCGCGCGGCAGCGAGGAGGCGACCGCCAGCGTCGCCTCGCGGTAGTGCAGCGAGAGCAATCCCTGCACCAGCGCCAGGACACCGAGGGTCGCCAGGAGATGGGTGAGCGGGGAACTGTCGCGCAGTGGCCGCATGACACCGAACTGGATGATGAGACCTGCCAGCGCGCACACCACCAGGCTGGGCACGAAGGCGATCAGGAAACTGTGATGCCCTGCGTCGTGCAGTTCGTAGAACGTGTAGGCACCCAGCGCGCCGACCGCGCTGTGTGCGAAGTTGATGACTCCGGATCCTCGGTGGACGATCACGACCCCGAGCGCCGCGAGCGCGTACAGCGCACCGGTGCACAAGCCAAGGACCACGAACTGGATCAATACCCCCATGGGCACCTCGCGAGCTCATGCCGCCACCGCGGCTCAGGTGTTCGGTGGCGGAGCGCGCCACCGGGTCGGTTGCCACATGCATCGCTTGAAGACAGAAGGGGACGGACAGGAGAGAGGCTGCGCCGGTCTTCCGGCGACGCCGTCAGGTGGTGACCCAGACGGCCTTGGTGTTCAGGTACTCCTCGAGCGAGTGCACGCTCAGCTCGCTCCCCCAGCCGCTCTGCTTGTGACCCCCGAAGGGGACGGCCGGGTCGAAGTAGCCGTAGCCGTTGACCCAGACCACGCCGGTTCGCAGCCCGTGTGCGACGCGGTGGGCGCGGCCGAGGTCGTTGGTCCACACGCCGCCGCCGAGGCCGTAGGTGGTTGCGTTGGAGCGGGCCAGGGCCTCCTCGACGGTGTCGAAGGGCATGACGCTGGCGACCGGGCCGAAGATCTCCTCCCGGGCGATGCGCATCTCGTCCTTGACGTCGGCGAAGACCGCGGGGCGCAGGAAGTAGCCGGAGGCCAGACCGTCGGTCTCGATCCGCCGGCCTCCCGTCACGGCCCGCGCGCCCTCCTCCAGGCCCGAAGTGACGTAGCCCGAGACGCGGTTGAGCTGGCGCTGGGACACGATGGGGCCGATCTGGGTCTGCGCGTCGAGGCTGTTGCCGACCTTGAGGCTGTCCGCGAAGTGCGCCAAGCCCTCGACGAACTCCTCGTAGATCGGACGCTCGACGAAGATGCGGGTGCCGGCGCAGCACACCTGGCCGGTGTTGGCGAAGACGCCCATGCCGGCGCCGGGGACAGCCCGTTCGAGGTCGGCATCGGCGAAGACGATGTCGGGCGACTTGCCGCCCAGTTCCAGGGAGAGCCGCTTGAGGTTGCCGGCCGCCGCCCGCACGATCTGCTGCCCGACCGCGGTGGACCCGGTGAAGGCAACCTTGTCGACGCCGGGATGTTCGACGAGCGCCGCGCCCGCGGCCGAGCCGACACCGGTCACCAGGTTGACCACGCCCGCGGGCACGTTCAGTTCAGCGAAGAGCTCCATCAGCCGGACGGAGCTGAGGCTTGCGTCCTCGGCCGGCTTGAGCACCATGGTGCAGCCGGTGGCGAGGACCGGCGCGATCTTGAAGATGGCGGAACCGAGCGGGCCGTTCCACGGGATGATCGAGCCCACGACGCCCACCGGCTCGCGTCGGGTGTAGGTGAAGATGTCCGGCGAGACCGAGTTGCTGATGGTCTCCCCATGGATCTTGGTCGCCCAGCCCGCGTAGTAGCGCAGCACCTCGGCCGGGGTGAACGAGGAGACCGGCCGTCCGATGGGCGCGCCCATGTCGAGAACGTCGAGGTGGGTGAGTTCGTCGGCATGCTCGTCGACGAGGTCGGCGAAGGCCAGCAGGACGTTCTGCCGCTGGACCGGGGTGAAGCGGGACCACGGGCCCTCGAACGCGCGGCGGGCGGCCGCGACGGCCGCGTCCACGTCGGCCGCCCCGCCCGCGGCGAAGCTGCACAGCACCTCGCCGGTGGACGGGTTGATCGACTCGATGACGGCGCCGTCGGCCGCAGGCCGCCAGGCGCCGTCGATCCACAGTTGTTTTGAGCCACTTTCAAGAAAGGATGCGACAGGCGAGTTCACGACAGATGTCACTGGGCCTCCCGAGGCCGACGACCATCCGAACCGGCAGCGACGGCGATCCGCTGCCCGGGAGGCCACTGTAGTGGCCGACCGAGGAAATGAGTACCCTTATTTCCATGGCTGGAACAGGTGGCCGCGCCCGGCGTTCAGTCGAAGACGACGACGCCGCGGACGTTGTTGCCCGCGTGCATGTCGCCATAGCCCTGGTTGATCTCGTCCAGGGTGTAGGTCTTCGTGATCATTTCCTCGAGCCGGACGTGGCCGCGGCGGTGCAGGCGCCACATCTCGTCAAAGTCGGCGACCGGGTTGGTGAAGCCGGCCAGGTTGCCCACCAGGGACTTGCCGGACATCGCGAACGGGCTCAGCATCAGCGAGACCGTCGTCTCGGACAACGGGGTCACCGACGTCATGACCATCTTGCCGCCCTTGCCGACCAGGTCGGCGATCGGGCCGAGCAGGTCACCGTGCATGATCCCGACGGCGACGATGACGACCTCCGACATCACCCCCCAGCTCAACTCGCGCAGGATCGGTTCGGCCTCCTCGATGCTGCGGGCGGTGTGCGTGGCACCGAACCGCACCGCCTCGTCCAGCTTGAACTGCACCGGGTCGACGGCCAGGACCGAGGCCGCACCGGCGATCCTGGCGCCCTGCACCGCAGCCATGCCGACGCCGCCCACGCCGACCACCACCACGTTGTCGCCCGGCTCCACCCTGCCCGCGCGCACCGCGGCACCGTAGCCGGTGCTGAAGCCGCAGCCGACCAGCGCGGCGGCGGTGTAGGGGATGTCGTCCGGGAGCGCGAAGACCTGCGCCTCGGAGACGGTCGTGTACTCACTGAACGTGCCCAGCTGGGTGAAGGCGCCGATGCCGGTGTCGCCCTTGTGGAAGCGGAAGCGGTCGTTCGCACCGGTCGCGCTCATCGTGCGGGCCGACAGATCGCACAGCCAGCTCCGGCCTTTGGAGCAGAAGCGGCAGCGTCCGCAGGAGGGCATGGGGAAGGTGATGACGCGGTCCCCGACCGAGAAGCGGTCCACACCCGCACCCACCGCCACGACCTCGCCGGCGCCCTCGTGGCCGCCGACGACCGGCAGTGGCGCGGAGAAGTCGCCGGTGACGTTGTGGTCGTCGCTGTGACACAGGCCGGTGGCGCGGATGCGGACGGTGACCTCCCCCGCTGCCGGATCGGAGGCCTCGAGTTCCTCGACGGACCACTTGTCACCGGTGTTCCAGAGCACTGCAGATCGCGTCCTCATGGGGACCTTCCTTCTCAGTACATTCGGGTCGGCCGGTCCGTCATGGGGAACGGGCCCCGCAGGTCTCGCGGGGCTCCGCCGCCGGGAGCGGCCGGCTGCGCGGGACGGTCGAACGCGTCTGTTCGGCCTTCTCCGACCGGCGAAGGCGCGCGTCCGCCGTGATGAGCTCGACGGCTCATACCTGGGTCACTGGCAAGGGGTGCGGGTACGAGGACCCACGGCGGTGCGCGCCCCGGCCTCGGTCCAGGAGTCACGGCAGGCCCCGTAGGCATCTGGCCAGGGCGGAGTGAGATCCACACCTCCTTGGCGGCAATTGAGTATACGGTATTGTTGTGGCAGTCCGCTCACCGGTCAAGGCTTCTGCACGGCCGCGAGGCGGATCGGACAGACCGCCGGCTGACAGAGGTGAGGGCCATGGAGGCATCGCTCGAGGAGTACCGCAGCGAGATCCGGGAGTGGCTTGAAACCAATACCCCGCCCGACTGGCGCGACCACCTGCAGACGTCCTCCGAAGAGCAGGTCGTGGACTTCTACCGGGCCTGGACGCGCGAGCTGCACGAGGCCGGGCACCTGGTGCCGCACTGGCCCAAGCGATGGGGCGGACAGGACCTCGGTTTCCTCGGACAGGTGGTCAAGGAGCAGGAGTTCAGCCGCGCGGACGCGCCCCGTCCCCGCCCGCTGGCCATCTCCCTCGGCCATGCCGCCGCCACGCTCATGGAGCACGGCAGCCCCGAGCAACAGCAACTGATCGACGCCATCCTCGACGGCGCCATCTTCTGTCAGGGCTTCTCCGAGCCCGAGGCCGGTTCCGACCTCGCCTCGCTGCGCACGCGGGCCGTGCGCCGCGACGACGGCACGTACGTGGTCAACGGCCAGAAGACCTGGTCCAGCTTCGCCCGGTACGCACAGTGGTGCCTGCTGCTGGCCCGGACCGACCCCGACGCGCCCAAGCACAAGGGCATCACCTTCTTCCTCCTCGACATGACCACGCCCGGCATCACCGTGCGGCCGATCCGCCAGGCCACCGGTTCGGCCGAGTTCTGCGAGCTCTTCTTCGACGACGTCGTGGTCCCCGAGCCGATGCGCATCGGCGCCGAGGGCGACGGCTGGAAGATCGCCCAGACCACGCTGCTCACCGAGCGCGCGGTGCAGATGCTTGAGCAGACCGAGAACCTGCGCCGCTCACTGGGCGAACTCGTCGGGCAGTCACGGCGTCTGCGCGGCCCCGACGGCACCCCGCTCGGCGACGACCCCGGCTTTCGGCGCGAGGCCGCGGACATCGGCATCGACATCGAGGCACTGGCGGCCCTCACCGAGCGTGCACTCGCCTCCGCGGCGGCCACCGGACAGATCGGCCCCGACTCCTCGGTTCTGAAGGTGTTCTTCAGCGAGCTGCTGCAGCGCTTCACCAGGCTGGCCACGGAGGCGCACGGCATGGACCAGATGGGCGGCACAGGCGAGCCGCGCGAGGTCGGATTCCTCTCCGGCCACTGGTTCGTCGACCATCTGCGGTCCTGGACCTGGACCATCTCCGCCGGCACCAACGAGATCCAGCGGAACATCATCGCCGAGCGTGTTCTCGGTCTACCTCGCGAGGGACGGTCATGAGCAGCGACGAACGGGACCAGCTCAGGCAGGCGGTGGCACGACTGCTCACCGACCGCGCCCCCGTCGACACGGTGCCGGACACCGTGGCGGAAGCCCCTGGCTACGACACCCGTCTGTGGCAACTCCTGGCGGACCAGGGCTTCTTGGGGCTGCTCGTGCCGGCCGGCCTCGGCGGCTCCGAAGGCTCCATGGGTGATGTGGCGGTGCTGGCCGGCGAGATGGGACGGGTCCTGCTGCCGGGCCCCTTCCTCACCAGCGCGGTGCAGGCGACCACCCTCGTCGTAGCCGCCGCCGGCGCGGGCTCGGCGAGCGCGCGGGCACTGGCCGCGCGGCTCGCCGAAGGCACGGCGACCGCCTGCGTGGTCGACGACCGCGGTGTCACCGCCTACGGCGAGCCCGCCTCCGGTCTCGTGCTCAGCGGGACGGCCCGGCGCGTCGTCGGGGCCGACCCGGCCGCGGTCCTGCTCGTCGCCGTGGACATCGAGGGCAGCGGTGACCGTGTAGTGGTGCAACTGCCCGCCGAACAAGCTGGGCTGGCGCCTTCCCCGCTGGCCGATGCCACCAGGCGCGCGGCCGATGTCACCTTCGACCGTGTCGAGGTGAGCGCGCAGGACACACTGCTCGGCGGTGAGGCCGCGCGTCTCGCGCTGAAGAGCGCGGCACTGCGGCTGATGGCAGCCGTGGCCGCGGACGCCTCGGGCGGAGCGGCGGCGGTGCTCGCCATGGCCACCGAGTACGCCAAGACGCGCCATCAGTTCGACCGGGCCATCGGCTCCTTCCAGGCGGTCAAGCACAAGCTGGCCGACATGTACATCCGCACCGAGTCGACGACGGCCGCCGCCGAGCGCGCCGCGCAGGCGCTGGAGGAGGGGCTGCCCGACGCGCCGCGCCGGGTCACCGCCGCCGGGGCGCACGGGACGAGCGCGTACATCTCGGTGGCAGGCGACGCCATCCAGGTGCACGGCGGCATCGGGTTCACCTGGGAGCACCCCTGCCACCGCTTCCTCAAGCGGGCCTGGCTGAACCAGATGCTGCTGGGCGGCCGGCGCGCCCTGAGCGACACGTTCGCCGAGTCCTTGTTCGCATCGGCTGCGACGTCTTCATGACACGGCTGAGCAGCGCCTTCTTCGCCCTTCTGCCCCAGAGGACCGGTCTACTGTTGGTCAGGAAACCGTTGATGAAACAGGTACCCAAGCATGGCTGAATCACCGCTTTTCGCCGAGGGGCCGACCGGCCGCAAGCTCGGCGAGATGATCGCGTACCAGCTCGAACGCGAGATCGTCGCGAAAGGCTTCCCGGTCGGCGAAGTCCTCGGATCCGAGGCCGACCTGATCGCACGTCTCGGCATCAGCCGCGCGGTCCTCCGCGAGGCCGTGCGCGTGCTCGAACACCATGGTGTCGCCACCATGCGGCGCGGGCCGGGCGGCGGCCTGGTGGTGACCGAACCGGACAGCGAGTCCGCCGTGCGTGCCAGCGCGCTGATGCTGGAGTTCACCAAAGCCAGTCCCCAGCATGTGTTCGAGGCGCGGTTGGCCCTGGAGCTGAAGTGCGTCGAGCTGGCGACGGCGAAGATAGACGAGCCGGGCATCGTTCGGCTGCGCGAGACGCTGGCCCTGGAACAGGAGATGCAGCACCAGGGAGGCCTGGGCTCGCACGATCTGCACACCGTGCTGGCGGAGCTGACCGGCAACCCGGCGCTGGTGCTGTTCGTCGAGGTGCTCACCAATCTGAGCAACACCGCCCGCTCGCGGGAGAGCACGCCCCGGGCGGCGGCCGACGTGCGGATCGCACACGACAAGATCGCCGAAGCGGTGATCGCGGGTGACGCGGCCCTTGCCCGCCACCGAATGCAGGCCCACCTCGCCGCTATCGGGAAGTGGCTGGCGCGCCCGGACGGCAAGAGCGGCAGCACGCAGCGCCGCCCGGACGGAAGTGAGCAGTGACGGCCCCCGCGTCCGGCCCGATATCCGCAGGCGAGACGCCCGAACGGCCGGTGGCCGTCGTGACCGCGGCCGGCGGGATGATGGGCACCGCCATCAGCACCCTGCTCGCCACATCCGGCCACCGCCTCGTGCTCAACGACCGGCGGGACTGCCTCGACGCCCTGGCCGCACAACTGCGCGGCCGGGGCTCCGAGGTGGAGACCGTGGTGGCCGACGTCGCCGACACCGAGGGTGCCGAGGCCACCGTGCGGGCGGCCCTGCTGCGCTGGGGGCGCGTCGACGTCCTGGTCAACGTGGCGGGCGGCATCAAGGGCCCGGTGGACAACCCGCTGTGGGACATCACCGCCGAGCAGTGGAGCCGTACGGTGTCGGTGAACCTCGACTCCGCATTCTTCTGCACGCAGCAGGCGGCCAAGGCCATGATGGCGCACGGCAGTGGACGGATCGTCAACGTCGCCTCGACGAGCTGGGCGGGATCCCCGCTGCACGCGCACTACGCCGCCGCCAAGGCGGGACTGGTCAGCCTGACCCGGTCCGCCGCACAACAGCTCGGGAACCCCCTGGGCCGTCCCAACGAGCCGGAGGACATCGCCGAGGCCGTGGCGTTCCTGCTCGGCAACGGCGCACGCAACATCTCCGGGCAGCTGCTGACCGTCGCCGGCGGATTGAACCCAGCGCTGTGACCGCCATCGCCATCTCCCTGGGGACACTGAATCCCAAGTCGTGGCGCGAGGTCGCCCTGGTCGCGGACGAGGTCGGCATCGACGCGGTGTTCGTCTCGGACCATGTCGTAGCCCCCGCCGCCGTCACCGGCGCGCTGGGACTGGGCGACGAGGCGGAGCGCATGCGCCCGCAGACCCCCCTGTTCGACGCGCTCGGCTACCTGTCCTACCTCGCGGGCATCACCGAGAGAGTCCAACTAGGTACCTGTGTCTACCTGTTGGGTCTGCGGCACCCGTTCGTCGCGGCACGCGGCGTGGCGACGCTCGACGTCGTCTCGGGCGGGCGCGTGCTGTTCGGCGTGGGTGCCGGCTGGCTGACCAGCGAGTGGGTCGCCGCGGGCGTCCCGCCGAAGCGACGCGGCGCGCGCCTCGACGAGTGCATCGACGTCTGCCGCCGGCTGTGGACCGAGGAACTGGTCGAGCACCACGGCGAGTTCTACGTCTTTGCAGCGGTCGGCTTCGCTCCCAAGCCGGTCAGGCCCGGCGGTGTCCCGCTGCTCGTGGGCGGCGAGTCCCAGGCCGCGCTGCGCCGTGCGGCCGTACGCGGGGACGGCCGGCTCGGCATGTACCAGACGCCGCGGCAGGCCGCGGAACGGATCGCCGCGCTGCGCACGTTGCGCACCGAGGCCGGCCGCGAGGGTCCGTTCGGCATCACGGTCGGCGGAGAGGTCCGGTCGGCGGAGGACCTGGCGGGCTGGCAGTCGCTGGGGGTGGACCGGGTGGTCGTCCGCCCGTGGACGTCGTCACGCACCGCCGCGGCGGAACTGCGTGAGTTCGCCGCCCGGATGCTGCCGCCGCGCGCGTAGCGGAGCCTCTCGTGCGACGAACCTGAAGAGAGCTGACTCAACAGTCGAAGGAGCGACATGTCCAGAGTGCTGATCACCGGTTGTGGGAGCGGCATCGGCCGGGCCGCGGCGCTGGAGTTCACCCGCCGTGGGCACGAGGTCATCGCCACCGCGCGCGAAGTGGACTCGATCGCCGACCTCGAGGTGGCCGAGCGCCACCAGCTCGACGTCACCAGCGACGAGCAGGTGGCCGCCCTCGTGTCCCGGATCGGTGACGTGGACGTCCTGGTCAACAACGCCGGCGTGGGGCTGCACGGTCCGTTGGAGGTCGTCCCGATGGAGGCCATCGAGAACCTCTACGACATCAACGTGCTCGGCACGATCCGCATCACGAAGGCGCTGCTGCCCTCGCTCCGGACGCGCGGCAAAGGCACCGTCTTCTTCGTCAGTTCCCCCGCGGGCAGGGCGACGCGGCCACTGACCGGCAGCTATGGCAGCACCAAGGCCGCCGTGGACCTGATCATGGAGTCCTTGTCCTTCGAGCTGGAGGACACCGGCGCCCGGGTCGTCCTGGTGGCGCCCGGCGCGGTCGCCAGCGGGTTCGGGGAGCGCCGGAGCACGTACTCCTCGGACGTCGAGCCCTACCGCACCATCACCGAGCAGTGGGTCAGGCGCCGCTCGGCCTCGCACACCTCGCACGCCTCGACTCCTGAGGAGGTCGCGACGGTCATCGCCGACCTGCACGAGAGGGAGACCCGGCCGTTCAGCCGGCACACGGTGGGTGAGGAGGCGGCGGCCCTGCTGGACCAGCGCGCCGAGTGTGACGACGACACCTACCGGGAGCGGGTCTGGGCAGGACTTCGGCCGCAGGGCTGAGCCGGCCGGCCGCGGCCGTATGGACACGGCACAAGGGCAGCGGCGCGGTCTCCGGCGAGAACGCGCCGCTGCCCGTGTGCCGACCGCCCCATTCGGTCACCCGGCCGATCAGCGCTTGGCGTTGACGTGGTGGATGGCCTTGACCTCGGTGAACATCCGCAGGCCCTCGACGCCGCCCTCGCGGCCGATGCCGGACTGCTTGAAGCCGCCGAAGGGGACGCCCGGGTCGAGACCGAAGCCGTTGATGGACGTCGCACCGGCGCGCAGGCGCCGCACGACCCACTCCGCCCGCTCCTCGTCGGCGCTGAAGGCCGCGCCGGCCAGACCGAACGCGGAGTCGTTGGCGATCCTGATCGCCTCCTCCTCCGTGTCATAGGGGATGAAGGCGTAGACCGGGCCGAAGACCTCGTCGCGGGCCAGCCGCATCTCATTGTGGACGTCGGTGAAGACGGTCGGTTCGACGAACCAGCCGCGGTCGTGGCCGGCCGGGCGGCCGCCACCGCGCAGAAGGGTCGCGCCCTCTTTCTTCGCCGACTCGATGAGGTCGATCGCGTGCTCCATGCCCGCCTTGCTGACCAGGGGTCCCATCAGGTTCTTGGGGTCGGCCGGGTCGCCGAACGGCACCGATCCGATGGCCTCGGCGAACGCGTCGCCGAGCTCGCGCAGGCGCGCCCGCGGTACGAGGATGCGGGAGAGCAGGGCGCAGGCCTGACCGGTCATCAGGGCCGTACCGCTGAGCAGTTGCCTGGCCACGGTCGCCGTGTCGACGTCGTCCAGGACGATGCCGGAGGACTTGCCGCCGAGCTCCAGGCTGAGCCGGGCCAGCCGTTCCGAGACGGTCGCCATGATGGCCTTGCCCGCAGCGGTCGAGCCGGTGAAGGCGACCATGTCGACGTCCGGATGCGCCACCAGCCGCTGTCCGGCTTCGCGTCCGCCGGGCAGTATGTTGACCACTCCGTCCGGGACGCCGGTCGACTTCAGTGCCTCCGCCAGGACGACGGCCTCGACCGAGGTCTCCGGACTGGGCTTCGCCACCACGGTGCAGCCCGCCACCAGCGCGGGGAGCAGCTTGGTGAGGGTCAGGTAGAGCTGACCGTTCCACGGTGCGATCGCCGCCACCACACCCGCGGGTTCGTGCACGACCGTGGCCGGGTGGCCCTTGCCCGCGCGGCCGCCCACGCCGACGATCTTCTCCTCCGCCTGGAACTTCGCGGCCGTGTTGGCCACGTCGGTGAAGATCCCGAGCGCTCCGGCGGAGAACGCCTGCGCCACCGTGGTCGGTGTGCCGCAGACGGAAGTGAAGGCGGGGGCCATCTCGGCGGCCCACCGCTTCTTCAGCTCCTCGGCCGCCGGCGCGAGCAGGTCGGCCCGCTCCTGGTGGGACAGCCAGCGCCAGGGCGAGTGGTCGAAGGCCGTGCGCGCCGCGGCCACCGCGGCGTCGACGTCCTCGCGGCTCGCGTCGACCAGGGTCAGAGCCGGCTCCTCGGTGGCCGGATTGAGAATCCTGATCTCCGGTCCGGACGGGGTCCGCCATGAACCGTCCACAAGGATCCGGTCCACCCTGAATTCGCTCATCACGTTCCTCCTCGCACATCACATACAGCACGGGCCTGGCCGCACGACCCGGCCGTCAAACCACTTACGAAGTAAGGGAGCTGGGGTGCGCGGAATCGTTAGGCGTTGTCCGCGCGGATAAAGTCGGAGGCCCGCTCGGCGATCATCACGGTCGGCGCGTTCGTGTGTCCGCTGATCACCGTGGGCATGACGGAGGCATCCACCACGCGCAGCCCCTCGACGCCGTGCACCCGCAGTCGGGGGTCCACGACCGCGGAGTCGTCGTTGCCCATCTTGCAGGTGCCGCAGGGGTGTTCGCCGCGCCAGGCGTGCGAGCGGAAGTACTCCTCCCAGTCGCCGTCAGTCTCGACCGAACCACTCGGCAGCATCTCGTCGACGATGTAGGGGCGCATGGCGTCCGCCGCGAAGATGTCGCGGGTGAGGCGGCAGGCCGCGGTCAGGTCGGCGATGTCCTTCGGGTTCGCGAGGAGTTCGTGTTCGATGACGGGCTTGGTGAGCGGGTCGGCGGAGCGGAGCAGCACCCGGCCGCGCGAGCGGGGGTGGCTGACCGAGGGCATCGCCATGACCGTCGAGACCTTCATCGGCTTGAGCTCGTGGACATCGTGGCGGTAGGTGACGTCCTTGCCTGCGTCGTCGCTCGGGGTGTCGCCGGACATGCCCAGCGGACCGAAGATGATCTCGTAGTCGGGACGGGCGGCACCGCTGAACGAACCGAACACGAGTGCGTGGGCGGCGGCCGTGGTGACCGCTCCCCGACCGCGCAAGGCGAAGTCCAGTCCGTGCTTGACGACGCCCTTGACGGTCAGGTCGCGGTTGATGGTCTGCACGTTGACGTTGTAGATCAGCGTCGAGTAGATGTGCTCCTGAAGGTTCTCCCCCACTCCTGGCAGGTCGACCAGGATCGGGACGCCGTGCTTGTCCAGCTCCTTGGACGGCCCCACGCCCGAGACCATGAGCATCTTCGGCGTCGCGATGGCGCCGGTGCTGACGATGACCTCGCGCCGCGCCGTGATCTGCGCGGTGCGGCCCTTGTGGCGGCACTCCACGCCGACGGCGCGGCCCTTCTCGATGAGCACCCGGGTGACCTGGGCGTGGGTGAGGACGGTCAGGTTCCTGCGGCGCCGCGCCGGGGCCAGATAGGCCCGGGCGGTGCTGTTGCGCCAGCCGCGCCGCTGCGAGAGCTGCGCATAACCGACTCCGGTCTGGCTCTCCCCGTTGTAGTCCGGGTTGAACGGCAGCCCCTGCTGCTGCGCGGCGTCGATGAACGCGTCGGTCATCCGGTGCTTGACCCGCCCGTAGGAGGCGTGGATCGGTCCGGAGCCGCCGCGCAGACGCGTCCCTCCCCCTTCGAATCGCTCGCTCCTGCGGAAGCTGGACAGCACGTCCGCGAAGCCCCAGCCCTCGGCGCCCAGGCCGGCCCACTCGTCGTAGTCCTCCGCGTGGCCGCGCGTCCACACCTGGCCGTTGATGGAGCTCGAGCCGCCGAGGACCTTGCCGCCGCCCCAGTGCTCGACGATACCGCCGCGCGAGGGGTCCGGCTCGGCGGTGTACTGCCAGTTGTACTTCTTGGGGTCCAGCTGCGGGAACCCGGCCGGGACCCGGATGAAGGGGCTGTAGTCCTCGCCCCCGGCTTCGATGAGGAGCACCCGATGGTGCGCGTCTTCGCTCAGGCGGCGGGCCAGGACACAGCCGGCCGATCCCGCACCGACGATGACGAAGTCCCAGGGCATCGATTCGACGTTCACCGTTGCCTCCCCTCATGTCACGGCCGGACACGCCGTCCCATCGGCTCCGCACCCCGGCCTCCCAGGTTAAGAACAGTAGCCTGAATTATTGCCGATGGGTAGCCAAAGTAGCCGCCGCCCTGCACCATCGGGGGGCATGAAAGGGCGGCACCCTGCGGATTGACTGCCGCTTTGCCGTCGCCGCTCCGGATGACATGGCATCACCTTCACCCCTCCTCCATAGATCGTTAAGGATACTCTTATGGCACCCCGGGGGTGGACCGGTGCGAAGCCACGGACCTATGCCTCAAGGGAGAGTTCATGAAGGTCACAAGATCGCTCATCGCGACCGCCGCGACAGCGCTGCTCCTGTCCGCCTGCAACGACTCCACCAATGCCGGGTCGTCGTCGGCCGGCTCCGACGGCCCGTTCAAACTTCTGGTGATCAGCCAACTGGACGCGGCCGCCTTCTCGTTCCCGGAGATCGAGTACGGCGCCAAGTCATCGGCATCCGCCACCAACGCGGCTGGCGGCATAGGCGGCCACAAGGTCCAGGTCGACGTATGCAACGACCAGGGCGACCCGAACGTGGCCGCCACCTGCGGCCGCAAGGCGGTACAGGGCGGCTACGCGGCCGTCGTCAACACGACCTCGCTGTACGCCGCCTCTTTCATGCCCCTGCTCGAGTCCGGCAAGGTGCCGGCTGTCGGCGGCACGCCGCTGACGGCACCGGACTTCACCAGCAAGATGTCCTTCCCGATCGCCGGCGGCAATCCGCTCGACTACGGCGGCGTGGGCTTCGTGGCCGCGAAGGGCGGCTGCAAGACCGCGGCGGTCATCCGCGACACCGCCGCGGCGGTGGACGCCTCGACCAAGGCCATCAAGGCCGGCTTCCAGGCCGCCGGGGGCACCGCGATCAGCGACTCGCACGTGATCAAGCTGGCCGGCACCTCCCCCGACTTCTCCGGGCCGGTGTCGCAGGTCGTCTCGTCCGGAGTCCAGTGCCTGCTGGTCGCGGAGCAGCCCCAGGCGCTGCCGAAGATCATCGGCGCGGTTCGGCAGAGCGCGAAGCCCAGGCTGCCCGTCCACACGCTCGCAGTGGCCTTCCCCAAGGCGCTGGTGACCAGCCTCGGCAAGGCGGCGGACGGAGTCGTCGTCAACGACAGCATCGCCATCCCGTCCCAGACCGGCACACCGAGCTTCTGGGCCGACATGGAGAAGTACGCGCCCAAGGCCGACAAGACCGGTCACTCGCTGCGCGGCTGGGCCGCCGTACAGGTGATCGCGCAGGTCGCCAAGGAGGCGAAGGCGTACGACCACTCCAGCCTGCTGGCGGCTCTCCAGAAGGCGACCGGTGTGAAGGCCGAGGGCCTGGCCGCCTCGCTCGACTTCTCCCAGCCGAACACGAAGGCCGATGTGGCACGGGTGTTCGCCAAGAAAAACTTCGCGTACACGGTCGGCAAGGGCGACTACAACCCGCTGTTCGGCGGCAAGCCCGTCGACGTCTCCGCGGCGCTGCGATAAAGCGGCGCTGCGATAATGGGGTAACCGGCGATGGCGTCCGGCCGTCAACGGCTCCTGCCGTCACCCCGGCGCTCGCGCGCCCGGCGGCGGGCGCCCAAGGCGGCCAGGCACTCCCACTCCCGCGCCGACAGCTGCCAGCCGGAATCCTCGTCCGGGGCCGTGTACCGACCCGCCCCGCGCGCCAGGCGCAGGGCCGCGGACACCGCCTCGGGCGGGTTCTCCGCGGCCCTGGCAGCGCAGCGCACGGCGGCTGCGAGCACGTCCTGCGGCTCCACGACAGCGTTGACCAGGCCGTGCCTGTACGCCGCCATGGCCCTCAGCCTGCGGCCGGCCAGCAGCACCTCGGCAGCGAGCTTGGGGCCCAGCTGCGCGGGCAGCCGGACCGCTCCACCGGCCGCCGCGAAGATCCCCCGGGAGGTCTCCGGCAGTGCGAAGAACGCCGAACTCGACGCCACGGCAAGGTCGCTGGCGAGGACGAGTTCGAACCCCCCGCCCACGGCGGGCCCGTTGACCGCGGCGACGGTCGGCTTGGAGATCGGATTTCGGGTGTAGCCGGCAAATCCCCAGGAGTCACGGACCGGGTCGTCAGGCCTGAGCGCCTCACCGCGCGCGACCGCCTTCAGGTCCGCGCCGGCGCAGAAGACATCCCCGGCCCCGGTCAGGACCACCGCGCCCAGGTCCGAATCCCGGTCCGCCCTGTCGAGCGCGTCTCCGATACGGAAGGCGACATCCTTGTCCACGGCGTTGCGGGCGGCTGGGCGATTGATCGTCAACACCAGTACGCGACCTCGCCGTTCGCACAACACAGTGGGCACGGGCTCCCGGCCACCCGCGACCTCGCCGTCCGCAGCGCTCTCCTCCGTCATAAATTCAGTATCCCTTTTCATGCCGCTGACGGGAAGCCGCACAGTCGGCCAGGTCTCCGCGCGGTCGGCCGGGGCACAGTCATCCATGACTGCGATGCGTGCTGAAGACCGTGCTCGTCGAGAAGGAGCCGAGGATGCCGGAGGGTACAGCCGGGCCGACACAGGGGACGATCGAGATCGCCGCGGTCCTCGACCTGATCGATGAACTGGCCGAGTGCAATGCCGGTCTGGAGGTTCTGCCGGCGCGGACGGCGGCCGCACTCGACTGCGCTGTCGGGATCCGCACGGCACACGGCGAGGTCCGCACCGCCACCACCCCTGACGGCCTCCACCACACAGGGGAACAGCCCCCGCGCGCGATGACGCGTGACGTCCCCGGCGTGGGCCTGGTCTGGATCGCTGCCGAAGGACCGTCCCCGAGCGGGGGCCGTCCCCGAGCGGGACGGAAGCGGCCCTGCTGCTGCGGCGACTCGGGATCGCGGCGAAGGTGGCCCTGCTGGACCATGTGCCGCCGTCGGCCGACGGCGTCGCGCTCAAGTCGGTGGTCGACCGCGGCATCGGGGCACCGGCGCGGGCCCGCATATGGCTGCGCCCGGGGCTGCGGGAAACCTCGATGGTCACGGTGTTCGCACTTTCGGCATCAGCCGATTCGGCCGGGCGTTCGTCGAGCAGATACAGCCGCAGACGGGTGTCGTGCTCCACACACCCGTGGCAAGCAGCCTCCATCTCGTCCTCGCGAGAGCACTCGACCCGGCCGTGGTGCCGGGGGTGCCCGCGGAGCTCGCGTGGGGTTCGCCGGACCATGTCCCGCCGGACAGGCACCCGAGGCATGGCGGCAGGCAGCGGCTCGCGCTGCGTTTCGCACGCCCGAGCCCCCGCGCGTACGGCTCGTACACCATGGACGAGGCGGTGCTTGTCGACGGCGCCCGGCTGTGGGGATACGCCTTGCCGGCCGAGACGCTCAGCGCCGAGCGGATCGCGCGGGTCCCCGACGTGTGCCGGCTCAACCGTCTGGTGGACGAGCACGGTGAGGACATGCTGGTCTGCCTGGAGGCGGTCGCCGCCACCGACTCACTGCGAAAGGCGGCCTGCCAGCTGCACCGGCACCACAACTCGGTGGCGTACCGGGTCGAGCGGTGCTTTTGATGACAGACCGACCCAGCCCGGCCCCACCGCCGGGGAAGGAGTGGTGCACCATGCCGACGACTCAGAGGTGTGACGCCATCGTGATCGGTGCCGGGTTCGCCGGCATGTACCTCCTGCACCGGCTGCGAGACGACCTGGACCTGCGGGTACGGGTCTACGAACGGGGCGACGGCGTCGGCGGCACCTGGTACTGGAACCGGTACCCCGGTGCCCGCTGCGATGTCGAGTCGATGTTCTTAGTGGTCCGAGCGCTATCCGGCCCAGCCGGAGATCCTGCGCTACGCCAACCACGTGGCCGACCGCTTCGATCTGCGCAAGGACATCGACTTCAACACGTCGGTGCAGGGGGCGCGTTACGACGAGTCCAGCGACACCTGGACCGTCACCCTGGAGGACGGTGGCCAGGCGAGCGCACGCTACCTCGTCACGGCCGTGGGCTGCCTGTCCGCTTCACAGGTGCCGGACTTCGAGGGGCTCGGCTCCTTCAGCGGCCCGACCTACCACACCGGGCGCTGGCCGCACGAGGGCGTCGACTTCACCGGGCAGCGGGTCGCCGTCATCGGCACCGGCTCCTCCGGCATCCAGGCCATCCCGATGATCGCCCAGCAGGCCGCGCACCTCACCGTCTTCCAGCGCACGCCCAACTTCTCGATCCCCGCACAGAACAGGCCGCTGTCCGAGGACGAACAGCGGCGCGTCAAGGCGGAGTACCGCCAGCTGCGGGCCGATGCCCGCCTCTCCGCCTCGGGGGTCGTGACGCCGGCGTCGGTGGGCAGTGCCCCTGAAGATGGAAGAGGGTCTGCGCACTGCGGAGCTCGATCGGCGGTGGGCGACCGGAGGAGCCGCCTTCGTGGCCGCCTTCGACGACACCGCCGTGAGCGAGGAAGCCAACCGTGTGTCAGCCGATTTCGTGCGCGACCGCATCCGCACGATCGTGCAGGAATCGGCCGTCGCCGAGTTGCTGTGCCCGACCGATAATCCCATCGGCACCAAGCGCATCTGCATCGACACCGATTACTACGTCACGTACAACCGCGAGAACGTGACCCTCGTCAGCCTGCGCGACAACCCGATCGAGCGCATCACGCCGGGCGGAGTGCGTGCCGGCGGCGTCGACCACGTCGTGGACGCCATCGTCTTCGCCACCGGGTACGACGCCATGACCGGCCCGCTCAACACGATCGACATCCGCGGACTCGGCGGTGCCGTACTGCGCGAGGAATGGTCCGCCGGTCCGCGGACCTGTCTCGGCATCGCGTCGGCCGGATTCCCGAACCTGTTCATGGTCACGGCGCCGGGCAGCCCTTCGGTCCTGAGCAACATGATCGTCTCGATCGAGCAGCACGTGGCCTGGATCGCCGACTTGATCTCCCACGCACGCCATGCCGGCATCGCCCGGATCGACGCTCAGCTCGACGCACAGGACAAGTGGGTCGAGCACGTCAACGAGGCAGCGTCGTACACCCTCTACCTCCGTGCCGCCTCCTGGTACATGGGCGCCAACGTCCCCGGCAAGCCACGGGTGTTCATGGCGTATCTCGGAGGTGTCGGCACCTACCGCCAGATCTGCGACGAGGTGGCCGGCGACGGCTACCGCGGGTTCACCCTCACCCCCGCCGTCGTCTCCCAGCCTGTCTGACCCGCGAACACACAAGCGCTCGCGGCGTGTTGCCAACCGCGCGGGTGGGCCGAGCAAGCCAAGCCGGTCGACCCACCCACCCGCTCAGCCGGTCGTCTTCTCGCCCGGCTGGGCTTCTTCCTTTTCCTGGCCGCCATTGTCGTAGCAGGCACTGAGCAGCGCTCCGGCCCCGGCGCACCCGAGACCGGCGGCGAGCAGTGCCGCCTTGGTGCCACCACCGGTCCTGCCCAAGAGGCCGTCGAGTGAATACCTTCCGTGGCCCAGCGCCGCCAGGGCCACGGCGGCTCCGGCAACGACCCCCGTGTACTCCCAGCCGCCCTTGAAGACGAAGAATCCCTTGCCGCGGTGGTCGGTACGGGCGGCCACGGTCATGAGCCCCACTGCGGCTGCGGCCGGCAGGGGACCCGCGAGGCCTACGCTGATGGCGGCTCCGGCCGCGAGTTCGGTGGCCGCTGCCATCCGTGCGTGCACGGCGGGGGGCTTCAGCCCGAGAGAGCGGAACCAGCCGGTGGTGCCCTCGATACCACCGGGGCCCTTCACCTTGTTCCAGCCGTGGGCGAACAGCATCGGCCCCAGCGTGGCCCGCAACAGCACAGCCGCTGTGTCGCGGCCGCCTGCCACAGGCGCACGGGAAACGGATTCCGGCATGGTGATCCTCCTGGACTTCGGTTCAGCTTGACGAACGACACGGCCAACCACGGGCAATTAAGGGCACTCTAAATCACCAAGGCACGGCCGTCAGCCCACCCCCGCCCGCAGGTCACCTGGAGAATCGCGTCGACGACCCAGGGAAAAATCGCTTACTCATCTACGGCTGATTCGAGTCCGCGACCTGTCGTGGGCCTCAACGGTGTGTTAAACAGGACACTGAATGCAGGTCGTTGTATTCCTGCCGCGAGCCGTACGAAGGAGTCACCGATGCCTACCGTCCCGAAGATCATTTCGGTCGACGACCACATCGTCGAGCCCCCGACCCTATGGACGGACCGCCTGCCGGCCAAGTACCGCGACCGCGGACCCCGCGTCAAGCGCATGAAGGGCCAGTACGGCGTCCGCGACGGCAAGGGCTTCTTCGACACCACCGTCACCGAAGGCCCGCACACCGGCTGGAGCGACGTGTGGCTCTACGAAGACATGGTCGCGCCCCTGACCGCCGGCTACGCACAGTACGGCCTCGCCAAGGAATCCCGCGACCCCGTCACCTACGACGAGATCCACCCCGCCTGCTGGCAGCAGGACGCCCGCCTCAAAGCCATGGACGCCAACCACAACGAGGCCTCCATCTGCTTCCCCACCGTCCCCCGCTTCTGCGGCCAGACCTTCATGGAACGCACCGACAAAGACCTCGCCCTGGCCGCCCTCCAAGCCTGGAACGACTACATCCTCGACGACTGGTGCGCCGGCGCCGGCGCCGGCCGCCTCATCCCCCTCTCCATCATCCCCCTGTGGGACGTCGAACTCGCCGCCGCCGAAGTCCACCGCACCGCCGCCAAAGGCACCAGCTCCATCACCTTCTCCGAAGCCCCCCACGCCCTCGGCCTGCCCAGCATCCACTCCGGCTACTGGGAACCCCTCTGGCAGGCATGCAACGACACCAACACCGTCGTCAACATGCACATCGGCTCCTCCTCCCGCATGCCCACCACCAGCCCCGACGCCCCCCAATTCGTCGGCGTCACCCTCACCGTCCAAAACTCCATCCACGCCGTCGCCGACTGGATCTGGTCCGGCATCTTCAACCGCCACCCCAACCTCAAAATCGCCCTCAGCGAAGGCCAGGTCGGCTGGATGCCCTTCTTCTACGAACGCATGGACAGCGCCTGGCGCCGCGCCGACCTCTACGACCCCCACATCCGCGAGGTCCTGCCCAACCCCCCCAGCACCTACGCCAAGAACCACGTCTACGGCTGCATCTTCGACGACCTCACCGGCCTGCGCCTGCGCGACACCATCGGCATGGACCACATCATGATCGAAATCGACTTCCCCCACTCCGACAGCACTCACCCCCACACCCAGAAAGTCATCGCCGACCTCGCCGAAACCGCCCACCTCACCGACGAGGAAACCCGCCTCCTCGTCCGCGGCGCCGCCATCAACTGCTACAACCTCCACCGCTACGGCATCACCCACTAGTCGGCAGACACCCGGGGTCCGCCGCGTCGCAGGAGGGCGACGCGGCGGACCCGACCGGGCTCGAGGAGTGTCAGTGATGCGCGACGCCGCAGAGCGTCCCAAGTACCCGATGGCACGTGATGCTCGGTGCCCGTTCGATCCGCCGAAGGAGCTGGCCCGGCTGCAGTCCGAGGCCTCGCTCACGCAGGTCGCGATCTGGGACGACAGCAAGCCGTGGCTCGTCACCCGGTTCGACGAAGTGCGGGCCGTCCTGGAAGACGGGCGCGCCAGTGGCGACATCAGGCGGGACGGCTACCCGCACATGAGCTCGGCGATGTGGGCGCGGCAGAGTCGGAGCACCGCTTTCATCAACATGGACGACCCCGTCCACGCGGAGCAGCGGCGCAAGCTCTCCGCCACGTTCTCGGTGCGTCGGGTCGAGGCCATGCGGTCGAAGATCCAGGGCGTCGTGGACGGTCTGATCGACGCGATGCTCGCCGGCTCCAAGCCCGTAGACCTCGTGGAGGCACTCACACTCCCGGTCCTCTCGGTGGTGGATCTGTGACCTCCTCGGCGTGTCCTATGCGGACCGCGACCTCTTCCACCGCCTGAGTACGACGGTCAACAACCAGGCGGTCACGGCGGCCGCGTCCGGCGCCGCCATGGACGAACTGATCGAGTATCTGCAGGAGTTGGTCGACCGCAAGGATGCCGATCCGGGCGACGGCCTGCTCAGCCGTCTGGTAGTGCACGAGTACCGCGGCGGCGAGATGACCCGTACCGAGGACGCGCGGGTGGGACGGCTGCTGCTCGCCGCCGGCCACGAGACGACCGCGAACGTGATCGCGCTCGGCACGGTGGCCTTGCTCGAACACCCGGAGGAACTGGCACAGATGCGGCAGGCCGCGGAGATCTGCCCGGCCATGGCGATCACCGTCGACGGGTAGCACTCGGTCAGTACGGCAAGGCACGCCGACCGGCAGGACACAGTAGTGAGCGTGGCGCCGTTAATGAGTATCCTTATTTCCATGAACGAGACAACCGCAAGCTCGGATCTCCACGGCCGCACACTGCTCATGTCGGGTGGCAGCCGGGGGATCGGCCTGGCCATCGCCGTCGCCGCCGCCCGGCAGGGAGCCAACATCGTCCTGCTCGCCAAGACGGCCGACCCTCACCCCAAGCTGCCCGGAACCATTCACACGGCCGCCGCGGAGATCGAGGCGGCGGGCGGGGCCGCGGCACCCGTGGTGGGCGACGTGCGATCCGAGGACGACGTGCGCCGCGCCGTCGGCGTCGCCGTCGAGCGGTTCGGCCGGATCGACGCCGTCGTCAACAACGCCAGCGCGATCGACCTCTCCCCCAGCACTCAACTGCTGTCCAAGAAGCTCGACCTGATGCTCGACATCAACGTCCGCGGAACGTACTTGCTGACCACAGCGGCGCTCCCCTACCTGACGAAAGCCCCGCAGCCCCACATCCTCACGCTCTCGCCGCCACTGAACCTCAAACCGCACTGGCTGGCCCGCCACCCCGCCTACACGACCTCCAAGTACGCGATGACGCTGCTGACCCTCGGCTGGGCCGCGGAGTTCGCCGCAATACCGATCGCCGCCAACTGCCTGTGGCCGCAGACGCTCATCGCCACCGCGGCCGTCGACAACGTCGTCGGCGGCGACCGCGCACGCACCCCGGACATCATGGCCGACGCCGCCGTGGCGCTCCTCGCCCGGCCGGCCACCGCAACAGGCCGCACACTGCGGGATTCCGAGGTACTGGCGGAACTGGGGATCAAGGATCTCAGCCGCTACGGCACCGACCCGGAACTCGACCTCTACGTCGACCCCGATGACCCGCGCGACGGCCGCTGAACGCGTCCGATGCCGTGCGCCCACCCGTGTCGCCGCACGCGCCGCAGCCGCAAGTCCCCTGCTGCCGCGCACTAGAATAACTTTTCAGACTAGCGCGCATATGGGATTTCCTGACGAAACGGGTAAATGGCAGTGACCGAATCACTGATTCTCACCGACGAGCCGACCGGCACCAAACTCGCTGAGAAGATCGCGTATCAACTCGAGCAGGAGATCGTCGCGAGCGGCTTCCCGGTGGGCAAGGTCCTGGGGTCCGAGACGGCCCTGATCGCCCGCCTCGGCATCAGCCGTGCCGTGTTCCGTGAGGCCATCCGCGTGCTCGAGCACCACGGCGTCGCCACGATGCGGCGCGGACCGGGCGGCGGCCTGGTGGTGACCGCGCCGGAGACCCACTCCGCGGTACGCGCCACCGCGCTGATGCTGGAATACATGAAGGCGAGTCCCCAGCATGTCTTCGAAGCGCGTTCGGCACTGGAGCTGAAATGTGTCGAACTGGCCACCGAGAAAATTGACGAGTCGGGCATTGTCCGGCTGCGCGAGACCCTGGCCCAGGAGCAGGAAAAGCAGCACGAGGGCGACGTGGGTACCCACGGTCTGCACACCGCGCTCGCCGAGATGACCGGCAACCCGGCGCTGGCGCTCTTCGTCGAGGTGCTCACCAACCTCAGCAGGACCGGCAACAAGCGCGAGCACACGCCCCAGGCAGCGGCCGACGTCCGGGTCGCGCACCAGAAGATCGCCGATGCGGTGATCGCGGGTGACGCCGCCGTCGCCCGCCACCGGATGCAGGTCCACCTGGCCGCGGTCGGGAAGTGGCTGACCGCCTCACCCCGGACGCGGAAGAACAGCGGCGACGAGTGAGACGCTGCCACCACACCCCATAGCCGAGTAGCAGAAGAGTGCCGTTGTGAAGGTCTCAAGGCTGCTCATCACGATCGCGGCGGGCACCCTGTCGCTGTCAGCATGCGGTACCGCCTCGAGCGGTGATTCGTCGGCGGACGGCAAGGGCGCCCTCAAGCTCCTGGTCGTCAGCCAGCTGGAAGCGTCCTCCTTCTCGTTCCCGGAGATCGCCGACGGTGCGAAGGCGGCGGCAGCGGCGATCAACGCCGACGGAGGAGTCAACGGTCACCGGATCCAGATCGATGCCTGCAACTACCAGGGCGACCCGAACGTGGCCGCCACCTGCGGCCGCAAGGCGGTCCAGGGCGGCTACGCCGCGGTCGTGAACCCCGCCTCGCTCTACGCCACGTCGTTCATGCCGCTGCTCGAAGCCGGCAAGGTGCCGGCGGTGGGCGGCACTCCGCTGACCTCACCGGACTTCACCAGCAAGGTGTCCTTCCCGATCCCGGGCGGCAACCCTCTCGACTACGGCGGGGTGGGATACGCGGCGGCCAGGAACGGCTGCAAGACGGCGGGAATGCTGCGCGACACCGCCGCGGGCGACGGAGCCGTCGGCCAAGGCCATCAAGGCCGGCTTCCAGGCCGCCGGCGGCTCGCCGATCTGTGACTCCAGGGTCGTCAAGCTGGTCGGCACGGCAACGGGCTTCTCCGCACCGGTGTCACAGATCGTCTCCACCGGTGTCCAGTGCCTGCTCATCACGGAACAGCCCCAGGCAGTGGCCAAGATCGTCGGCGCTGTCCGGCAGAGCGCCAAGCCGAAGGTGCCGATGTACACGCTCGCCACCGCCCTCTCCAGGCCCAGGCACTGCGGGCTTGGGCCGCCGTCCAGACCGTCAAGCAGGTCGCGGGCCCGGCGAAGGCCTACGACCACGCCGGCCTGCTGGCCGCCCTCGGCAAGGCATCGCCGGTGAAGGTCGAGGGCCTGGCCGGCCCGATCGATTTCACGCGGCCCGACGAGAACCCCGACGTGGCGCGTGTGTTCGCCAAGGGCAACTACGCCTACACCATCCGGGACGGCGCCTACACCCCGCTGTTCGGCGGGAAGCCCGTGGACGTCTCGGCGGCACTCAAGTAGCGCCCGCTGCTTACGCTTACCGCGGAGGAACTTCATGGCCGCCGAAGCCGCTCTGGAGTTCCCGCATGGCGCTGTCCAGCAACCCCGACAGATCCGCGTTCTCGTCGTGGAGCCACTGTTCGTAGGCCGCGATGCAGGTAGCCAGGGCCGCGTAGCCGATCTGCCGCGGCAGGAGCGACTGCGGGGGCAGGCCGGTCCGTTCGGCGGCGAACGACGAGACGACGGAGCGCCAGGACGTGTACCGGAGGGTGGAGTCGGCCTGCAGTGCCGGCACGCGCAGGATGAGTTCCATGCGCCGGCGGTGCCAGGGCACCTCGGCCGGGTCGAACCGGTTGAAGGCGACCACCGCCTCGCGCAGGGCGTCCATCATGGGCAGGTCGGGTGGACAGGCGTCGAGCAGTTCGCGCAGGCGCACCAGTTGGCCGTCGAAGTCGCCCCACACGAGGTCGTTCTTGGACGCGTGGTACCGGAAGAAGGTCCGGCGGCTTATACCTGCCGCCGCGGCGATGTCGTCGATGGTGGTCTGCTCGAACCCCTTGCTCGCGAACAGCTCGAACGCCACGCCCTCCAGCTGGTCGCGCGACGTGGCGGACGGGCGTCCGACCCGGGATGAACCCGTGCTCGTGGTCGGTTTCGACGCAACCAATCCGGCTCTTCCCCTCTGACCATGCTCCATCGCCCCCGCGTGAGCTTACCCAGTGTGATCCGCCCGCTGGGGAAGGCTCCATCGGCCGCGCGGAAGGACGGGCTTGCGCGCGGCCTGCTGCGGTGGTGACGGCTTCAGGACGATGTGAGGGCGCAGGGCGGCTGTGGAGCGTCCTTTCAGGGCGGAGATCCAGACGCCGGTTCCGTAGGCGAGGTCGTCGAGGCGGCGGGCGATTCCGTAGCGGACGAGGCCGAGGTGCGTCGTGTCGCGGCCGGTCGTGTCGCGGCGGTATTCGAGCGTGATGTCGGTGACCGCCGCCAGCGCCGCGGCGTTGCGCATGCGGCGTGAGACCAGGCAGCCCACCGCGGTGAGCGGCCACCAGTGGCGGGTGAGGAGGGCCGATCCCTGGGCCAAGGCGGACACGGCGCCGTCGGCGGTGAGGCGTGTGGCGTGCCGGACCGGATGGTCGGTGTCCTTCAGTTTCCCGGCGACTCGGGTGGTGGCGACGGCCCAGATGCATCCGGCGACCGGCAGCGACCATCGGCGCTGGGCGAGCAGGGCCAGGAGCAGTGCGGCGCTCCATGGGGCAAGCACGGCCGGGGCCATGTTGCCGGGATGGCGCTGGGCAAGGGGGTGGGCGCCGGTGCCGTAGACGGCCTTGCGTGTGAACCAGTCGCGCAGCTCGGCCCGGTGTTCGTGCGCGGCCTCGACGGAGGGCTCGTAGCGGATACGCCAGCCGTCCCGGTCCAGGCGCCAGCACAGGTCGACGTCTTCACCCACGCGCATGCGTTCGTCGAAGCCGCCGCTCTGGTTGAGCACGTCGACTCGTGCGACCAGGCAGGCGCTGGGTGCCCAGGAGACGCGGGTGCCGGGGCGGACCGGTGCCGGGTGTGCTCCCAGGTCGAGGGATGACCGGGTGCGCTCGTAGCGGCCGAGCCAGCCGGATGCCTCGGTGGTGGCCAGCCCCGTGATCCTGGGTACGGCCATGGCGACTCGGGGGTCGGCGAAGTGCCGCAGGAGAGTGGGCACCGTCTCGGGCGCCAGCACGATGTCGGAGTCGACGAAGGCCACGTAAGGGGTGGTGACCAGGCGCAGCCCGGCGTTGCGGGCGCCCGCCGGTCCCACGTTCACCGCCAGCGGGACCAGGTGGGCGCCGTGCCGCGTGGCGACGGCGGTGATCGGGTCGGGCCGGCGTGAGGCGTCCTCCACGACGATGACCGGGCTGCCCGCGGGGATACTCTCCAGAAGCCGGTCGAGTTCGCGGGGGCGGTCGCGTACCGGGATCACATACGTACAGCTCGGATCGGTGCCCGTGCCATGTGCGGGGCGCCGCGGCAGGGCTCGCACGAGCGGGTGGGCCAGACCCGTCTCGAGCAGGCGGTCGGCGAGGAGCGCACTTGCCGCGTCCCGAACGCACACCGCGCGCCCGGTCAGCAGTCCTCGCGCCCGGGCACTGAGCCGGAGCAGCCGGGTCGGGTTTCCGCCCAGGAGGGCCCGGCCTTCGTCGAGGACTCGGGTGTGCCGGTCGAGGGCGACCATGAAGCCGTACGGAAGGGTCATGGGCGCGCTGCTTTCGTGCGCGGAGGGGGCGGTGCGGTGGCGGCGCGAGCCGGTGTCCGCACGGACGCCGGGCCAACGAGGCGGCCCCGTCCGTCCGTTCGGCCTTCGGTGATCCGGCACACCGCGGTGACCACCATCGACTCGAACGAGGCGCGGCCCTCCTCGGCCGTGGCACCGGTTGGGTCGCCGAGCACTCCGGAGGGTGAGACAGCGCGAACGCCGCGGGCCATCAGCTCCGGCAGGAGGACGGACAGCGGACGAGTGTCGCCGACGACCGCTTCGGAGAGACGGACATCGCCGGGTGCGAGGTGCAGCATCAGCGAGGTCTCCGCCCTGCCTGCGTGCGCGTCGCCGCCCGGTGTCTCGCAGCCGAGCCACGCCACGTCGTGGCCCTCGTCGCGCAGTTGGCCGACGGCCGTGTCCAGCGTGGGCACATTTCCGCCGTGGCCGTTGACGAACACGATGCGGCCCGCCCACAGAGACAGGGACCGTACGGTCTCCACCAGGACGACGCGCAGCGCGTCGTGCCCGATCGAGACCGTGCCCGGGAAACCCCCGTGCTCGCCGCTGGCGCCGTAGGCGATGGTGGGAGCCGTGAGCACCGGGCGGTCGGGCTGAGGGATCGTCAACTGGCTTGCTACCGCCTGTACTACGGAGCCGGCGATGACACTGTCTGTGTTCAACGGCAGGTGCGGTCCGTGTTGTTCGGTCGAGCCGACGGGGACCAGCACGAGCGCCTTCGCCGGTACGGCAGGCCACACCGAGCGTGCCAACTCGGCTGATCCCTCCGGCGGTACACGGTGTGACGACATGGCTAGCCCACAGAGCCCACAGCGCGCGGTGCGCCTGCCGTGCGGGTGAAGTCCTTCGGGACGATCAGGTCGTCCGGTGACAACTCGTGGACGGAGGAGTGCCCGAGGCCGAGTACGGCGGAGTCGAGTCCGCCGCGCAGGATGTCCAGGACGTTCTCCACGCCCGCCTGTCCGTTGGCGGCCAGGCCCCACAGGTAGGCACGGCCGATCAGGACCGCACGCGCGCCCAGGGCGAGTGCCTTCGCGACGTCGCCGCCCCGGCGGACACCGCCGTCGAGCAGCACCTCGATCTCCTCGCCGACCGCTTCAGCGATTGAGGGCAGCAGGCGGATGGACGCCGGTGTGGTGTCCAAGTTGTTGCCACCGTGGTTCGACACCGAAATGCCGGACACGCCGACATCGACGGCTCGTTTGGCGTCGTCGATCCGGGAGACGCCCTTGAGTAGGAACGGGCCGCCCCACTCCTCACGCATCCACTTGACGTCGTCCCATGTGGGCGGGATCGTCCGCATCCACTCGCCGTAGGCGCCGAAGAAGGTGGGCGCCTTGCCGCCGGGCGGCTGGAGGTTCGGCGTGGTCAGGTCCGGTATCCGGCCGGACTTGGCGAACGCCCACAGCCAGCGCGGATGAGGCAGCACGTTCGGCGCCAGCCGCACCATCGTCCTGAGGTCGATCTTCTCCGGGATGGCCGGGCTGCCCCAGTCGCGGCCGTGGGAGAAGGACCAGTCCAGCGTGGCGATCAGGGCCTTCACCCCCGCAGCCCGCGCACGCTCCATGCGCTGCACCATTGAGTCCTTCGTACCGGTCCAGTACATCTGGTAGAAGGTGTTCGCATTGGCCCCGGCGACCTCTTCGATCGGCTTGCTGGCGAAGGAACTCAGGCCCATGATCACGCCGCGGTTCGCGGCGGCGCGGGCGACGGCGACCTCACCGTCGGGATGGACGGCCTGCACGCCGGTCGGCGAGATCACCACCGGCATCGCGGACTCCACCCCGAGCACGGTCGTGGTGAGGTCCCGCTGTGCGTGATGACCCACCACCCTTGGCGCGAAGCCGAGTTCAGCGAACGCGCCCGTGTTGTCGTCGAGCGTACGGCCCTGTTCCGAGCCGGCCACCAGGGCCCCGTAGACGGTGTTCGGCAGATACTTCTTCGCGCGGCGCTGAGCCTCCGCGACGGTCTCGAACCAGGGGTTACGGCCCATGGTGCGGCTCCTTCTTGGTCGTACGTGACGTCTTACGTGAAGCTCGTACCGGCCAGCGGATCCTCGGCGCAGGCACTGACGGGCGGCCGGTCCAGGTCCGGGCGGCGCGTCAGCACCAGGTCAACAGGGGCGGGACGGCGCGTCGGAGCGGTGCGGTGCGAGTGGTCGCCGGAGGGCTTCGGCAAGTGGCCGAGGTCCTGCGGGCGTTGAGCCAGCATCTGCTCGCCATGGCCTTGGACGCATTCGGGGTCGGGGCCGTCCAGCGGCAGCCCGGTGAAGAACTTCGCCGCCATGCAGCCGCCCTTGCAGGTGTCGTAGAACGTGCACGAGGCGCACGCGCCACCGCTCTGCGGTTCGCGCAGACTCCGGAACAGCTCCGACTCCCGCCACACTCCGGCGAAGCCGCCCGGTCGGCGGATGTTTCCGGCGAGGAACTCGTCGTGGATGGCGAACGGACAGGCGTACACGTCCCCGACCGGGTCGATCAGGCACACGACGCGGCCGGCCCCGCACAGGTTCAGGCCCGGCAGCGCCTTGCCGTAGGCGGACAGATGGAAGAACGAGTCTCCCGTGAGCACCTGGTCCCCGTGTGCCACGAGCCAGTCGTACAGCTGCCGTTGCTGCTCGGGCAGCGGATGCAGTTCGTCCCACACGTCCGCGCCGCGCCCGGAGGGACGCAGCCGGGTCAGCCGCAGCTGCGCGCCGTAACGGTCGGCGATGGCCTTGAAGGCGTCCAGCTGCGGGATGTTGTGCCGGGTGCACACGACGGAGAGCTTGAAGTTCTTCATCCCGGCCTCGGCCAGGTTGCGCATCGCACGCAGTGCCGTGTCGTACGAACCCGCCCCGCGCACCGCGTCGTTGACTTCGGCGGTCGCGCCGTCCAGGGAGATCTGGACGTCCACGTAGTCGTTGGCCGCCAGCCGCTCGGCGACCTCCGGGGTGATGCGCACCCCGTTGGTGGAGAACTTCACACCGACGTGGTGGGCGGTGGCGTAGTCGATCAGCTCGAAGAAGTCGGAACGGACCGTGGGTTCACCGCCGCCGATGTTGACGTAGAAGACCTGCATGGCTTCAAGCTCGTCGATGACGACCTTGGCCTCGGCGGTGGTCAGTTCGCGCGGATCGCGCCGGCCGGAGCTGGAAAGGCAGTGCGTGCAGGCAAGGTTGCAGGCGTAGGTGAGTTCCCAAGTCAGGCAGATCGGTGCGTCGAGACCGTACTCGAAGAGGTCCACAAGGCGCGACGCGGTCGCGGGCCTCGACAGCTGCGGAGCTGTGGTCATGAAGTTGTCCTTTCGACGACCATCGACGACTGGACGAGTACGGCCAAAGCCTGCCCGTACCGGGTCACGTCCTGGCCCTCGACGCCGGCGGCCAGACAGGCCGCCCGGGCGGTGGGTGCCGCCGCCAGTTCCTGGACGACCGCGAGCAGCCTGCGGTTCTTGAGGAAGGAGAGCTTGCGGGTCCCGAAGTGGTACAGCAGCGCTCCAAAGGGTTCCGGCCGTACCGAGACCTGCGGGTGCAGGTCCCAGGCACGGTCCAGGTTCAACGTGGCCATGGGCGCGGCCTAGTAGACGCCGCACATGCCGTCGATCGAGACCTCTTCGATGAGGCTGTCGGCCTCGACGAGCTCGTCGGACGGCGTGGTCACGGGGGCGGGGTTCTGCTCGGTCTCGGCGGAGGTCGACTCGTTCATGCGGTTCTCCCTGGGAGTGCGGACATGTGCGGGTGGATGCCGATGGTGGGGAGTGCGCGCGGGTCACCGGCATCGCCGGTCCCAGCACTCAGACACCGGCGAGAATATTGACATGGAGTGCCACAAGGAAGGTCTACGACGACGGCAATTGCCGGGGTGGCGTCGAGGAGCCCGCGCGCATCATTCCGTAAAAAGGCTCTGACCTGCGTAAATGCGGGCACCACTCGAATAGATGAGGGCACTTAATTTTAGCTCGCGACGATCGTGGGGCTTGCGCTGCCCGGCCGGGAGCGGCTTAGGATCCTGGCTCATGGAACAGGTGCTCCTCCCCTTCGAGACCGCCGCGACGCGGTTTCCGTGAGCCGCCGACCGAATGTGGCCATCGTCGGTGCCGGCGCCTCCGGCGCGGTGCTCGCGGCGCGGCTGACCGAGGATGCCGACCGTCATGTGCTGCTGCTGGACATGGGACACATGCCGCACGGCGAGGAAGGATTCGGTCCCGCGCTGCTGGACGCCCGACTGGTTCCGGGCGCGCAGCCGGACCATCCGGCCACCACGGCCCACTCCGTGCGACTGACGCCGGAGCGGCCGTGGCAGGTTATGCGCGGACGGGTCCTCGGCGGCTCGACCACCGTGAACGGCGGCTATTTCGTACGAGCCCGGCGTGCGGACTTCCACCGCTGGGCCGCCGCGGGCAATCCCGCCTGGAACTACGACGCCGTACTGCCGTTTCTGCGCATGCTGGAGACCGACCTGGACTTCGGCCCGAGCGAACTGCACGGCGACCAGGGGCCGATGAGGATCCGGCGCACCCGCCTCGAGCACCCGGCAGCCGCGGCCTTCCGCGACGCCGCCCAGCAGCTCGGCTTCCCCGCCGACCCCGACAAGAACGACCAGGCACCGCCGGGCTTCGGCCCGGTACCTTCGAACGCGATCGACGGTGTACGTCGCAACGCCGGGCTCAGCTACCTCCCACCCGAGGTGCTCGCCCGCCCCAACCTGATCACCCTCAGCGGCTGGCAGGCCCGTCGGGTCGTCGTCGAAGGTGGCCGCGCCGTTGGTGTCGTCGCTGAACACGGCGGCCGACGGGCCGTCGTCGAAGCCGACAGCGTCGTGCTCAGTGCCGGAGCGCTCGCCACCCCGCATCTGCTGCTGCTCTCGGGCATCGGACCACGCGCCGACCTCGAACGAGTCGGCATACCGGTCGTCTGCGACGCTCCCGCCGTCGGAGCCAACTTCAGTGACCATCCGCAGGTCGTGCTGGACTGGACGCCCCGCGGAGGCCTGGGCGAACCGACCGACTCCTGGCTCGGCGGCTGCCTCCACCTCAGCTCGACGGGATCCAAGCCCGATGGCGCCGCCGCTCCAGGAGACCTGGAAATCCTCCAGTCCCTCGTCCCTATGGCGGGGCTTGTCAGCGGCGCTGTGAGCGTCCCAGGCGCACCTCTGTCATTTCTCGTGTCCGCCCTGACACCGAGGCCGACCGGCCGCCTGCGCATCCGATCCGCCGACCCCGATACGCCACCCGACATCGACTACAACTACCTCGGCACCGCTGACGACTTGTGCCGCCTGCGCGCAGTCGTCCGCGTCACCGCGGCTCTGCTCGACACCCCGCCGTTCGCCGAGATCTCCAGCGGCCTGCGCGAGCCCGGGAAGCAGGTCCTGGACGACGACAGCGCCCTGAACCAGTGGATCCGCGAGAACCTCGGCACCACCCAACACACCTGCGGCACCGCGCCAATGGGTCCGGCGGACGATTCCCGGCACAGCGCCGTCGACCAGTTTGGGCGCGTCCACGGCGTGCGCGGCCTGCGCGTCGCCGACACCTCGATCCTGCCGGACGCCCCACAGCGCGGACCTGCAGCCACCGCTGTACTGATCGGCGAATTCATCGCCGACGCCATCCGCCGCGATCTCCGCTTGGAGAGCATCTGATCCAGGTAGTTGGTAGTTACTGACTGCGGCTCGTCAGGGTGAGGGTGGGTGGGTCTGATGCAGGCTTGGGTGACATCTTGACCTGCCCCACCTCTCAGGTTCCAGTTCTGGTTGCTGACTGACAGCCCTTCACGGAAAGCCGGCAGTCATGCCTTGTCCCTATCCGCCGGAGTTCCGGGCGCGTGCCATCGCGCTGGTCCGCGCCGGCAAGCAGGCCAAACAGACGGCGGTGGAGCTCGGCATCCATCCGTCACGTTGTCGAAGTGGTTGCGGCAAGACGACATCCGCAACGGGCGGCGGCTGGGAACGCCGTCGAGCGAGTCTGCTGAGTTGCGGGCTGCTCGCCGGCGGATCCATGAGCTGGAAACCCAGCTGGCGATCGTCCGGCAGACGGCGAAGTTCCTTGGCGAGGACAAGCCGGCCCCAAAAGGCTCTACCCGGTGATCGAACCGACTCGTCGATGCCGGGGCACCGGTCAACAGGTGCTGCCGGATCCTTGGCGTCGCCCGTCAGATCTACTACAAACACAAGCGCACACCGACCCATCCGCGACAGCTACGGCGGGACTGGCTGACCGGACTGATCCGAGAGGTTCACGTCGCTTCCCCGCGGCACCTACGGCTACCGCCGCATCCACGCCGAGCTCACCCTGGGCATGGGCATCCGGGTCTGCACCAGGACCGTGTCGGTGCTCATGACACAGGCCGGGATCCACGGACTGCCCGGACCGGTGCGGATCAAGCGGCTGCGTGGTGTCGTCACCGCCGACTGTCGGCGTACAAGCGAACGTGGCCCTGGCAAGATTTGCTTGAAACGAGGGCGTGCGACCGTGCGCCGGTGACGCTCCGTCACGGGTGGCGGGACTGTCGGCGAGTGTGATGACTTTGTCTCCGCACCTGAAAGCGGTGCGGGTGGAGCGGTTGTGGGCGGAGGCCGGCACAGTGCATGTGGCGGCTCGTACTCGCGAGTTGAGGGTGGCGTGTCCGGACTGCGGTCACAGGTCGGCGCGGGTGCACAGTCGCTACAGCCGGACGCTGGCTGATGTCGCTGTCGGGGGCTGCCCGGTGTTGATCAGTCTGGTGGTGCGGCGGCTGTTCTGTGGCAACGCGGTCTGCGGTCGCCGGACGTTCGCCGAGCAGGTCGAAGGGTTGACGGTGCGCTACCAGCGCCGCAGCCCGTTGCTGCAGCCTCTCGTGGAGATGGCCGGAGTGCTGCTCGCCGGCTGCGGCGGCGCCCGGCTCCTGCAAATCTTGAAAGCGCCGCTGTCACGGACAAGTGTGCTGTTCCACCTGATGCGCATCCGGCTGCTGGCGTCCTCCGCACCAAGGGTCCTGGGCGTGGACGACTTCGCCCTGTACGCGGACGTCTACGGCACATTGCTGGTGGATGCCGACACGCGGCTGCCGATCGAGCTGTGGTCCGGGCGCGATGCCGAGCAACTCGCCTCCTGGCTGCGCACGCACCCCGGTGTCGAGGTGGCGTGCCGGGACGGCTCGCTCACTCGCCGCCGCACACTGCGGCTGCCTGCCCTCCGCAGTACCTGAGTGGGATCCGCTACCACCGTCGGCGGTGTCGTATGAGGCGGCCGATACTCCCGCCCGCCGCCACACGAAGCGGCTGTTCGAGGCCGTACACGAGTCCACCGGCACGGACCGCAGCATCAGCAGGTTCGCCCGCGAACTGGGCCTGAATCGGCGCACCGTGGTCAAGGACGCACGCGCTGGATCCTGGCAGGAGTGCGTACGCCGGACACCGCCCCGCCGGTCCACGAGCCTCGACCCGTATCTGACTACTTGCGGCAACGCTGGGAGGAAGGCGAACAGACCGCGACGGTGCCGCACCAGGAGAGCGCCGCCAAGGGCTACCGGGGCCACTACCAGCGGGTCAAGATGGCCATCGCGCCGCTGCGTCGTGGTCTACCGATCGACACGCCGCGCGAACGGCCATCCTCGCCCCGCCAGGCTGCCCGGTGGATCACCACCACACCGTCCCAGCGCGGCCTGCACGCCGCCGAGACACTGCGGCGGCTGTTCGCCCACTGTCCAGAACTGGCGCGAACCCATGACCTGATACGGCAGTTCGCCTCGATGCGGGACGCTCGCAATGCCGCCCCACTGCCCGACTGGCTTGACCACCTCACCGACTCCCGGCTCCCGCCGTTGACCAGCCTGGCCGACGCCATTCGCGGGGACCAGCATGCTGTCGTGCAGGGCACCATCACCCCGTACAACTCCGGCGTCAACGAGGGCCGCATTACGGAACCTGAAGCTCCAGAAGAGGATCATGGCCGACCGTGCAGGAGTTCCACTCCTCCGCCAGTGCGTCATCCTCATGGCCCATCTCCGACGCCACTACCCGTGACGGAGCGTGACCGGCACACGGTGGCACACCCCCCGCTTCACGAAAATCTTGCCAGTGCCACTCAAGCCAGTACGGGGACAGCCGGTGCTACGAGAGGCCGGGTGTGTGGACCACCGGGCACTTGCTGATGTCACCGGTGCCATCGTGCACCCACCCCTCAGCCGCCTCTTCGCGGTGCTCGGCCCAGCTCAGGTCGCCGAGGATGCGGTGCGCTCGGTCCTTCGCGAACGGCACCGACTTCGGGTTCGTGACGATCAGCTCCCTCCCCGAAAGCAGACCGTCGAAAGCGATGCGCGCGACCTCGCTGGTCTCCTGCGCATACGGTGTAACGACCGCCGCGAACTCTTCAGATGCGGAGATCATGCCGCTGACCTGCTCTGTGAGCACCCAGCCGGGGGCAACGAGCGACACCCCGATGCCGGTCCCGGCCAAGTCCCGGCGAACGACCTCGGTAACGGCGAGCCCAGCTTGCTTGGTGACGGTGTAGGCGCTCAACGGCATCACATGCGGCGGCACGCCGAGCGAGTGTTCGGAGCCGACGTTCAGGATGTAGGCCGGCGCACCCTTGGCGGCGTTCGACCGCAGGTCGTCCGCGAAGGCCTGGATCGTCCACACATAGCCGAGCACGTTGATGTTCAACGCCCGCTGGATCCCCTCGGGGTCGTTGTCGATGATCGAACCGGCGCTGTCGCCGCCAGCGGCGTTGTTGATGAGGACGTTGACCGGACCGTACTTCTCGCGAGTGAACGCGGCGAGTTCCTGCACGCGTTCGCGAATCGATACGTCGACCTGGAACCAGTCGGCCTCTGCGCCGGCAGCACGGAGTTGCTCGACGGCGGCGCCGGCGTCCGAGATCGAGGCGATCACCACGCGTGAGCCGCGCCTCGCGGCCTCGAGCGCCAGGCCAAGGCCGACGCCCATGCCTCCTCCGGTTACGACGGTCAGTGCATTGCGAAGATCGGTCACCTCTGCCTCCCGGCAGGTCCCTGCGCCCCACTCCGATGTGCGAGCGATCGGGAGAGAAGCTACGCCGGGTTCGCGCCTAATGCAACGAGAGAGTTAATAAATAGAGCGACTCCAGGGTAGTAATCACCAGCGGCTTGAGGTAAACATTGACCCGCAAGTCAAACTTGGTCGCAGCGTGATCGACGTTGTTTCCAGCGGACGAGGAGGTCCGAGTACACATGCCGAAGGTGGAATATGTGCTGCCCAGCGGGGAGCGTCGAGCAGTCGAAGCCGAGGACGGCGCTTCAGTGATGCAGACCTCGCTCAACAATTTGGTGCCGGGCATCATCGGTGAGTGCGGGGGTGAGCTGTCGTGCGCTACCTGCCACGTCTTCGTCGCGCCCGAGTGGTCCGATCGCCTCGGCGGGCGAAGCCCCGAGGAAGAGGACATGTTGCAGGTCACCGCCGCGGAGCCGACCGAGTTCAGCCGCCTGTCCTGCCAGATCCGCTGCACAGCAGACACCGATGGGCTCGTCGTTCACGTGCCCGAGGTGCAGTGACCTGCGATGTCGACGCGTTCTGACCGCATTGTCATAGTAGGCGCCGGACAGGCCGGGGTTGAGGCAGCTGCTGCGCTGCGGATGGCCGGGAGCGACGTTCCGATCACGGTCCTCGGCGACGAATCCGCGGCGCCATATTCGCGCCCCCCGCTCTCGAAGGGCATCCTCACCGGCACGGCGCAGTTCCCTGAGATCGCTCTGCGGACCGACCAGTTCTACGTCCGGGAAGGCATCGATCTCCGGGTCGGCCGTGCGGTCGCTGGTCTCGATGCAGCCGGCCGAACCGTTCACTTGGACGACGGAGAAACGATTCCCTACGAATCGCTCATCATCGCCACCGGATCCAAGGCCCGGATGCTGCCGCACCCGGAGCTCCGCGGGGCCGCGAACGTGCTGACGCTGCGCACGATCGATGACACGCTCCGGCTGCAGGAGTTCCTTCGGCCCGGAGCACGCGCGGTCGTCATCGGCGGCGGTTACATCGGACTCGAGATCGCTGCGGCCGCGCGTCGCGCCGGCGTCGAGACGATCATCCTGGAGGCTGCCGATCGCGTGCTGGCGCGCGTGACCTCCGCACCCGTATCCGACTTCTTCCAGCAGATCCATCGTGAAGAGGGCGTCGATGTACGGACCGGGGCACGCATTGCCGGCTTCCGCACTGACGCCCAAGGCAACGTAGCGGCCGTCCTGCTCGACGGTGCCCCGGCACTCGAAGTCGATTTCGTGCTGGTCGGCATCGGTGTCACGCCGCGCACCGAACTCGCGGAACGTGCCGGAGCGCTCGTCGACAACGGGATCGTCGTGGATACGCACCTTCGCACTTCTGTCCCCGGCGTGTATGCCATCGGCGATGTTTCGCGGCACCCTTGCCCGCAGCACGGCGGCCTACGGCGCCTTGAGTCGGCGCCGAACGCATCGGAGCAGGCTCGACACGTCGCGCGGAGCATCCTGGGAGATGAGGCCCCGTATTCGGCGCTTCCTTGGTTCTGGTCCGACCAGTACGACCTCAAGCTGCAGTCGGTCGGCCTCAGTGCCACAGCCGACACGGTCGTAGTGCGCCCCAACCCGGGTCACGATCGCAAGCTCGAAGTCTTCTATCTTGAGGCGGGCAAGCTCATCGCCGCCGATATCGTCGGGGCATCAGGTGACTTCGCATTCTCCCGGAAGCTCGTCGAATCGAAGACCGTCCTGGACCCGGAGGCGCTCGCCGACCCGGACGTCCCGCTTCGCAGCTTCCTGGCCCTCGCCGGTGCTGCCTGAGTCCGGTCCACGTCACCTACACATGTAGGGTGGTCGCCTACATGTGTAGGGTGGATGATTGACTTGTCAACACAGCGCGCGACGCCACGAAGCAAAGACGGCAATTCGGATGATCGGGTTCATCGCGAACGTGGCCGACTCCGTCGCGAAGAGATCCTCCTCGAGGCCGCGAACCAGTTCAGCAGGCGGGGTCTCGACACGGTGAGCGTCGAGGACGTCGCAAAGGCGGTCGGCTGCAACAAGTCGCTGGTTTACTACTACTTCGGCAGCAAAGACGGCTTGCGGGACGCCGTGATGAAGAAGCTGCTCGACATCACCCAGGAGATCTGGAGCGAACTCCGATCCCAGACCTTCGCACACTGGGTGCGCGATACCACCGAATGGCCCCGGAATCACTCCAACATCCCGTGGCTGCGCCTCACGGCACGAGAAGGACTCTCGGACACCGGACGTGCAGTGCTCGAGGAGGAGCGCGCACGCGCGCTCGGCGAAAGCACCCGGGTCGTCGTGCGTGCTCAGGGCAGCGGTGAAGTTGACTCGGAGCTTGATCCCGAGCTGGTTGCGCTCCTCATCCTGTTCCTCACGATGGGCCCCGTCACCATCCCCCAGTTGGTGCGCATGATCACCGGTGACTCTCCGGACAGCGTTCGCTTTCACGAGCGATACAGCGCGTTCATCGACACCCTTGTACAGCGGCTAGCTCCCGGTTCGGCGACCTGACGATCCCCGTCAAGGACGCGTCGCAACCGCCGCTTCCAAACCTGCGAGGCGTCCGAATACCAGGGCACGCAGACTTTCTTGGCCATTCGCAGGACCCGCATGTACGCTGCGGGGCTGTCCGCGGTCGCCGGCACGGTGGTAGCGCGTCCGGACAGCCCTGCGTGAGAGGCCGGTGGGTTCAGAGCACAGCTACGCCCTCGGGATCACCAGGCGGGCATCATCGGCGCGGGGTAGCGGTCGCCGACCGCGCCGTTCGGCAGGAGAGAGCCGATCAGATCCAGCCCTTCGGGGGTGAAGGTGAGGTGCGCGGCGGCGACGTTCTCGGCCACGCGCTGTGCGCTGCGGGTGCCGGGGATCGGAACGATGTCCTGGCCTTGGGCCAGCAGCCAGCCGAGCGCCACCTGCGCCACTGTGCAGCCCTTCCACTCGGCGATCGCGCCCAGGTCACGGACCAGCGCCTGGTTGGTCTCGTAGTTGCCGGGCTGCCAGCGCGCGTCGTGGGCGCGCAGGTCGTTCGGCGGGCAGTCGGCGGCAGGCGTGGCTGTCCCGGTCAGGAAGCCGCGGCCGAGTGGGGAGCAGGCGACGAAGCCGATGCCCAGCTCGCGGACTGTCGGCAGCACCTCGGCCTCAACGGAGCGTTCGAACAGTGAGTACTCGGTCTGCAAGACCGAGACCGGGTGGACAGCGTGGGCGCGGCGGATGGTGTCCGGGCCGGCTTCCGACAGGCCGAAGAAACGCACCTTGCCTTCGGCCACGAGCTCGCCGACGGTGCCGGCGACGTCCTCGACCGGCACATTCGGGTCGACGCGGTGTTGGTAAAGGACATCGATGTGGTCGGTGCCCAGGTGCCGCAGGCTTGCCTCTGCGACCGCGCGGATGCGCTCAGGCCGGCTGTCGAAGGCACGGCCGAAACGGCTCATGTCGGTCAGGTCGTAGCCGAACTTGGTGGCCAGGACCACCTCGTCGCGGAAGCCCTTGACCGCCCGCCCCAGCAGCTGCTCGCTCGTGCCGCTGCCCAGCCCGTACATTTCGGCGGTGTCGAAGTGTGTGACGCCGAGCTCGAAAGCGCGGCGGATGGCGGCCATCCCGCCATCGGGGTCGGCCGGGCCGTATCCCATGGTCATGCCCATCGTGCCCAGGCCCAACGCTGAAGAGGTCAAGCCCTGCGAGCCGAGCGAGCGAACCGGCATGGCGTGCTGTGCGTTCATGCCCGTGACGCTAGAGGGCCACGTATCCGCAGGTCATTGGGCAACATTCGCATATGATTGCCTGATCGTCTCACCATGGCCCGCATGGAACGCGGACCGAGCAGTCGAGGGATCCGATGCTGAACCGTCTCGCCCAGGCGATCACCGACCACCGCGACGGCCCGTGGACCACCACCGCAGTGCCCCGGCTGACGCTGGTCGCGACCGACGAGTTGCTGCCGCCCAGCCGTCTGCTGTACGAGCCGATGGTGAGCTTCGTCGCCGCCGGCGCCAAGCGCACCGTCGCGGGTTCGCAGAGCTGGAGCGTGCCCGGCGGCCGGATGCTGCTGAATACCGTGCGACTGCCGGTCACCGCGGTCTTTGAGCAGGTGCCCTACCGCTCCGCGGTCCTGGCCCTCGACAAGCAGATCCTTACCGAACTGCTGGTGGAACTCGGCCCCACCTCGCCGCCCCCGGCTGCCGAGCCCGCCTGGCGGGCCACGGCTGGTATGCCCGCTGAACTGATCGACGCCCTGACCCGTCTGGTGCGTCTGTTGGACGCCCCGGACGACATCCCGGCCCTGGCGCCGCGCGTCGAAGGCGAGATCATCTACCGGCTGCTGACCGGCCCGCTCGGTCCGGCGCTGCGCCAGGCCGCGGATACCCCGAGCACTCGGATCCGCGGCGTCATCGCCTGGCTCGGTGACCGCATCACCGAGCCGGTGAGCATCGACCAGATCGCCGCCGAGGCCGGTATGAGCCCGGCGACCCTGCACCGGCATTTCACGGCTGCGACCGGTATGAGCCCGCTGCGCTATCAGAAACATCTGCGACTGCTGTCGGCCAGGCGCCAGCTGTTGGCCGGCGACGTCACCGCCGCGCAGGTCGCCCACACCGTGGGATACACCAGCGCGACCCAGTTCAGCCGCGAATACCGGGCCTTCTACGGACTGCCGCCGGTTCAGGACATCACCCGCCTGCGCGCAGGTACTACCTCGACGGCCCCCGCACCTCCAACGGACTGACCGAGACGATCAGCGGACGTCTCGAACACCGCCGCGGATCCGCCCTCGGGTTCCGAACCTGGCCAACTACATCGCCAGATCACTCGTGTAGACCGGCGGGCTCAGCTCGCAACTACACCCTCGAATGCGATCCATCTGAGATGCCAGCCGAGCTGGCTCGTCAGTATGGCGTTGGGAGCAACGCCATCAACGACCCGTAAGGGCCGGGACTCGGTCCTTGGGTGACGTCCTCGTCCGCGAGCGCCAGGCTGGGCTGGGGGGCTTCTCGCGGAGGGCTACACCTTCTACCACGACCGCTAGGCGCCGGGCATCGTCCGCCTCGTTACCTCCTTTTCTCACGCCGCCGAAGACATCGACCAGCTCCTGGACGCGGTCCGCCGCCCCACCGGCCGGAACCGGCCAGGCGCCTTGCGCAGCGCGCGGCGGCCGCGGCTCCGGCCGCGCCAGGAACCTCGCACGAGCACCGCCGTTTTCACTCTTGAGGGGCCGCTGTCGACGCCACGCCTCGCCAGACGAGGGGCAGCAGTCCTGCCGCCAGGGCGGTCTTGAGCGCGTCGGTGATGAGGAACGGGGTGACTCCCAAAGCGATGGCCTGCTGGGCGCCGAGGTGCAGGGCCATGGCCAGCCACACGGTCCCGGCCAGGTAGATGACCGCGTTGCCCAGCGTCATCAGACCCACGGTGCCCAGGATGCCGCGGTCGTTGCCGCGGCGGGCGAGTTCGCCGACGAGGGCGGCGGCGAGGACAGAAACCGACGACATAGCCGAAGCTGGGGCCGCCCAGACCGTGGGTGTGGTTGGCGAACCAGGGCACTCCGGCGGCGCCCGCGGCGAGATAGAGCAGCATGGCCGCCGCCCCGCGAACGGTACCGAGCGCGGTGCCGACCACCAGGACCGCGAGGGTCTGGAGAGTGAAGGGCACGGGGCTGAGCGGGGTGTGCAGGGAGACCTGGGCACAGAGGCCGGTGAGGCTCGCGCCGCCGACGACGAGAAGAGTGTCCCGCAGGAGGGAGGATCCGGGTACGAGGTCGGCAAGGACTCCCGGACGGTCGCTCGGTCGCAGGGAGGCGGTCGTGGTCGTCATGTCGGTACGGGTCCGTTCTCGATGGGGTGGGAGTTCAGGGCGGGCAACAGGGTGGTCAGCCCGCCCACACCCTCGACGGTGAGATGCGGGCGCTGCTCCGTGGGCAGCGTCGCGAAGTGGTTCGCCGCGTGGATGCCGGTGGTCACCGCGATGCCGAGAGCCCCGGCACTCCGGGCCATCGCCATCTCCAGTTCCGGGTCGTCTCCGACGACGGCGAGGTGCTGCGGGGCTACGCCCAGTCGGCGCGCGGCGCAGCGCAGGCCGGTGAGTGAGGGCTTGCCCACGACCTGTTCGGTGACGCCCGTGACACTGCTGATCATGGCGCAGATGGCCCGGGACGTGCCCAGTGCTCGACCGTCGGCGCTGGCGAAGAACACCGACTGTGAGCTGCTGTACAGGGTGGCGCCTCCGAAGACGGCGTGGCAGGCGGCTTCCAGGTCGTCCATCGTGAACTCGCGGTACCAGCCGACGAGCACGGCGTCGGCTTCCGGCTTGCCCTTGGGCTCGACGATCTCGATGCCGGCTTGGCGAAGCGGCTCCTTCAGGCCGTCGCCGCCGAGCACCAGCGCGCTGCGGTGTCCCATGGCCAGGAAGTGGTCGACGGCGCTGGTCGCCGGAGTGAGCATGGCGTCGTCCGGCAGGTCGAACCCGATGTGGCGCAGCGCCTCGGCGTAGGCCTCCGGGGTGCGGGTGGTGCCGTTGGTGAAGGTGACCCAGGGCAGGCCGCGGGCAGTGAGATCGGCCGTGACCTCCAGGGCTCCAGGGAGGGGGGTGAGCCCGTGGTTGCGCCGGTCGCCCAGGACGAGCGTGCCGTCCATGTCGAAGACGAAGCCCCGGACGGCCCGCAGACGGCCAGTCAGGTCGGCGGTCTCATCAGCCGTTTCGGCGGTCGCGCAGGCGGCAGTCTCGTCAGACGGGTCGGCGGTCACGGTGCAGCTCCAGTCGGAAGTCGGGCCGGTCGAGGATCAGTTCGGGTGTCGCCGGGCGTGTCCGCAGTCCTTGGAGCAGGTCGAGCACCGGTTTGACGTCGGGGTTGTAGTGCCGCCGAGCCGGACCGGCGGCCACCATGGCGTCCACCTGTTCTGCCGGCATGGTGGCCCGCAAGAGCAGTTCCTCGTCGCTGATGCCGCGCGGGAGGCGCCGACGCAGTTCGGCGACGGTGGGCGGGGGCGGTTCGGCGGCGAGTTCCTTCGCCCGGGGCCGTCCCAGGATGCGGTCGGCGACCTGCGGGTCCACGGGGGCGGTGGGGCGGCCGAAGCTGCCCAGCACGTACCGGATCACCGGATCGGAGACGTTCTCGTAGCGTTCGGTGCCGATCACGTTGTAGAGGGCCTGGGTGCACACCATCTGCGGGAACGGGGTGACCATGATGGGGTGGCCGAGTTCGGCGCGGACGCGGGTCACCTCCTCGATGACCGCGTCGAAGCGGTCGCTGAAGCCCAGTTCGTCGAGCTGCCGGTGCAGGGTGGTCATCACACCGCCGGCCACCTGGTGGCGCATGAACGCGGCGTCGTAGTCCCGGGGGCCTCCCACGGGCAGCCCCTCGGCCGCCGCCATGCCGTCGAAGTAGTCGGCGACCACGCTCAGCAGCCGGTCGTCGATGTCCACGGTGTGGCCGATTTCGCGCAGATTGGCCACGACCTGCTGGGCGTTGGGCAGGGACGTGCCGCCCGCAAGAGCCCCGCAGGCCACCTGCAGGGCCTGTACGCCCAGGTCGGCGGCCTTGAGGTAGGTCAGGCCCGGCAGACCGATCGTGCAGTGGGAGTGGAGCTCCAGCGGTGTGCCGACGAGCTTGCCCAGGACGGCCGGGATCAGTGTGGCGGCGCGTTCCGGAGTCAGCAGCCCCCCAGGATCCTTGATGTAGACCCGGTCGATGTCCGGGCAGGCGGCCATCTGCGCCGCGAGCGAGGCGTAGTGGGCGTCGTCGTGGACGTCGCTGACGGTGAAGGTCAGTGCTCCGACGATCTCGGTGGCCCCAGCTGCTCGGATCATGCGAGCGGACTCGCGTACGGCGTCCATGTCGTGCATGGGGTCCAGGACGACGTACCTGGTGACGCCGTTCACCACCAGCCGGTCGTAGACCAGTTGCATGAACTCGGGATGGGCGACCTCCCAGGAGATGAAGCGCAGCCCGGTGCCGATGAACTGCAAGGGGGTGTTCGGCATGGCGCGGTGCGTCAGCCGTATCCGCTCCCACGGGTCCTCGCGGTGGGTGCGCACCGCCATGCCCATGTGGGTGCTGGAGGTGTAGTCGAGGGCGCGGAAGCCGACCCGGTCCAGGACCGGCGCGATCTGGAGGATCTTGCCGGTGTCGAGTCCGGTGGCGCTCCACAGGCTCTGGTTGCCGTCGCGCAGCGACACGTCGACGAGCTGGATGTCAGCCACGGCTGCTCCCTACTGGATGGTCGCGCAGGAAGCGGGTGAACCAGGCGGTGTCCACGCCGCCCTCGGCGAACTCGGCCTGTGCCAGCACCTCTTGGTGCAGCGGGATGTTGGTGCTGACCCCGGAGACCGCACACCGGGCCAGGGCGGCGCGCAGCCGTGCCAGCGCGTCGGCGCGGTCCCGGCCGTGGACGATCAGCTTCGCGAGCAGCGAGTCGTAGTACGGCGGTACGCTCGCACCCGCCTGGAGGTGCGTGTCGATCCGAATGCCGTCACCGAGCGGCCAGACCGCCTCGGTCACAGTGCCGGGGCTGGGCTGGAAGTCGCGGGCCCAGTCCTCGGCGTTGATCCGGCACTCGATGGCGTGTCCCGTGAAGGACACGTCCGCTTGCCCGAAGGAGAGCGATCGCCCCTCGGCGACGGCGAGTTGCTCGGCGACGAGATCGAGTCCGGTGATGGCCTCGGTGACCGGGTGCTCGACCTGGATGCGGGCGTTCATCTCCAGGAAGTAGAAGGTGCCCCGGTCGACGTCGACCAGGAACTCGACCGTGCCCAGGCCCCGGTACTCCAGATGCTTGCCGAGGGCCACCGCGGCACGGTGCATCTCCTCGCGCAGGGCCGGGTCGATAGCGGGGGCGGGCGCCTCTTCGATCAACTTCTGGTAGCGGCGCTGCACGGAGCAGTCGCGGGTGCCGAGATGAACGATGTTCTCGCCGTCCGCGATGAGCTGCACCTCCACATGCCGCCCGGTGGCGACGAAGCGCTCGAGGTAGACGCGGGGGTCACCGAAGGCGGCGCCCGCCTCGGCGACGGCCAGATCGACGGTGGCGGACAGATCCGCCGGATCGTGCACCTGCTTCATGCCCCGGCCGCCGCCACCGCCGACCGCCTTGATCAGCAGGGGGAAGCCGATCTCCGCGGCGAGCCGGGCCGCGTCGGCTGTGTCCTCCAGCGGCCCGCCGGGTACCACTGGCAGACCGGCCTCCACGGCATGCCGACGGGCCTCCAACTTGTCACCCACTGAGGCGAGTTGTTCCACCGTGGGCCCGATGAAGACGATCCCGGCCTCGGTGCAGGCCCGGGCCAGCCGCTGGTTCTCGGAGAGGAAGCCGTACCCGGGATGGATGGCGTCGGCGCCGGCGGTTTTCGCCGCCGTGAGGACGGCGTCCACGTCCAGGTAGCTGGCCGAGGGCGGGGCGGGGCCGAGGCGCACCACCCGGTCGGCCAGCCGGGCCGGTACGGAGCCGAGGTCGGCGTCGGACGCGGCGAGCACCGCCTCGATGCCGAGCCGCCTGCACGTACGGATGATGCGCAGGGCGATCTCACCCCGGTTGGCGATCAGAACGCGTCGCAGGATCACGGCGCCACCCCTGTCGCCCGTGTGTCGATGAACATGAGCACGGCACCCTGCTCGGCGAACTCACCGTCCCCCAAGACGATTTCGGCCACCGTGCCGGAGGCCCCCGCGTACACGGAGTTCATGAGTTTCATCGTCTCGACGATCCCGACGACCGTGGTTTCGGTGACCTCGTCCCCGATCTCGACGAAGGGGGCCGCGCCGGGTTTCGGCGCCCGGTAGAAGGCGCCGGGCAACGGTGTACGGACCCCGGTCAGCCCCTCGCGGGCGGGCTCAGTCTGCTTGTCCGCAGCACCCACGCCCTGGACCGCGGGTGCTTCACGGCCATCGACCAGCACCGGTTCGGCTGTCGTGCGCGCGGACTGTGTCCACTCGCCGTCGTCGCCACGGCAAAGCGACAGCTCGAACCGACCCGTGCGCAGATGGAGGCGGTCGACGTCCATGCCATCGATGATCCGCAGGATGTCCTGGACGTCCTCGCCGGTCAGGTTCACTTCGTACTCCCACCGGGGCCGGAGCCCGCGCCGCCGAGCAGCGACAGGACGTGGTCGAACGCCCTGGCCTTCGGCGAGGCCACCGGGGCCTTCTCGCGGCTCGCCCAGACGGTCTCGGGGCGGCTTTGGAGCAGGTAGATGTTGTGGCCGGGGACGAGGTTGCGGGAGATCGCCCACTCGATGTCCTGCGGTGCCCCGTAGTGGGACTCGACCTGCCGGCCGAGCCGTACGAGTTCGTGGATCTCCTCGTCGGACAGGCAGGGTTCGTCCCGGAGGTATTCCGGTACGTCCTCTTCCAGCACACCGGAGCCGCTGGGGTCCATCCGGTGCTGTCGCAGCTTCGCCGAGACGGTACGGGAGCAGATGTCCCGGGTCACCTTGCTGACCACGTACTTGTCGGGTGTCACGTCACCGCTGACGAGAGCGGACCCCAGGCCCCAGGACGCTTCCAGGGCGACGACCGAGCGGTCCCCGGTGAGCGGGCTGCGGGTGAACATGACGCCGGCGCAGCGCGGGTCGATCATGCGCTGGACGACGACGGCCATGGCGAGGTCGTGCTCCGGCAGGCCGAGGCGACGCCGGTAGCTGACCGACTCGACGCTGTAGAGGCTGGCCCAGCAACGGCGGACGTGTCCGACGAGGGAGTCCTCGCCGCGCACCCACAGGTAGGTGTCCTGCAGACCGGCGAAGCTGGCGTCCTCCGCGTCCTCACTGGTGGCGCTGGAGCGTACGGCGACGGGGGCGGGCTCACCGGGGATGTCGGACTCGCTGTCCAGGTCGCGGTAGTGGCCGCGGATCGCCGCCGCCACCTCTTCGGGCAGTTCGGCCGCCTCGATGCGCTCCCTGACGGGTGTGACCACGCGGGTGATCGCCTCGGTGTCCTCGGAGTCCAGCGCCTCGATGGCGGTGCGGATCTCGCCGTCCGGGTCGAGGGCGCCGAGGAAGGCCTCGAATGCCTTGGTGGTGACGACGTAGCCGGGCGGTACGGGGGCGCCGGCGAAGGTGAGTTCGCCGAGGCTGGCGCCCTTGCCGCCGACCGTGGGCCGGTCCGTCAGCCGCAGTTCTGCGAACCGGCGGACATGGGGTGAGGTGTTCATTGTCGTGCTCCCCATGCTCAGTCGAGGATGGTGACGATGCCGCGGTCGCCGTCCACGCGCAGCCGCTGGCCGGTGGTGATCCGCTTGGTGGCGTGGCCGGTGCCGACGACGGCGGGCAGCCCGTACTCACGGGCCACGATCGCCGCGTGCGACATGGTGCCGCCGATGTCCGAGACGGCGGCCACGATCTTGCCGAAGACAGGGCCCCAGCTGGGCGCGGTCACCGGACAGACCAGCACCTCGCCCTCCCGGACCTGGCCGATGTCGTTGGCGCTGAGCAACACCCGGGCGGTGCCCTCGACGACGCCCGGCGAGGCGGCGAAGCCGCGCACCTCGTGATCGCCGTCCGCGGTCGGTGTGGACCAGGCCTGGATGGTCTCGGCGGTGATGCCCCACAGCATGCGGACCGCCGGGTCGTTGAGTGCCTCGGGGACAGGGCCCAGCGCGGGCGGCGGGGACCAGCCCGCGAGGGCGTCCAGCATCCGCTTGCGCTCAGCGACCGTCTCGCGCACGTGCGCCGAACCCACCGGCTTGCTCCCGGCCGCCCAGGCGAGCATCACGTCGGTCAAGGCCTGGCCGACCTCGGTGTGGTTCAGCTGGAAGACGTCCTCGGCGTCGGCCAGGACCCCGTGGTCATGTAGCAGCTCACCGAACTCGCGGACCTTGGCGAAGAACTTGGTGGTGAAGTAGTGCTCGCAGTAGAAGTTGTGGTCCTCGACGAAGGGGAACACCACCCGGGCCAGGCCCAGCATCTGGTCGAAGGCGGCCTGCTCCTCCTCTCCGGCCAGCAGGGAGCGGTACTCCTGGGCGATGCGTTCGCGCTCGGCCGTGAGCTGTTCGGTGGGGCGGTCGAGCAGCTCGCCCCTCCTGGCCTGGTCGACATAGCCGGGCAGCGCCGCGAACGGCACCGTGAGGTCGTCGTTCCAGCTGCGGTGGTGATGGTAGAAACCGGCGCCGGTCGACATGTTGAACCACGGCTCGCGCGCGGCGTCCATCGCCTCCAGCCAGCTCCGGCCGCCGTCCCCGCGGGCGGCGAGCGCGGCCAGCACCTTGTCCGGCTCGCAGCCCTCGACGAAGAGATCGTCGACGCCGTACTCGACCGCCAGCTTCGCCAGCTTCTTCAGCTCGTCGTCCGGGCGGTAGAGGATGACGTCGATCCCGGCGACCATGCGGGCCACGTCCTGGTCGGGGATCTCCGGGAACGAGGTCTTGCAGAACTCGAAGAACACGACGTAGGCGCCATAGCCGAGCATCAGGAACTCGGAGTGGTGGTGCCACATCTTGGAGTACAGGTCGATCAGCCGGTGGTAGCTCTCCCGGACGTAGTGGTTCTGGGCCACACCCTTGGCCTGGAACACGACCTCCGGGTCCTCGAACTCGGGCAGCCGGGGCACCTCGATCCGCTGCACCTCGTCGATCAGCCCGGTGATGCGGGCGACCCAGCCCTGGTAGAGCTCGTCCCAGTTCTCGTAGTAGTACCCCGCCCGCTCGCTGAACTCCGCGAGCCGCCGCTGGATCTCCTCGGGGTCGGTGACCGGGTTGGCGGTGATGTAGACCCGGCCGTTGACGATGCGGTGCTCGATGCCGAGCGTGGTGGGGAAGACGAACATGCGCGCGGTGTTCGCGCCGAGAGCGGTGTAGGGCGCCTCGGCGGTGATGGCGTCGAACGCGGGCATCGGCTCGGGGAAGTGCATCGCGTTGTAGAACCAGAACCGCTGGTCGTCCCCGGGCTGGAACCGGGTGTAGTACGGGTACATCGACGCCCAGCCTTCGGCGCCCGCGACGTCGGTCAGTTCCGAGGGCAGTGGGAAACGGGGGGCGGGTCTGGCATCGTTCACGGGGCTCTCCAAGGTGTGCGGCTCAGGCGGTAGGGAGCGGGGATCCGAGGGTGCGGCTCAGACGGTGGCGGTGGCCAGGGGGTAGTCGCGCTGGGTACGGGCGTAGCGGGCGAGGGCGTCGAGCGCGCGCGGGTCGGCGACCGTGCTGCGGTCGGCCGCCTGCTCGACGGGGGTGCCGAGCAGGATGCGGCGCGCCGGCACCTCGAGCTTCTTGCCGGTCAGGGTGGTCGGGACGGCCGGGACCTGGATGATGCGGTCCGGTACGTGGCGGGGGCTGTACTCGCGGCGGAGCCGGTCCCGGATCGTCTGCTGGAGGCCGGCGTCGAGGGTGACGCCGTCGGTCAGGGCGACGAACAGCGGCATGAAGAACTTCTCGTCCGGCAGGTTCAGGCTGACCACCAGGGCTCCCGTGACCTGGTCGAGGGCTTCGACGACCCGGTAGATCTCCGCGGTGCCGATGCGCACGCCCTGCCGGTTGAGGGTGGCGTCGGCGCGGCCGAGTACGAAGCAGCCGCCGCGAGCGTTGACCTTGAAGAAGTCGCCGTGCCGCCAGACGCCCGGGAAGTCCTCGAAGTACGTACGGCGGTACCGCTCGTCCCCGTCCGGGCCCCAGAACGTGACCGGCATGGACGGCAGCGGCTCCGTGATCACCAGCTCGCCGACCTCGTCCACGATCTGGCGGCCGTGTTCGTCGTAGGCGTACGCGGCGACCCCCAGCGAGCGGGCCTGCATCTCGCCGGCGTATACGGGCAGGGTGGGCACACCGCCGACGAAGCCGGTGCAGCAGTCGGTGCCGCCGCTGCCGGTGGCGATCCACAGGTCCGCCTTGACGTTGCCGTAGAACCAGGCGGTGCACTGGGGCGACACCGGTGAGCCGGCGGGCATGACCGTGCGCAGGGCGGACAGGTCGTAGCGTTCGCCGGGGACGATGCCGGCCTTGGTCATGAGGTCGACGTAGGCGGGGCTGGCGCCGAAGAAGGTGGTCCGGGTGTCCTGCGCGATCCGCCACAGCACGTCCGGCTCCGGGTGGGCGGGGTTGCCGTCGTAGAGCACTGGGCAGGCGCCGACCAGCAGGGAGCTGATCAGGAAGTTCCACATCATCCAGCCGGTGGTGGTGAAGAACAGCGGCCGGTCGCCCTCGCGCAGGTCCATGTGGAAGGTCTGCAGCTTCAGCTGCTCCAGCAGGATGCCGCCGTGCCCATGGATGATCGCCTTGGGCAGTCCCGTCGTACCGGAGGAGAAGAGCACCCACAGCGGGTGGTCGAAGGGGACGTGCTCGAAGTCGAAGCCTTCGGCGGGAACGGGCGGGTGGTCGAGGACCTCCTCCCAGCGCAGGCCGCCGACGGCCGGCGGCTCGTCGTCCCCGTCGTCGAGGACGGGAAGGTGGATCACGTGCTCCAGGCCCGGAAGCGCGTCGGCGATGCGGCGCACCTCGTCCCGGCGGTCGAAGGTCTTTCCGCCGTAGCGGTAGCCGTCGACGCAGAACAGGACCTTCGGCCTGAGCTGGCCGAACCGGTCGATGACGCCTCGCGACCCGAAGTCGGGGGAAGCGCTCGCCCATACGGCCCCGATGGCCGTCGTCGCGAGCATCGCGATCGCGGCCTGAGGCACGTTCGGAAGATACCCGCAGACCCGGTCGCCGGGGCGTACGCCGAACGCCCGCAACCGGGTCGCCAGGACGCGCACCCGGCCCGCGAAGTCCTCCCACGGAAGGCCGACCGGAGCGGCGCTCTCGGAGCCGAACACCACGGCGTCGGTGCCCGACCGTTCGTTTCGCAGGACGTGCTCGGCGTAGTTCAGCCGCGCCCCGGGAAACCACCGCGCCCCTGGCATGTTCCGGCCGTCGAGCACCGAGGAGTACGGGGCCGTCGACCGAATGCCGAAGTAGTCCCACAGTGCGCCCCAGAATCCCTCCAGGTCGGTGACGGACCAGTTCCACAGCTCGTCGTATCCGTCGAACCGCAGTCCCCGTTCCCGGGACAGCCAATCCGCGAACCGCGTGACATTGGCCTCCGCGACCCGCCGCGGGCCGGGCGTCCACAGCAGCTCGCCTTCGGCCACCACGGCGGCCCTGCCGGCTGCGCCGTGTGCCCGACCAGTGGCAGGGAAGCCCCCCGCTGTCTCGACGGTCATGTCGCCTCCTCGCGTCATTGGAGGAACGGTCTCCGACGAGCCGGGACGCGAGCAACAGTTCCCTGCTAGCTTTTCACTTGGTGAAATCCGCTCCCCATCTGCGCAGGTGAGGGTCGTCTCATGCGGCAGTACCAGGTGAAAACGATCAGCTCTCTCGAGCGCGGCCTACGGGTGCTGAAGGCCCTGGAGGAGATGCGTGCCGCCAGCCTGCACGACCTGCACCAGGTCACCGGCATCCCCAAAGCCTCCCTGATCCGCATCCTGCACACCTGCAACCAGGAGGGCCTGGTCTGGCAGCGGCTCGCCGACGGGGCGTTCGTCGCGAGCCTCAGACCCCAGAGGGCCCCGTACAACGACGTCGAGTGGCTCGGCGAGCTGGCGTCGTCGGTCCTGGAAGAGCTGTGCGAGCGCGTGATGTGGCCGTCCGTGCTGACCGTGCCCCGGCTGGACTACATGGAGACGATCGACACCAACAGCCCCAAGGCGTACTTCGACGAGGTGGTCCCCGTCGCGCCCATCGGTTTCCGTTCGCACATGCTGCTCGGCGCCTCTGGCCGGGCCTACATCGCCTTCTGCGCCGAGCGGGAACGGGAGGCGGTCCTGCGCCGCCTGCGCGAGCACGACGCTCCGGGCAACGCATACGCCCACGACCCGGGCTGGCTGCGGCGTCTGCTGGCGACCACCCGGTCCCGCGGATACAGCGTGCGCGCACCGGAGTACGACTTCGACGGCCGCAACTCGATCGCCGTACCGATCCGCCTGCACGGGGAGGTCCTGGGGTGCGTCAACGTGACCTGGCGCAAGACGGTCATGTCCGCGCAGGAAGTGGCGCGGCGCCACCTGGACGACCTGCGGGCCGCGGTGCACCGGATCGAAGAGCGGGCTTCGGCTGCCGTCCCGCAACGACACGGGCCCGGCGGCGACGAGATCTGAGGACGAGGAAAAAGACCATACGCCGTCTTCCAGTCTCCACCAGCCACCGGAACGGCTATGCGCCAGGCTTCTGTGGAGCAGCCGAGTGGTCCCTGCGATACTCACGCGGGCTGACGCAGTGGCGGCTCTTCAAGGCGCGGGCGAAGTGTGCGGCGTCCTTGAAGCCGACCGCGTAGGCGATGTCCGTGACACTCCGGCCCGTCTGGACTGGGTCGGCGAGCTGTGTGGGTGGCGGGCGGTCCGTACAGAGACAGCCAATGAGATCCGGGACGGATCGATCCCGGCGCGGGTGGCGGCGTCGACGGCGATCTGCCGTGCAACCTGGTAGGCGACGAGCAGGCCGAGGGAGCCGGGAATCGCTTTGTCGGCAACCACCTTTGGGGCCATCGTGGACTAAGACACTTACAGCAAACAGTCCGGGTGATCACCATGGGTCTCCCTTTCGATCGGCTCGTTCCCGGATCGACGGGCGCCGACTGCGACACGTCCGCCATCGTCGTGATGACGGACCCGAGCGGCCGTGTGACATGTTGCAGCCCGGCGGTCCAGCAACTGCTCGGATACGCCTCTGCGGAAGTCATCGGCAGGCCCGTGGCCGAGCTGCTCTCCGACGACAGATTCCGTGGCCGGGAGGGGCGGGAGCCCAGTGTCCAGGTGCGTCTGTGCTCGCTGCGGGACGGTGAGCGTGAGGTCGGTTACGCTCTCACAGCCGTCACCACCGGGCAAAGCGACGCGCCAACGGAGAGCGCTGATGTCCGCGAGGGGGAAACCCTCATGCGGCGGGAGTTCGACCAGTACCCCATCGCTCTGGTGATCTACGACCGGGACGGTCGGCTGCTGCGGATCAACGAGAAGATGGCGGAAGTGATCGGCCGCCCTGAGGACGAAGTCCGCGGCCTGCGCCTGACCGAACAACTGCAGGGGCCGACGTTCGAGGACGCCGAGCTGCGGATTCTGCGGGTGGTCGAGACCGGTGAACCGGATTACATGGAGCACGAGGTCAGTACGCCGCCCGGAAGCAAGCCACACCCCTGGGCCGTCGACATGTTCCCGCTCAAGGACGCGGCGGGCAAGGTGTGCGCGGTGAGCCTGGCGGTGTACGACTACACCCAGCAGCACTACTCACGGCAACGGCTCGAGCTGCTGGGCGAGGCCAGAACCCGCATCGGCACCACCCTGGACGTCACCGGGGCGGCCCGGGAGCTGGCCGAGGTCGCCGTTCCCCGCTTCGCCGACGTCGTCACCGTCGATCTGTTCGACGCCGTCTTCCAGGGTGAACAGCCCGACCCCGTTCTCCCCGGACGCGGCGCGGCCCTGCGCCGGGCCGCGAACCTGTCCGTGTACGAGCGGGCGGACGAGGCAGCCCTCGCCGTAGGCCAAAGCCAGGTCCATCCACCGGCTTCTCCTGTCACCCGGGTCCTCATCACGGGTCGTGCGGAACTGCATGCCATCACCGACCCGGAGATCGTCGGTTGGCTCGCCGATGATCCCGTACGCGCGGACTTGTGCCGCAGGCACGGAGCACATTCGCTGATCACCGTCCCGATCCGGGCCCGGGGCACGACCCTGGGCGGGGTCATGTTCCTGCGCCACGCCGCGTGTCCGGAGCCCTTCAGCCCGGAGGATCTGGCGTTCGCCGAGGATCTGGTCTCCAGGGTCGCGCTCCACGTGGACAACGCCCGCCGGTACACGCGCGAACGCGGTATCGCGCTGGCACTTCAGCGCGCCCTGCTGCCCCCGAGCCAGATCTCCCACGCCGCGGTGGAGATGGCCGCCCGCTATCTACCGTCGGGCGGCGACGCCGAGGTGGGCGGGGACTGGTTCGACGTGATTCCCTTGCCCGGCGCACGGGTCGGCCTCGTCGTCGGCGACGTCGTCGGCCATGGCATCAGCGCGTCCGCCACCATGGGGCGTCTCCGTACCGCCGTGCGGACTCTGGCGGACGTCGACCTGCCTCCGGACGAGCTCCTCACCCACCTCGACGACATCGTGACCCACGCCGCGTACGAGCGAGAGGCGGAGAGCCCCGAGAGCGCCGGCGCCGTGGGCGAGCTTTCCGGGGACGTAGGAGCGAGTTGTCTGTACGCGATCTACGACCCGGTCTCCCGCACCTTCTCCATGGCCCGGGCAGGCCACCCCGCCCCGATCCTGGTCCAACCGGACGGCACCGCACACATCCTCGACCTGCCGGCGGGCCCGCCGCTCGGCCTGGGCAGCCTTCCCTTTGAGGCAACCGACCTCACGGTGCCCGAAGGCAGCATGCTGGCCCTGTTCACAGACGGGCTCCTTGAGACGCGCGAACAGGACATCGATGAACGGCTCGACACGCTCTGCCGTGTCCTGGCCTGTCCCGTTACCTCACTGGAAGCTGCGTGCGACACGGTCCTTGAGGCACTGCGGACCGAGTCCCAAGCCGACGACATAGCCCTGCTCATCGCTCGCACCCGGACCCTCGACCAGGACCACGTCGCCTCCTGGGACATCACCGCTGATCCGGCTGTCGTGGCCCACGCCCGCAAGCATGCCACCGACTGCCTCACCACTTGGGGGCTGGAGGAGTCCATCTTCGTCACCGAGCTGGTGGTCAGCGAACTGGTCACCAACGCCATCCGCCACGCCGCCGACCCGATACGGCTCCGGCTGATCAAGGACCAGTCCCTGATCTGCGAGGTCTCCGACGGCAGCAGCACGAGCCCGCATCTGCGCCGAGCACGCCTGTCCGACGAGGGCGGCCGGGGCCTCTTCCTCGTCGCCGAGCTCACCGAACGCTGGGGCACTCGTCACACCCACAACGGCAAGGTCATCTGGGCCGAGCAGCGTCTCGCACCCACTCTCTGACAGGGAGGGTCTCCGGGCAACGTGGGCTGCCGCACCAGCCGCAACGTGCGCGATGAGCGTCCCTCTCCAGGGCTCCGGCGGCGCCGGGGCGACCTCGCCCAAAACCGCACCCTGCCGGCCCGTCAGCCCGTCAGCCCGCCAGGTCGCGATGACGTTCGATGACATTTCTCGGACTGTTCGCAGGACGAATCAGTCACTTGGAGAATGTCGTCGTAGACAGCGGTGGCCTGTCCGCTCTCGAAGTACGTCCACAAACTCTTGTTCTGATCCATACTTCGCCCAGTGGCAGCAGGACGGCGTGTTCGAGCAGTCACCGGTCTGCTGCGGCGCCGGTCCGCTCCGCGAACCCGAGGGCCGTGAGGCCAAGCCGTCGGCCTGCGTGCTGGACTCCCAGACCATCAAGACCTCCGCCAACGTACACCTTGCGGATCAGGGCACGGACGCCGGGAAACGAATCATCGGGCGCAAGCGCACCTCCGCTGCGACACCCTCGGCCTGCTGCTGACCGTGCTGGTCACCGCCGCCAGCGTCTCCGACACCGCAGCCGGCGTGACCCTGCTGTCCCGCATCGCCGCCGCCCACCCGCACATCACGAAAGCCTGGGTAGACGCCGGCTACCGCACCACCGCCATCGACCACGGCGCCGCCTCGGCATCGACGTCCACCCCGTCCAGCGCCCACCCGGCGCCCGCGGGTTCACGATCATCCAAGACGGTGGGCCATCAAGCTCAGCATCGGCTGGCTCGCGATGATCGACCTCATGGCCCGCAGACTCACCGGCGAAGCCACCTCCAACTGGCGCGGAACCTGACCACGACCCGCGGGCCGGCGATCTCCCAGCGTTCGCGGTAGAGCGCGGCCAGCTGCCGGGCCGGATACCGGCGCGCGTCCAGCAGGGTCGTGATCAGGCGGTAGCTTTTGGCTGCGTCTTCGCCGGCCTCGTCTTTCAGCTGGTAGGCAATGACGCGGACGGTGACCGGATCATGCCGGGCGGGGCCGCTGTTCGCGTGGATGCGAGAGAGCCATGAGCCGTCACGCAGTTGCCTGGTGACCGGCAGGACGCGGTTAGCGGGCACGCTCCACAGCAGGTCGGCGCTGGTGTCGGCGAACGCCTGCCCCAGCGGGGCACCGAGGAACTCGCAGTCGGCCAGGACGAGCCGGCGCGGGCCGCGGGAGCGGGGCAGGCGTCCGACCAGGGTGACTTCCCCGGTGCGGCAGCCGGCGAGTTCCGTGTCCAGCACCGCATGCGTGCCCACCTCCACCAGGGCAGCCATCTGCACCTGGGGATACGCACTGCGGTGTGTCCCGCGGCCGTTGCCCGGACGGCCGAAAGCGGCCTCGTTGGCTGCGCTGTCGGCGACGTCCCAGCAGGTTTCCGTCCACGGCCAGCAGCCGCAGACCCCGCCAGAACGCGCCCGGCGTCGCCTCGGTAGCCATCGGCTTGGCTGCCGTGGCGAACAGCCCCCGCAACGGCTCCCGCCCCAGCCGCTGCCGGGCCCTGAACAGCGAGGACTTCGCCGGAACATGCCAGTCACCCAGCAGCCCCGCACCCCACCCACAGCCCCTCGACCAGGTGCCGCATCACTTCCAGATACGGAGCCGGAGAGAACAGCGCCAGGGCCAGCACGAAATAGACCACCAGCCGTGCCGGAAGCAGCCGTTTACGCCGCTCCGCCGATAACTCAGACACACTCGCAGCCACCCGAACCACCCCTGTGCCCGCCCCGCCAAGCAGCCTACGCCCAGGCACCGATGAGGCAACGGCATTGGCCCTAGGCGAGCCCGTCCGCCACGACGGCGAGGGCCGAGCGCATGGTCGCTGTGAGCTCGGCTTCCGCTGTGGCCGCGTCTGTCGCCCCGTCGGCGACACGCCAGGCGTAGTGCTCGACGGCCGCGCGCAGGGCCGCGTTGACCATGGCCGCCTGGATGGTGGGCACGAGGGCGTCTGCGGGCAGCCCGGAGCGTTCGGCGAGGGCGCGGGCGAACGCCGGTTCGGCCGCATCATACGACTGCAGCCATTCCGCGCGCAGACCTGGTTCGCTGCGGGTCAGTCGTACCAGGGAGCAGATGGTGGCGCGGTCCGGGCCGTGCACGAGGCGGCTGTCCGTCGGCAGGACGCTGCCGAAGACGTCCTCCAGCGGCCGATCGGGGCGCCAGCGGCGCAGTACGTCGGCGATCGCTTCGATGCCGGCCGCGAACAGCGGTCGTACGCATGCCTCCTTGCTCGGGAAGTAACGCCACACCGTGCGCGCCGAGACCCCGACCGCCTGCCCGATCTGCTCGCCCGTGGTCGCGGCCACCCCCTGGGCGGCGAACAGGTCCACCGCGGCGCGGGCGATCTCCAGTCTGATCTCGGCCTTGCGCTCCTTGCTCAGGGGTGGCCGTCCCGTGCGTCCCCCTGCGGTCATCTGTCCCTCCGGTGCCGGTGGCTGCTGCACCGCGATTCTCCCCGAGGAGCCGGAACGACAGGAACCCCGGCCCCGACTTTATGTCATTCAAAGACATTAAGTCGTATGGTGTCACTGCACCGGGCGCCGAGCGCCCTCGGAACCACCTGATGGGAGCACCACATGGACAGCGGACTCGACGAGCGCAGCGTCATCGTCACCGGCGCGGGATCAGGGATCGGGCGGGCCGCCGCCCAGGCCTTCGCGAAGGAGGGCGCCCGGGTCGTGGTCGCCGACCTGAACGCCGAGAGCGCAGGCACGACGGTCAAGGAGATCGAGGCGGCCGGCGGTACGGCCGTGGCCGTCACCGGCGACCTCAGCGAGCAGTCGGTGGTGGACCAGGTGGTCGCGACCGCGGCGGAGCGGTTCGGCGGAATAGACGTCCTGGTCAACAACGCCGGGATCATGGACCGGATGTCGGCACTTGCGGACGTGACCGACACCGAGTGGGAACGGGTCATACGGGTCAACCTCACCGCACCGTTCCTGCTCACCCGGGCGGTGCTGCCGCACATGCTGGCGGCGGGCCGCGGCGCGATCATCAACACCGCCTCCGAAGCCGGCCTGCGCGGCAGCTCGGCCGGTGCCGCCTACACGGCCTCGAAGCACGGCATCGTCGGCCTGACCAAGAGCCTGGCCGTGATGTACCGCAACCAGGGCATCCGGGCCAACGCGATAGCGCCGGGCGGCACCAAGACCGGGATCCAGGTGGACGTGGAGGACGGCGCCCACGGACCGGCCGCGCTCGCCCCCTACTCCGGCAACGTGGGCCGGCTCTCCGAACCCGAGGAGCAGGCCGCCGCGATCGTCTTCCTGGCATCGGACGCGGCCAGCAACATCAACGGCGCGATCCTGCCGGTGGACAACGGCTGGGCGGCCGTCTGACCGACCCGGTTCCTCCGGGCCGGGCAGACGGTCACCCGCCGCCCGGCCAACCGGGCCGCCAGCCGCTCCCCCTCCGCCTGCACCACCGCACGGTCCTCGACGGGCTCTCGGCCCCGGGGTCCTTGAACACGATCCAGGTGACACCGGACGACACGCCGCCGGTGCGCGGGTGGAGTTCATGCCGAGGGACCGGGCAGCGACGTACGAAGTCCGGCCGCTGATGTCGGACGGTCCCGCGTCACAGAGAGCCGGCGGTTTCAAGGCGTGCTGCCCTGCTGCCCGACCGTAGACGGGGTCGGTCACGGGCGCAGCCGAACCCCGCAGACCGTCGGAACTGAACCTGCCCGATGATCCACGGCACAGACATCAGCCGCCGACCGGCACGAGTTCCCGAATCATCACTCACACCGGCGATTTGGCGGCCAGGATGCCTCCTGATCCGTAGCGTCGGTGAGGTGCTGCACCGCTTGGCCGTACGGGTGAACAGCGTTGTCCAGCCCTGCCGTAGGGACGAAGTCCCGCCTCAAAGAGTGTGCCGGAGGCGGGACTTCGTCGGCTGTGGAGCTCCTGCGGCGCTCACTCCGGTGTTCAGAGGCGGGCGACGAGGCGCCCGGCGACCTTGCCGGCGCGCAGATCCTCGATGCCCGCTGGGATGTCGTCGAAGGAGATCTCGTTGGTCTGGGGGGCCAGGTCCCCATTCCTCATGAGTTCGTAGAGGGCGGCGATGTCGTCCTTGGTGCCGCCGATCGAGCCGAGGTAGTTGACGTGGCTGGTGACCATCGCCAGGGTGTCGATGCTGGCTTGGGTCCGGGCGAGTCCGACCTGGACGACGGTGCCGTCGAAGCGGACGGCCTTGAGCGCCGCTTCCGTGGTGGTGCCGAAGCCGGCGTAGTCGACGATGAGATCGAAGCCCGCGCCGGCCCACTCGGCGGCATCAGCGACGACGTCCGTGGCACCGAGGGAGCGGGCCCCGTCCCCGTGCAGCCCGTGGCAGCGCGGCACCAACGAGAACTCCAACCGGCTGCTTCGGCAGTACCTGCCCAAGGGCGCGGACCTCCGCACGTTCAACCAGGCCGGCCTGGACGCCATCGTCCACGAGCTCAACCATCGCCCGCGCAAGACCCATGGCTGTCGCACATCGGCAGAGGTCTACGCTGACCTCCTGAACAGCAATGATGCGCTGGCCGCTTGAGCTCGCCATCGTTTGACGACAGGCGTGCCTCGGGGATCGCCAAGGATGTCCGCGCGGAACCTTGCCCGCCAGGGCGCGACGGTTGTGCTGCACGGCCGCGAACAGGCTCGGGACGAGGCCGTGGCGAAGGAGATCACGTGCGGCCGTGCCGGTGATCCGGCGGCTGATCGCCGCGTCAGCCGCCCGAGCGGGAACGAGCCGATCTCGTCCAGTCGCTCCAGCGCGTGGGAGAACGCGGTGCCCATCGTCCTCGTCGGCGGTCGGCACAGCCGCTCCAACTCGGAGAATCTCCGGCCCTTCCGGTGTCATCCAAGCTCCGCACGCCATCTCATTCGGGAAGTCCTTGAGCCGCTGTCAACACCGCGGTACGGAGTGCCTCCCACAGGCCCGCACTTTCCTTCTGGCCGGGCTCGGCTCGGCCATCGCGCTCCCGCCATGCGTAATGCTCCGCGGCCACGCGCAGAGCAGCGTTCATCGTCGCGGCTTGGATCCTGATGTGCAGGTCATCAGGGTCACAACCTGCGCGCTCGGCGAGGATTTCGGCGAGCTGACCGTCGTATTCGTGGTACGTCTGAAGCCACACGGCCTTCAGTCCCGGCTCGGTGCGGGTGAGGCGAATGAGGTCCAGACTCGCGGCGACGTCGGGCTCGTCCATCAGGGCGTCGCTGTCTTTCCAGTCGTTCACGGCCTCTCTCAGGGTGTGCCCTGACGGCCATGTGCGCAGTCGCCGGGTGGCCGCTTCGGCCCCCGCCGCCAGCAACGGCTGGACGCATGCTTCCTTGCTGGGGAAGTACCGCCGCAGTGTGCGCGTCGAGATGCCGACGGCCTCCGCGATCTCATCGGCCGAGGTCGCGGCGACGCCCTTGCTCGTGAACAGTCGCACCGTCTCGCGGGCGATCTCCATCCTCGTTTCGGCCTTGCGCCGTTCCGTCAGCGGCGGACGGCCTGTTCTCCGCTCCGCGTCCGGCGCGCCTCGTCGGCTTGTCGCCGTGTCGCCGCACTTCACGTCACCCGTCTCCGCTCATCCCCACCACCTGGCCGAAAGCAATGCTATGTCATCAAGGGACTTCATGTCCGGATCGGACTTACTGTCCGCTTAGGTCAATAACTCGTAGACTGCTTCCCATGGCGCCTGGGCGACGGCCTACCGCCGACAGCTCCCCGTGCGCCGCAGTGAACAAGCCGACCATGACAGTTGAGGTGATACGCCCATGCCGATGCGGGTAGAAGTCGACGCTCCCAAATGCGTCGCCTCGGGGCAGTGCGTCCTGCTCGCCCCCGACGTCTTCGACCAGCAGGAGGAAGACGGCCTCGTCATCCTCCTGGACCAGACCCCGGCACCCGACCACCACGACGCCGTGAGGGAATCGGCGGCGGTGTGCCCGGCCGCGGCGATACGGCTGACCGAATCGTGAACTCCCAGAACCGGGTCGCGATCGTTGGAGCCTCCGCTGCCGGGCTCGCCGCCGCCGAAACGCTGCGGCGGGAGGGGTACGAGGGTGCGATCACGTTCATCGGCGACGAACCCCTGCCGCCGTACGACAGGCCGCCGTTGTCGAAGGAGATCCTGTCGGGATCGTGGGCCGCCGACAGACTCCCGCTGCGCCCGGAGCCCGATCTGGAAGCCCTGCACCTGGAGCTGCGCCTCGGCCGCGCCGCGACCGGACTGGACCTGCCCGGCCGCACGGTGTCGCTGGCCGACGGCTCCGAGGTCAGCTTCGACGGCCTCATCGTGGCAACGGGCGTACGGCCGCGTCGGCTGCCCGGCGAGCGGGCGCATGTGCTGCGCACACTGGACGACGCGCTCGCCCTGCGGGACCGTATCCGGCCCGGCTGCCACCTGGCCGTGGTCGGAGCCGGCTTCCTCGGCTCCGAGGCCGCCTCAGTGGCCCGCAGTCTGGGCGCGAGGGTGACGCTGCTGGAGCCGGCCTCCGTGCCACTGGCCCACGCGGTGGGCGAGGACGTCGGACGCCTGCTCTCCTCCCTCCACCACGAGCACGGCGTGGACCTGCGCACCGGAGTGACAGTCGCTGAGGTCGTCTCCGGTGGCGTACGCCTCGGCGACGGCAGCGTGCTCAGAGCCGACGAGGTACTCCTGGCCATCGGCTCCCAGCCCAACACCGAATGGCTGGAGGGCAGCGGCCTGACCGTCGGCGACGGCCTGGTGTGCGACGAGTTCAGCGCCGCCGCCCCCGGCGTGTACGCAGCCGGCGACGTGGCATCGTGGCACAACCCGCTGTTCGGCACGCGGATGCGCGTCGAGCACCGCACGAACGCCGCCGAACAGGGCATGGCCGCCGCCCGCAACCTGCTCAACCCACAGGCGCGCAAGCCCTTCGCGCCGGTGCCGTACTTCTGGTCCGACCAGTACGGCATGAAGATCCAGGCCCACGGCTACCTGCGCGGACACGACGAGGTCACCGTCGTGGAAGGCGACCTGGCCTCCCGCCGGTTCGTCGCCGCCTACCGCAGAGGCGACCGCCTCACCGGAGTCCTCGGCGTCGGTATGCCGCCGAAGGCGATCCGGGCATGGCGCCAGTCCGTCGCCCTGCGCGCCGCCTGGCGTGACGCCGTGGGCGCGACCCCGACGCCCTGACGCGCCGCGCCGCCTCGTCCACATCCCACGAAGATCCCACGAAGAAAGGAACCCCCATGTCGCAAACCCTGCCCGAGCGCCGTTCGGTCCCCATCCAGCGGGCGAAAGGCTGCCCGTTCGACCCGCCCCCCGAGCTCAAGGAACTCCGGGAGAAGGAGCCGGTGTGCCCGGTCGCCATGCCGGACGGCACCGACGGATGGCTGCTCACCAGCTACGACGACGTCTACGCGACCCTGCGCAACCACGAGACCTTCAGCTCCCGCAGTGAACTGCGCACCTCGCCCATCGGGACCATGCTCTCCGCACGCAGGCCCGCCGGCCCCGGCAACCTGAGCGTGGACCCGCCGGACCACACCCGCCTGCGCCGCAAGCTCCAGGGCAGGTTCAACACCAAGCGGGTCGCCCGGCTCGCCGATGCCATCACGCGGATCGTCGACGAGCGCCTCGACGAGATGGAGCGCGTGGGGTCCCCGGTCGACCTGGTCGAGACGTACGCCCTGCCCATCCCCTCGCTGGTCATCTGCGAACTCCTCGGCGTGCCCTATGCGGACCACGCGGAGTTCCAGTCCCGCACCGCCGCCCTGCTGAAAATGGGCAGCACCCCGGAAGAGTACGCCGCGGCGAACCAAGGGATCCTGGACTTCGTCCACAACCTGGCCCGCCAAAAGCGCGACCACCCGACCGACGACATCCTCAGCGAACTCGCCCAGGACGAGGACCTCTCCCTGGAGGAGGCGACCGGCCTCGGCATGGGCCTGCTCGTGGCCGGTCACGAGACCACCGCCAACATGATCACCCTGTCCACCTTCGCCCTGCTCCAGCACCCCGGCCAGCTGGCACTGCTGCGCGAAGACCCGGCCGGCCGGATCGACAAAGCGGTCGAGGAACTGCTCCGCTACCTCACCATCCCGCAGTACGGCCTGGAACGCGCCGCCCTGGAAGACGTCGAGATCCGCGGCCGGCAGATCAAAAAGGGCGATGTCGTGGTCCCCGCCCTGTTCGCGGCCAACCGTGACCCGGAGCGCTTCGAGAACCCCGACACCCTCGACATCACCCGCTCCGCCACCGCCCACCTGGCCTTCGGCTTCGGCGTCCACCAGTGCGTCGGCCAGCAACTCGCCCGCGTCGAACTGCGCATCGCGCTTCCCGCACTCCTCGAACGGTTCCCGACGCTGCGCCTGGGCGCACCCGCGGACGAGATCGAGATGCGGACGAACAGCTTCGTGTACGGCGTCACCGCTCTTCCGGTGGCCTGGTGACCGAATCCCCCCAGAGGCGACAGCAGCTCCTTGCTCCCCTGCCGCCGTAACGATTCCGGCCCCACAGCACGCGGTGGGGCCGGAACCCGGCACCGCCGTGGCCGGTGACAAGGGCACGGGTGGTTTGGGCCGACGAGGCCGGAGAACTGTACGGCGAGAAGGCAGTGGTGCCGGCGCCGCTGACCCAGCACCCGTACTGTTCAACAGCCCTCGCGGGACTCCCTTGCTGGTTGGCCGGCGATGCTGGCCGATGTCCGGGGACGGGGCACGACAGGAAGGGCGAAGTTGAACCGCTTGCCCATCTCCAACCGGAACGGGCCGTATGGATTGGCATTCGGCCAGAAGAGCGCGGCCAGCACGCGCCGGTCCTCGCCCGAGACCTCCTTCGCCCACCCCGGTCCGGCAAGAACACGCCGAAGCAGCAGGGTGCTGGTGTGGACCAGGATGGACTGAAGAAGGTGCAGCGCGAACATCAAGGTCTCGGCATGCTCCTTGTCCGGGCCGGTGAGGGCGCCGTCTTTGCCGTAGTGCTGCACGGTGTTCGCCGAGTTCCGGTTCTCCATGACTTGAAGGCCACCGTGGATCTCGCGGCGCAGGTCCGGGCTGGGCTCACCCAGGGCAGCAGGCGAGGCATCGGCACAGATGCCCGCCGGCCACGGAGTATCGCCTTGGCTTCGGCCCTCGTCATTCGAGAGGGGATACGTGGCCTGGGGCACCGCTCTGACCAGGGAGTTTCGGACGCGTCTCCGACCGTGTCCGTGCGCCGTCTCACCTCGCGCGGTCGCGGGGAGGACCGCCCGGCGACGGCAAGCGGGCTCGAGGGCGGACACTGTCCGACTCCCGAGCCCGCTTACCAGTTTGGGCTACTTTGCGCGTTTTTGGGCTACATCTTGATGTACAGGGCCATGGCCAGCTGCTCGTCAATCGCCTGCATCGTCGTGAAAGCCCCACTGCCGATCTGGTAGTTCACGGGAAAGTGGTTCTGTGTCGCGTTCTCGACTGCCTGGGACAGGGGTCCCCAGTTGTTCTCCAGATCCAGGGCCGTCAGCGAGAGGGCGCCCGACCCGCCATTGACGTTGGACGAGGCCCCGGCGTAGAAGATGCCGTTGTTGCGCATCGCGTGGGTGATCCGGTAGGAGATGAAGTCGTAGCGGGCACCCTCGGAAAGGGCCTGGACAAGGACGAGCAGGCCCCGCGCACTGTCCCGCCAGTTGCCGTTTGCCAGGTCGCTGATCGCGCCTTGGATGGACCCCATGGTGATGCCCTGGCTGCCGCGGTCGATCTGACCGGCACGCTCCATGTCGTTGTAGTTGAGCCAGTTCCGGTTCTCCGTGGCGCCGTTCTGCCCCGGGAGACTGCCCGGCCCTTCGTTCAACCGGATGTAGTGGCGGGTCACTTCGTTGAACCAGCCGGTCACGTACATGTTCCGCGCGTTGAAGATCAGAGTGACCCGGCTCCGGCCCACCGACAGGGTGAGGGGGAAGTAGTCGTCGCTCGTCCGTGTGACACGGATGCTTTGGTAGAGGGACCAACCGCCGCCCCGCCCGCGGAGGAAGTTGATGATGGCGTCGTACCGGTCGGCGTCGGCGTTCGTCATGTCGAAGCTCATGCCATCGGTCGGGGCCGTCGCGCTGGCCAGCTGGACGTGCCCGCCCAGCGACTGGTGCTGCGCACCGGTGGTGAGGTCGCCGCCCACGCCGGCGACGAGGACGGCGCCGGCAAGGGCCGCCGGGAGTACGGCCGATGCGCTGAGCCTGCGGAAGATGTGTGCTCGGGACATGGTGTGCGCTCCGTTGTGCGTGGTCGGTGGACCGACCCAGGAAGGAGATGAACTGTGTCGAACGGCGTGCGGGCCATCGTTTTCCGACGTGACCGGACACCGGTACCCGGAGGTGACCGGGCCCGCCCCGCGGTCAGGCCCGCGCCGGGAGAGTGGAAACGCTCCCACGACGGTGTGGGGCTCTCAGTGCTCAGGACGGTCTGAGCGGCACCGGCTCGCAGGTTGCGCTGTGACGAGCCCGCCCTGCGTGCTGCGCTTCATGCGGCAAGCATCGGTGCGTGTCCGTTCGCGGACATGGGTGGTTCTACGGGGTGCGATACCTGATTCCTACGGGGTAGGTACCTGGTTCGCCGCCCACCAGGCCGCGACCTGGGCGCGGCGGCTGCAGTCGAGCTTGGTCATGATGCTGTCCATGTGGCCGTCGACCGTGCGCGGCGACAGCACCAACTGGGCGGCGATCTGCCGGTTGGTCATGCCCTCGGCGACCAGCGCGGCGACCTGCCGCTCCCGGCGGCTGAGCGGGCACCGTGCGGTGGTGGCCGGGGCGCTGCACCCGATGTCGGCCGCGGTGTCCAGGGCGAGGGCGATGGCCCGGGCCGGGCTGTCGTGCCCGGCGCCCTCCGCGAGGGCCTTCTCGTAGCCGGCCGGGCCCAGAGCAGAGATGACCGCTGCCTCGCAGCGGGCGCGGTGCCCGCCGAATGTGGAGTTGGGGCGGGCACCGATGTCCCGGATTCCACTGTGCCGGGTCAGGGCGTGCACGGCGCCCAGCAGCTGTGCCGCCCGCTCGTGGTCGCCCCGGGATGCGGTGATCCAGGCGAACACTTCCAGGGCAGCCGCGGTCCCGGCGTAGTCGTTGAAGCCCCGCAGGATCTCCAGCGCGGCCCGCGTCAGCACCGCGCCCTCCTGCCTGTCGCCGCGTGCCCAGAGCACATAGCCCAGCGCCCACTTCGCATAGCCCCCGTACAGACGCTCCCCGGATTCTTCCGCCAGCCGCACCGCGCGCCTGCCGGCCTCCTCCGCCGCGTGCGCGTCCCCGAGACGGACCTGGGCCATCGCCACCTGGAACAGCCAGAACAGCCCCTGCGGTCCTTCGCCCGCCGCCTCGTGAGCGGCCAGCGCCCCCTCGTACAGGGGCACGGCTTGCGCCGTCCGCCCCTGGAAGTACACGGACGCGCCACGGTAGCCCTGGATGTACGGACGGACCGACGGGTCGTCCAGTCGTTCGCCCAGCTCCTCGGCCTCGTCCAGCCAGCGGTCGGCCGTCGCGAGATCTCCCTGGAGTATCGCCACCCAGGCGGCGGCCCACAGCGCCCGGGCCCGGACCGGGGTGGGTTCCGGCGCCGCCGCGAGAAGACGGTCGAAGTGGCGGCGTCCTTCGCTGAGGAACCCGTCGGCGCACCAGTGGAAGCGCAGCGCCGCGGCCAGGCGCAGCGCCTGCTGTGCGTCGGCGGGATCCGTGACCCCGTGCTCCGGCGGGTGTGGCTCCGCCTTCGCGGGCCCTGCCGGGACGGGCGCTGCCCCGGCTGGGTGAACCCTCGTTCCGAACTCCAGTGCCGCCCGGAAATTGCCGTGCTCGGCGCGCATCCGGGCCAGAGCCTCTTCCTGACCGGGACCGAACCAGTCGGAGGCGGTGCGCTCGGCGAGGGCGAGGAAGAGATCGCGGTGCCGCCGCAGCTGCCTCAGCTCTTCACCCGACTCGGCCAGCCGGGCCCGCCCGTACGTGCGAAGGGTTTCCAGCAGCCGGTACCTGGCCGACCCGTCGCCTGCACACATCGTCACTACGACGGACTGGGACACCAGCCGGTCGAGGAGGTCCAGCACCTCATGCGCCGCGATGCCGTCCCCCGCACAGACGTACTCGGCGGCGTCCAGGCTGAAGCCGCCGCGGAAGACCGAGAGCCGGTTCCACAGCAGTTGTTCGGCGGGCGTGCACAGCTCGTAGCTCCACTCGATCATCCCGCGCAACGTGCGCTGGCGTGGAAGCGTGGTCCTGCAGCCGCCGGTGAGCAGCGCGAAGCGGTCCTCAAGGCGCTCCACGACCTGCTCGACGGTCAGCGTCCGCAACCGCGACGCGGCCAGTTCGATGGCCAGGAGCAGCCCGTCGAGGTCGGCGCACAGCCGGGCGGCCTCAGCCCGGTTGGCGTCGGTGACGCGGAAGTCCGGCCAGAGGGCGGCGGCCCGCTCCTGCAACAGTTCGACCGCCTCGTCCAATGCCACGAAGTTAAGGCCCTGTTGGCGGTGTCAAGGGTGTCGGGAGACAGAAGGGGCCTCTGCTATCCAGGGGA